>JBCBVN010000009.1:0-30942 GCA_039817625.1 Bacteroidota bacterium
TCCAGACCTCGGGCGTTAACACGCCCTATTCTCTGCCATTCGTTATTGACGCCCAGGTGCTCTAGCTCGTAATGGCTGAGGTCGATTTCTTCTGAAATTCGCCAACTGAGTAGCACATCTCGCTCCCTGGCCTGCCCCTGCAATGGGCTGGCATATACCACAGGCAGCACCAGTGGATTGTTCATCTGCGCGGCCAGGTTCCTGATATAAGCCGCCTGGTAGTAAATCGCTGGTTCGGAAATCTCCCAGCTGTTTTCATTGAAGCTGCCATTCCATCCCGTATTCCAGTCTTTGTAGCTTTTCTGAATAGGCTGCCCTGCTGGTGGCGAAATGAAATTGAGGGTAAAATTGGGGTTTGGCCCACCGGATACAAAGCCCGGAGCCGGACCATACAATGAGGTAGAGCTGTTGTCCCAATCGCTACCATTGGCAAACCAGGTGTGGTAGATTTCCTGAATGCCCCGCTCTGCTCCTCGCCCCTCCATTCCAGATATGTAGACCATACCCAGTGGGTTTACCCCATGAAAGTTGTGAAGCAAGGCTGCCGACTGCGCTCGATAATTGGGTTCTTCAGTCGGGTTAATGCCATAATAGACCAAGGCGTTGTTGAGGCTGCCATATCTGGATTTTATACTGTTACTTCCCCAGAAGTAGGACCAATCGGGCATAAATCCGCGATATAAATCGCCCGTATTCAAGCCGAAAAAGCCATTCCAGTTGTTGGTGGCTGCGTCTGTAACAGAAGTGGTAATCTGGCTACTCAAACTTGCATCGGCTCCAACTATGGTGGTATAGTATAAAAGCGCATCATTGAGCTGGGCTCGATCACCTCCCCAGAAGCCGGTTTCCAGCGGCTCCAGGCGTCCGGCAGCTGCAGCTGATACAACAAAATCACTGTAATCGCTATCTCCCGTTAAGGCGAAAAGGTGAACGGCTGCTACAACTGCAAAATCCCACTGTGTAGCTTCGGGGAGATCTGCATCACCGGCCTTGATGGTACCGTCGTCACAATCGTACTCGAGGTTACCTGTGTTGGCTAAATCTTGCCAATAAGCAAAGGCAGATATCGCGTTGGTTTCCAGCTCATTAGCAAAGCTGGTAAAGGTCGAAAAACCACCATATACCTCGGCAGCTTGAGCAAACATACCGGCAGCGGAAATACTCGCAGAGCTACAGGTCGGCCCATAGTAGCGATCATCGGTATTAGCGCTCGGTGGAGCGGCACTATTATCATCAAAACTGATGCTCCCCATCTTGTTGATCACACTGCCATCTGGGTTAGTCATTTTTAGCAGCCAGTCCAACTCCCATTTGACTTCGTCAAGTAGATCTGGGATACCATTACCAGACTCGGGAATGTTCCAGTTATCGGTAAAAGACTCCGGGTTTTCGACATATGCCCACAGCATCGGATTGACAGCACTAAAGGCAAAACTGACGTACTTGTTGTAATCGCCGGCATCGAACCAGCCACCGCTTAAGTCTCTTCTCAAACTTTGATTGCCGGGATCACTCAGAGCAATACAATCGGCATCTTGATTGGCATTAAGAAAGTTGGTTCCGTCTACCCATGGCCCCTCTGCATAGGGGGCTTGCTTTGGCGCATTGCATCGGTTGTAGTAAAAAGCCCGACCTGCATCGGCCATCAGCTGATCGTATACATCATCACCGATATCAAATATAGCGGAACGTTCACCGCTAGCAGGGTCGTAGACGTAGTAGCTGCCAGGCGTACTGACGGAGGAAAAATCCAGCCACCAACCTTTATCGCCAGACTGGTCGTGAGTCGCGCCACCATTCCAGACGGTAGGTGTGCCCGTCCATACAGATTGGTCATTGGTGGCGTCTCTGAGTTCCAGATCACCTGCAGGGCTATAGCTGTCAGCGGCATTAATGCCCTGCTGAGGATCTGACAAAACAGCAACCTTTATGGCATTGCTCAGGTAGCCGAACTGATCGACATGTATGAAAGAGGAAATGGTCTGCCCCCACAAGGAAGAGAAGACCATTAGCGATAGAAATAAAAGGGAAATGCGTGCACCCATGATAGTAAGTGTTTGTCATGCTCATCGGTTGTTGGAGTCCGAAGCGCAAAGTGAAAAAAACATTACCGGGGTCTAGAAAGAAAGGCAGGCAGAATTTGCCTGCAGTCTTATTAACGGCAAGATATCAGAAATTCTTGTCATTGAATCTCATCACCTCTTGTAGAATTTCCGCACGCTTTCACCAATTCTGACCCAATAAAACCCTGTGGGCAGGCTGGCGACGGGCAATTTGTATTCCAGTTGACCGGCATTTGCAGGTGATCGCAAGATCAATTGGCCATAAACATTCAGAATCTCCAGATCAAAGGCTTCTGGTATTTCCTGATCCAGCCGTACGTTCAGGAAATCTTGGGTAGGAACGGGAGCAAGCGTGAAGTCGGAAACAGCAACCGACCTGCGGAAGTCTACACTAATCAATCCGCTCATAGACATGCTACCATCAAAATCGTACTGCTTGAGGCGGTAGAAGTTTTGTCCGTCAAAAGGCGACTGATCTAGGAATTGATAATCATTGCGCAGCTCGCTATCGCCTTGTCCATCGATACGGCCGATGGCTTCAAAGCTTCGTCCATCTGCACTACGCTCTACGATGAAATAATCATTTTCCTGTTCAGAGGCGGTGGCCCAATCGAGCATAACTCCTTCATTGTCTGCTTCGGCATCAAAGCTTAAATATTCAACGGGCAAGATGGTGCCTGAGCTAAAGCTAATGTTGTCGATGACCAACTCTTCAGAGGCTGAATTAAAATCGACTTCAATGACCAGTTGGGCTTCGCAACCAAGGTAGAGGTTGAGGTTTTCATTAAGAGCCATCCAGGAATCTTCGATAGCCAGATCATCAATATCGCCGCCACCGCCACCGCCAGATCCACCACCGTCAGTATCCAGGACTGTGACTGTGGTTGCTGCGGGACAATTCGTTATATCTATACGCACATAAAAGCGATCATTTTGTCCGTCTGACTCTTCATAGCTAGTCGACTCCAGGTGGAAATCCATGCTGAAAAGTGCAGAGATTCCGCCCGATAGATCAACCTTGTCGAAAGTAAGCGTGACCAAGCCGTCGGTATCTTCTATCATGTAGGCTTGAGTACCATCTGTAGGTCCTTCCCCAAATTGACTGATAACGGTAGTCGATTCGGCATAGCCAAAAAAGTCTCCGTCTGTAAGACCTGTAGTTGAGGAACCCGTGCGAGAGGGGGTAAAGGTGGCTATAAAGCCAAGTACACCGGCAGCTCCCGGAGAAGAAACTGGAATACCATTGAAATCTTGTAAGGTATGGGCGGTTAGTGGATCATCTTGATCTTCATAGTCGCATATACTGGAGTTACAATTCTGTGTAGTGGGCAAATCTTCGAAGCTTGCAATGACTTGTGCATGAATTGTCACAAAAACAGTGGCACATACAAGGGCGAAAAAACCAGTGAGTCTAACTTTCATCTCTAACAATAGCTTGTATGCCCACAAACTAGCATGTACACCTAACAAAATAGTGTTTAAACCCCATAAAAGCGTAAAACTACCTGTACAAACAGGTAGTTTTACTTATTAAAACGTTTGATGCTCAAGGACTACAACGGGGCGCAACAAAATGCTTCCGTAATCTGACTTAGTAACTCACTCTGTAGGACTGCGCCTGACCTTCCGCTTCAATTCGGAAGATATACACCCCGCGTTGCTTGAGCCCAACTGTTGAACGAACTTCACCTCCGCGGAACGGGCGGGTTTCCAACAGACGGCCACTGGTATCGAAGATGAATAGCTTTGATTCGCCATCGATTGAATTCAATTGGTAGGACACCTGGATTCCTTCTTCTAGAGTGGCAAATTGAGCCTGGAAAATATTGTCGTCGATCCCGTTAGATATGTCGATGGCATCTCTGTTGATCCTGCGCCCACGGCGGTTAGAATCTTCTTTCAACTGTATCAAAATGATGCCCTGCGTTTCCGGGTTTCTCCTCATCAAGGCAACTTCTTCCGTTTCCTTAATGACTGTGATAGACTCGATATCGTTGGGGTCAATTTCGTTTAATACGGACTCGGATTCACCGACTTCCCCCGCATACTCGCCATTGATAAAGAACTCGGCATAGAATGGACCATCATCATTTGAGCCGCGAGCGACATCCCCGAGTATGATGTTGTTGTCTTCTGTGATGATGCCTGCTGGCCTGTCTTCTAGCTCTTCCACCACTTCTTCTTCCACGACAGTGCTAGAGGATAGGGCAAATCGGATGGGCATATTGAACTGAACCCTGACGATCTCGCCTCCCTGCATACCGGGCTCCCAGTAGATGTCATCATCATTCATCGCTTCGATGACGCGCATAGCTTCGGCCCCCATGCCGTGGCCTGGGTCTCTTCTGATTTTAACATCGCTGAGGGTACCGTCTTTTTCCACCACAAAACTGACAACAGCCATTCCCTGGGCCTCCGCTTCCCTGGCGGCCGTCGGGTATTTGACCTGGCTGTAGATATATTCCAGCATTTTCCGCTCGGCATTCGGCTTGCGTTCCTCGTAAGTTTCGCCTTCGCCACCGGGGAATAGCGGCATCTGTTCCACCATCCTAAATACTTCATCGGTGGCAGCTGGCGCAGGTGTAGATTCTTGGGCGGCATATCCAATCACGTGCACACTATTGTCTGGAGCGGTTTCGCCTTCTTCCATATTAGTGGAAGTTTCTACCTCTTCATCACCCTCGAGCGCAAAACGAATCGGCATATTCATTTTTACCCGAACAAGCTCTCCACCCTGGCGACCCGGAGACCATACGATTCCGTCTTCGTTCATTTGTGAAATAACTCGCCTGGCTTCTTCACCCAGGCCAGCACCGGGATCTCGGGCGATAGTGATATCTGCAAGGGTGCCGTTTTCTTCCACGACAAACGAAATGACGGCCATGCCCTCAACACCGTTGGTGCGGGCTGCGGCAGGGTACTTGATTCGGGTGTAGATGTATTCTAACAGCCCGCGTTGAGCAGCAGCTGTCTGTTCAGCATCTGACAAGCCTTCTGCTTCTACGGGGAAGGCGGGCATATTTTCGACCACCTGAAAGACTGGGCGATCGCCCGTGCCTGGTGGGAGGGTGTCGGTCGCCATGGCGGCATAGCTCGTAGCAGAATTAGATTTTACGCTAGATCCAGCAAAGAGTATGACGCCAGCAAACAAAATGGGAACAATCAGCGCATATTTCCAGCGCAATTTAGGGGAAGTGGGTATTGCATTCATCATTTGAAGTCTTTTGGAGATAAAGGAGTGATAAAATTGGTTGGCCAGCTGGTCTTCCAGTCGGCGAGTGGGGTTATCGAGGCGGTTAAGTAATTGACGACCGTAGGACTGCTTTTCCGACTTGCGCTCGCGAAGTACAGCTGCATCAGCCTCAAACTCGTGGCTTTGGCGAACAGCTCGCTTATAGGCGGGTAGCACCGGGTGCCACCACAGTATGCAGCGTGTCAGCTCGATGAGCAGCAGATCCAGGCTGTGCCAGCGCTGGACGTGGACCTGCTCATGCTCGAGTAGTCGGCTGAGCAGTTCCGGTCGCTGGTTGAGATCTGAAGTAGAAACAAAAACACTACTGAAAAAAGAGAATGGTGCACGCACCTTTTCATTGACGATGAGGCGGAATGGCCATTTTTCAGACTTGCGTAGATCGGGGTCAAGTGCAGCAATCGCCTGCTCTACCCTGCTGTGCTTGCCCGCATCTTCGATATATTTTTCGTGTAGCTTACCCAAACTTCTGTACTTGGTACCGCTCAAATACAAGACAGCTATGCGGCCTATGCCTGTCAGCAACCTGAAAAACATGATGGCACAGATTATACCGTAAGCCAACCAGGCCCACTCTTGCCATCCCCAGGCCGGTTGAGACATTGGTATTTGACTGATGTCTATTGGCGTGCCATAAACCGCAGGCAGATATACCTGGACAGCAGGAATGGGCTCTACCTGCGCGAGGTAGCTGGATACCTGCGGAAGTACCCACGAACCACACAGCCCAATAAGTAAAAACGCACGAGTCAACGAATGATAGGTCATCCGCTTAAGCGACCAATAGTACAAGGCATATACCAGAGCAATCAGGCAGGAAACTTGGAGTAGGTATGTAAGCATAGTTTAATTGTTATGAGGTCCGGGTTATTGGGTACTAATCTTTTCGTTTCTAGCTTGTTTGTACGGAAGACCAATCATTCACTCTTCCTCTAATTTTTCAGCCAGTGCCTTAAGTTCTTCTGGCGTGAGGTCTTCTTCTTCGACCAGAAAGCTGACGAGCTCATTCATGCTGCCGCCGAAGTAAGAACTGACCAGGCCTTTAAGTGACCAACCACTGTAAGCCCGTTTCGTAATGATTGGAAAATACTCGTAAGTACGTCCGTAAGCCTTGTGGCCCAGATAACCTTTACCCTCCAAACTGCGCACCACCGTAGAGATGGACGAATGTGGAGGTTTTGGGTCCGGAAGCTGGTCTATAAACTGAGAAACCGTGCCGCGGCCGACGCGCCAAATCAGCTGCATGACCTTTTCTTCTTTTGGAGTTAGTGCTGGGAGCTTCATTCAAGATTCAACTTAATGACACAAATATATAACGCAATTTTAAGTTATACAACTTTATTTTAGGCTGCCATTCTTTTTAGTTGTCGCGAATTCTAAGAAACAAGGAATGGATAATTGCTCCAAGGAGGGCGTACACCGAAGGTCATCAGAGAAAGTGTTTGGACCTTTGAATGCTTGTACAATGAAGAGTCCCCTCCCAAAGAAAGCACAAGGAACGCTTCCAGGTCCTCCTGCGTCGGACGCTGGAAGGTTCTAGAATCCGATGCGGTGGGTTTCACCGCCAGATTGGGTTTCAACTCGGAAAATATAGACACCCCGTTGTTCTAAAGGGACCATTTGACTGAGCTCGCCCGGAGGTAAGCTAGCCTGCCAGATCAATTGGCCACTAATATTGAATACATAAAGAGAGGATGGAGAATCAGATACGTATCGGACTTGGATGCCCGCTGGCAAGGTGGCAAAGCGCGCAGAAAGAGAGAGTTCATCAGATGTGTGGGCTGATATTGACCGTGCAGATTTACTCGCCTCTTCAATAGTTTCTTCCACAATACATGGAGGTGCATCCTCACTTACTTCGAGCCTAAACTTGACTGGCATATTGAATTGGACGGAGACTGGCTTGCCCATCTGGGTACCTGGGGTCCAGGGTGTATGGAGCTCTGCCATCAATTCCATAACGCGCAAGGCTTCTTCGCCTGTCCCACCCCCGGGGTCGCGAACAATCCGAAGACTGTGCATATATCCATCCTGATCGATCACAAAAGAAATGACGGCCATCCCCTCTATACAGTTCGCTATAGCCAATTCGGGATACCTAACGTGGCTGTATACAAATTCCAATAACCGCATATCAGCATCCGATTTACGCTCGTAATCGGTGTCGCCCTCTGCCCCTGGGAATAGCGGCATGCGCTCTACTACCCTGTAGATTTCGTTGCAATTTATCGGAGGAGGTAAAGGTGGCGGAGGAGGACTTGGCGGGATGGAGTCTAGTATCGGGCTGCTATCGATGGCAGATACCTGAGGATTTGGGGCCAAACTATTCAAGCAGAAAATACCGGTGATCCAAATAAATAGGAAATGGCGAAAATTTAGGCGATCAACTAAACTATTCATAAGGGGTGTCCTTTTTAGGAAGATGCGGCCTGTAGCGGATTTTGGTGGTTGGTGAGCTACTTTGAAATCTGTACCTTTGCGGGTCTTTGAGAAATACACTTTGAGATCGTTGGGCCTCGTACCCCTACCAGCATCAATATGAATAAGATCGAACTGCGATTAATGGCCATAAGCCGCTCTGTAACGACTTCCAGCAACTACGCTGTTGTACTTGGAGAGATGAATGGCCAGCGTCGCTTACCGGTGATCATCGGTTCATTCGAAGCCCAGGCCATTGCTGTGGCCATAGAAGGTATGGAAGGCCCAAGACCACTCACCCATGATTTGCTCAAAAACACCCTCGATACCCTGAGTGTCGATTTGCGCGAAGTAATCATCAACGACCTTAGAGAAGGTATCTTTTTCGCCCGGCTGGTGCTTGACCGAAACGGTGAAATCATAGAGGTAGACAGCCGTACCAGCGATGCCCTGGCCCTGGCTATGCGCTTTGAATGCCCGATCTACACCTACGAGTTTGTCCTGGAATCTGCCGGGGTTGTCCTGGAAGGAGAAGAAGATGTTGATTTTGAAGAGGAAGGCACAGTCACCGAAGCCAATGCCGAGGAAGCCAACCTCTCTCGATATACCGTGACTGAACTACAAGAGCTACTAGACGACGTACTCAGCAAAGAGAACTACGAGCGAGCTGCTGAGATTAGAGACGAGATTAATAAGAGGAGTTAGTCGTTTAGAGGGATTAGGACGTTGCGCCTCTGTTTGGGGAATCTGCTTTGAGGCTAGGTGTATAAGTCTGGGATTAGGGGAAGTCTGTTAGTCTTTTAGAGAGATTAGGACGTTGCGCCTCTGTTTGGGGAATCTGCTTAGAGGCAAAGTGTATAAGTCTGGGATTAGGGGAAGCCTGTTCGTCTTTTAGAGGGATTAGGATGTTGTGCCTCTGTTTGGGGAATCTGCTTAGAGGCAAGGTGTATAAGTCTGGGATTAGGGGAAGTCTGTTAGTCTTTTAGAGAGATTAGGACGTTGCTCATCTGTTTGGGGAATCTGCTTGGAGGCAAGGTGTATAAGTCTGGGATTAGGGGAAAGTCCTGAGCAGTTACACGAATAACTCGACAGCCTGACAGACCCAACAAGCCCAAGCCCAAAATCAAATCCCCTAACAGACTAAAAGACTATCCACTAGCTAAAAGGGCAACGACATATTCAACAGAAAGATGTCCATAAAATATCGAAACCCACCCTGCTTGCTAACAGACTAAAGTTCTATACCAAATTTCCTCCGTCCAGTGGAGCTTCCATCTGTACCACTTCCAGCTCTCTATCGATTTTGCGCATAAGTCCGGCCAGGATTCGACCTTTACCACCAGCTTCCTCGTATTGAGTAAAACCGTCTTTTGCCATATTTTGGATCGTCTGCGTCCAACGGACAGGACCGGTCAGCTGAGCGATGAGCTTTTGCCTGATCTCATCGGGATCCACACTGGGTTTGGCATCAAAGTTTTGGTAGATCGGGCATTGTGGCGGACGCAGGAAAGTATCTTCAATTGCGGCCTGGAGTCGCTCCTGAGCAGGTTGCATCAACGGGCTGTGGAAGGCACCACCAACGGGCAATTGTACCACTCTTCTGGCACCCAGGCTGGTCAGCATCTCACTGGCTTCGGCCACGCCCTCCTTGGAGCCACTGATCACCAATTGACCGGGGCTGTTGTAATTGGCAGGTACAACCACTGCTTCCACGCGCTCGCAAACGGCTTCCACTTTATCGTCTTCCAGTCCCAGTATAGCCGCCATGGTACCGGGAACACTATCGCAGGCTTCTTGCATGGCTTCTGCCCGCTCGCTGACTAGCCTCAGGGCAGAAGCAAAATCTAGCGCACCAGCCGCAACCAGAGCAGAAAACTCGCCCAGGCTATGGCCAGCTACAGCTTCCGGCCTTTCCCGATCTTCGGAGCCAAACAGGGTCGCAATAGAGTGCGTAAAGATGGCGGGCTGTGTAATTTTAGTAGCCTTCAGGTCTTCCTCACTACCGGTGAACATGACCTCCGTCAGCGCAAACCCCAGGACCTCGTCAGCCTGGCGGAAATAGTTCTTCGCACGGGGGTTATTCTCGTAGAGATCCTTCCCCATACCTACAAATTGGGCACCCTGCCCGGGAAATACATATGCTGCCATGCCGCAAAGATACTTTTTAGCCCGACTTGTCCGTTTTAGCTCCGCGATTCAAACCACTCCGTAGAGACTATCTTCACAAACCGAGCCAATTTTAACATTCATGCGGAGCATTGTTTTTGTGGTCATTTCCCTGATCATCCCCCAGTTAATTCACACTAAAGAACTCGAAACCCGACACATTCACGTTATCAAAATTATGGACTCGATGAGCGACAACGACGTCATTGCAGACGGCTGTCGAAGCATCGAATACGGACTAGAGCAGGAGATCAACCTCATGCGCGATCATTTGGGCATTACCGATATCCATTACTATGACGTCAGTGGCATCGATTTCCGTCGAGAGCAGCTTGAAAAAGTACTGACCCACGATATCCAATACCAGGAACGAGACATCATCGTGCTGCTGTACGCAGGCCATGGATATCGAGAAGCGAACAGTGTCAGTGACTACCCCAAGCTTTACCTGAACGGATACGGAGAGGCCATGGAGTTCGACGAAATCAGAGATCGCCTCATCAAGATGAACCCCAGCGTGCTCATCAATATGGTTATTGCCTGTAATGTGACCCAGCTCGACCAGAGTGTTCCACCAGACTACAAAGCCGAAGGCAACTCGCCACCCATTGCCGCACTGACGCCAAAAGCTCCCAGAAGATTTGAGCCATACCATCGCTTATTTGCAGACCAGAGCGGCTACACTAAAGTGGTCGATTTAGTTAGCGCCAGGCCGGAAAAATTCACCTTCCTAACGCGGGAAGGCGGCATATTCTTCAGTGAGATTCTCTTTGCTTTTTACGAGATTTTCACCGACCAGACTCTGATCAATTGGGATCAAATCTGCCAACGCATCGAGCAGCAGACCTACGAGCGATCTATCGACCAGGGCCTTAGCCAGCAGCCCATATGTCGGTACAACATATTTATGGCTACCGACCGATCTCCTATCGTCCGTCCAGAAAACCCAAGCTTTGTGGTTAATTGTGCCAGCAATCTGCGCCAACTTCGCAGAACACAGCGCGTCGAGCTCAAAGAACTTCGGCGCAAGCACAGGCGCGACATGCGGGAGTTGCGCAACACAGGCGGCGACCGAAACGCACGCCGGTTACTAGCAGCTACGCACCGCAGAGAGCGAGCCGAAATGATGGAACGCCACGAGCAAAAATATCAGCGAGATAGATTAGCTTGCCGATGAAACACAAACCTATGAGATACAACATTCCCATACTCATCCTCTGCCTGTTTAGCCTGGTGGTGCTGCCGCTCTTGGCCCAGGACACCCTCAACCCACCTCCGCCGCCAGTCAGTACCGAAGCCCCCGCCCAGGTTCCTACGGTAGAAAACCCACCACCGACAGATGTAGGTCAGGTTCCCCGACCCAACTACAATGCCGATGCCATTCCTACCCGATCACAAACGGAATATATCACCTCTATTGCCGTCCTGGTTTTTGGTTTGGGCATCATCATTGCCTTGCTATGGGTCATCGTGCGGCGAATAGAAATTAAGCAGACCAATGATCTGGTCGATGCGCTGAAGCTCCCGGTTGTCGTGGTAATCGTCATATCGGGCGTCTTTCTGGTGACTGCGGGTTATGGCAATGATCAGATCGCGCCCATCGTAGGCCTGATGGGTACCATTGCCGGCTACCTCATGGGCCGAAACGGCAAATAAGTATGGGGAACTCTTATATCGCTTCCTTGCTTGGTGCTGTTTTTTTCTTTTGGACTTCCGCAGGTGGATGCCTCTACGCCCAACCGGAGCGCGAGAACTACTTCCCAGCAGATGGCCCCGCCCAGGTCGCCCAACTCGATCCTGGCGATGTATTGCTGGCCAAGTCCATACTGCTTACCAATCGCTTCGATACGGCCAATGTATCCTTCTCTCTGAGTTTTGACGGCAAAAGCTGGGCAGACTTTGCCCTGGGGCCCAGGTATAGTAGCTTCTTCAACATGAAAGGCGAAGCCGGCTGTGTAGCCAGATTGGTCACCAGCTACGGCCCCAACCAAAAAATCGAAAAACGGTACTATCTCGACCGCGGGCACTGCTATGGCATTTTCTGGAATGCCGCTGCGGGTTGCTGGGACGTGGAAGAAAACCGCTGTCGAAGATAAATTTTAGCCCCTTTAGCAGCTTATATCCACGACCGTTGAATAAATTTAGCCTACCACTCGCTAATCGTTCTGCACCGACCTGCGTAAGTCTAAAACAAGATGCTACCTTTGCAGGCGATCACACCGACCCACTGACTTTTTATTGCACTATAGATCTTGTTTGGAAATTACATTTTGGGCGGCGTTGGTTCAAAGCGCGATTCTCAAACAAGCCAATCAATCTACTTTCGATCGAATCATTTTCCCACCCCGGTTACTTATTGCCGGAAGCAAGGATCGGTTCATATGGCCTTGATAACGACATGGTCTGACCCGAGTCCAAAAAACTAACCATGAACATTATGCGACTTTTGCTCTTAGCGCTGGTCTGTTGTATGACCAGTACACTCATGGGCCAGCAGCTTTCCCTTTTCACTCAGTATCGCGAAAATGCCACCATCATCAATCCGGCAGCCATGGAGCTCGACTTCCTGGCCTTCGGCTACCCAATGACTGTCGGTGCCAGTTATCGCAAGCAGTGGTCGGGCATTAATGGCTCTCCTACCACTCAGACCCTCCGCTTTTCCTACGTAAATCCGGGCCGCAGTGCCGCTAACCTCACAGCGGGTGGCTATATCATCAACGATCAAACCGGGCCAACTGGCTTCACGGGCTTCTATGGCCGTATTGGGGCCGTACTGGGCTCCGATGTCGAATACAGCGGCCTGAGCCTCGCCTTATCCGGTGGTTATGTGGGCTATCGGGTCCGGGCCAGCGAACTGGTCTTGAGAGACGATGGTGATGTGCTCGGCTCTACTGATCAGACCCAGTCTCACCCCGATGTTGGCTTCGGTGTCTACTTCTACAATACCGTAGGCAGAAACGACAATCAGATATTCTTAGGTCTTTCGGTACCCCAACTGTTGGGCTTTGACCTGACATACACCAACGAAGCAGGTGAATACAACGTTCAGCGCGTTCGCCACTATTACGCCCTGGCCGGCACCATTCTGCGCTTTCGCAACGACAGCTTCATGGAGCTTTCTGCCTGGGGTAAGTATGTAGAAGGTGCCCCCTTTAATGCCGACTTCAACATGCGCTATCAGATGAACAATGCGCTTTACCTGGGGACGGGATTGAGTACTGCGGGCAATTTTCATGTAGAAGCTGGCGTCAATTTGGGGCCAAACTCAGGTCTCGACAACAACATCCGCATCGGTTATGGTGCCGATTACAGCTTCTCCAGCTTTGGTCCTACGGTAGGCGGTACCCACGAGATTCAGATCTCCATGGCCTTTGATCGATAAAATTGACCAGCCACAAACTCACTTTTTGCTCACCCCATCCCATCAACTAAGCCAGCATCTCATGAACTTGTCTCGCTTATTTCTTCCTCTTTTTATTTCCCTTCTAGCTTCGGCTTCCCTAGCCGCTCAGTCAGCTACTTTCAGCTTGCCAGTGGTAAGTGGATGTGCCGGAGAAACGGTCTGTATGCCCATCACCGTCGATGACTTTAGTGATGTAGTCGAATTCGGCTTTTCCCTGCGCTGGGATCCAGATTGCTTAGTATTCGAAAGCATAACCAACCGGAATACAACTATTGATGGTGAAAGTCTGATGGATATAGACGCCACTCTAGCCGGTCTCGGAACTTTAACTGCTTTCTGGCAACAATGGGATGCCGATGCAGGTGAAACCTGTGAAGACCTGCCCAATGGCCTGACCATAGCCGACGAAGAAGTCCTCTTCGAAATTTGTTTTACGGTTGAAGGACCATTCGGTACCAGCTGCGATGTATGCCCTTTCAACGCGCCCCAGCCACTGACTGTACGCAAAAAGCAGGGTAATGGCGACTGTACCGACGATGCCATTTTGGGCTTCACTTGTGGTGTTGCTTCTGTTTGTGTTGACCCACTACAAATGTCTGTGGAAGTGCCCTTTGGTGCCTTCCAGCCAGGGGACTTGCTCTGTGTAGACCTGCTTATGGACGATGGTTTCATCAATGTTGATGGTCTGCAACTTGGCTTGACCTGGGACTGCTCAGTTCTGCAGGTGAATAGCGTCATTCCCAACAATGAAATACCCAATAATATTCAGGGTTTTTACAATATTTCAGATCCTTGTGAGTTCCTGCTCGCCTGGCAGTCTCTTCCCAACCAGCCTGTTACCCTCGATCCCAATACGGTCTTTGCGCAGGTCTGTTTTGACATTGTCGGTGAATGTGGAGATGGTACGCCTATAGCCATTGGTCCTGGTCCGTCTGGTCAGCCCGTAGAAGCGACCAACAACAACCTTCAGCTGCTACCTACCGTACTGACAGACGATTTTGCAGATATCGACAACTGTAACCCAGCGGGTCTTGATGTCATCTTCAACTGTCCGCCGCCAGCCGAGCTTGGCGATATTGTTTGTGTAGAGGTACAAGCTGGTGACAATTTCGAGAACATCACCACCATGGAGTATCTGGTGAAGTGGAATCCCAATATTCTCCAGTACGTCAACACCCAAAACTACGGTCCACTGGGCATGAACGCTTCTGATTTTGATGATGCAGCAGCCTTGACAACCGGTGTGCTGGGCGTAGAATACAGCATCAGTTTCCCACAAGATCTTGGCCCGGGCGATATAGTTTACGAGATTTGTTTTGAAGTCGTTGGTGTTGAGGCCGGAAGCTTTGTGATTGGTTCCAGCCCTACCAATATTCAGACTTCACCAGATGGAGACATCATCGGTATCGACCCACAAAACTGTGTGATCGACGTCATTCAGCCAGATAGCCTCGTACTCGACTTAGGTAGCGCCGACATCAGTAGTAATGAACCCGTTTGTATTCCGGTTAGTGTAACTGGCTTCGAAGATATCGTCTCTTCCAGCTTCTCCTTGCAGTTTGATAACAGCTTGTTCGAGTACATCAACTTCGACAACCTGGCTATTCCTGGTGCCACTATCGACGCCAGCCTGGCGAATGCTGCGGGTATTATCACCTTCTCTTATGATGGAGCTGCAGAAACACTGGCCAACGGATCTGTCCTGTTTGAGATATGCCTGCAAGCAGACACAGATGCCATTCCGGGCACTTGCTCGCCATTTGAGATGATCAACATCCCGGTACCTCCACAGGCCTTTACCAGTCAGAATCCAACGATTAACATCGGTATCCTTGACTTGCCCGGCGAGCACTGTGTACTTTTCCCCGAAGGTTTCGGCATCATATTGGAAGATGCCAGCCAGGGTATAGACAGCAGCTTCTGCACACCCGTAAGAGTCATCAGCTACGACAATATTTTAGAAGCTGACTTCAACCTCAACTTCGATCCTACCCTACTCGAGTTTGTAGAGATCAATACCATTACCTCTCCACCCAACTTCACCGTGATGGATGGCGGGCCTGGTATTCTGAATTTCACGACAACCAGTGGTACACCGGTCAATATCCCGGACAGCACCATCATCTTCGAGGTCTGCTTTAACACCTTACTCACACCTGACTGCGCGCCCTTCTTCGGCACCACCAACAGTGAGCCCAGCTCAACGACCACGAATGGTGACGGTAGTATCCTCTTCACCGACGCCGAGATATGTGTAGAAGATCGACTCATCATCAATAGTGTAACCGTTATACCTGCCTCTTGTGCTGATGCGTGCGACGGTGAGATTGCCTTCGACATTTCGGGTGGAAATGGACTGATTTTTGTCCGCGACCAATCTCGCCCATTCGTGACCTTCAGCGACGATACCATCAGAAATGTATGCGCCGGTTGGGTGGTCTATGACGTCTTCAATAATGGTACTCCAAGTGTATCCGAGACAGACAGTGTGTTCGTCACTTTTGACCCAGCCCAACAGGCAGTAGCCAATATTGGTGATCAGGATACTATTTCTCTGGGTTGTGGTGGCGCCGGCAATGTGATCGTAGGCGGACCTGGCAATGTAGGCTCAGAATACACCCTTCAGCTCTTCAATGAAACAACTGGAAGTACAACAATTATAGCCGGCCCAAATCCTGTGCCATCAGGCGGGTCCATACTCGAAATTGTGAGTATAGACGGCATTATCATACTCGAAACCCGGTCAGAAGCAGGATGTACGGCCACTGATACCGTCGTCGTGACTCCCCCTGTTTTCCCGATAGCTGAAGCTGGACCAGTCGATACCGCGCTTACCTGCGACAATGAACCGCTCATCCTCAGTGGCGAGGGATCTAGTGACGATGGTTTCTTCTCCTACATGTGGGTACAGTTCAGTGGCTCAGTTCCCGTAGATACCATTAGCGAGACCCAGGCAGCAGTCATTGATAGCGCTGGCCGCTATGTGCTCATTGTGACCAACGCACAAACTATGTGTAGCAGCAGTGATGAAATTCTGGTTAGCGATGAGCGCGACCCACCAAATATTGGCGTACCCATCACGACTAGTCTGGGCTGTAATGGGGAACCCGCCGAGCTGAATACCGGCTTATTCGGCAACAATTTCGTACACCAGTGGCTGGACGAAAGTGGCAACCCCGATGGTAACTCACCAGAGTATACAGCTGACCTCCCCGGCACCTACACCATAACCGTCACCAATACGGTAAATGGATGTGAATCTACCGAAATGGTCACTGTAGAAGCCAGTGGTGGAAACCCGGTTGTTAACCAGCCCATGTTTCCGACTTCGATTTACTGTACCAGCGACAGTACACCTATTCTGGTGACTTACGACAACGTTAGCCCATCTGCTAACTTCACCTGGACGACAGAAGATGGCGACCTAGCCATTGGACAGTCAAATGTTGCTCAACCAATCGTCCTGACGCCTGGAACCTATTCGGTGGTCGTCAATGATAATGGTTGCATCGACTCTACCGACGTCATTGTGGTAGGCTCAATCTTCCCACAGGTAGAAGCCGGTGATGATGTTCCACTCGATTGTGATTCTCCAACCCTCATCGATGCCTCTGGCGGCACCAGTGAAGGTGGGTTCAGCTACCAGTGGCTGTACGAAGGAGATACTATTGTCAATGCAACAGACATTCAAACCTTCGCAGAAAATGGACTTGGTGTGTACACCATCATCGTGACCAATGACGTAACTGGCTGTGCTGCCCAAGATGATGTAGAAGTGATCGGATCTCTGGAGGTTCCTGCAGTTTCACTGCCCGACACGGCAGGTTTATTGACCTGCGAAGCCGATAGTTTAGTGATTACCCCAAGCGTTACTCCTGCCGGACCTAATTACACCTTCATATGGAGTGGAGCTGCCTCTGGTAGCCCGCAAGGAGACGGAAGCAGCTATGTAGCAACAGGAGGTGGTCTTATAGCCGTTACAGTTACCAATGAGAATTCAGGTTGCGGCACCACCATCGAGACCTTCGTAGACGAGTCATTTGGTGAACCGCCTTTCGTTGCCCTTACGCGAGATACCATCGGAATTACCTGCGACCAACCTATTCGTACGCTGGATGGTTCGCTCTCCTCTGGTGGAGACAACTTCACTTATGTCTGGGATAACTTCGAAGACGGAGAAGAGCCCAATATGCAGGGCAATGACTCTTTGGATGTAGGTACTGCCGGTACGTACACACTAACGGTCATCAATACAGAGACTCAGTGCCGGGCTACTGATACCATTTATGTGGTGGATACCCGCGTCTTCCCCATGGTCGACACCCTGCCGATTGTACCACTAGATTGCGACAATCAAATGACCACGATTGGCGTGGAATTGTTGGTTGGTGATCCAGAGAACTTTACGGTCATCTGGTCTGAGCCGGCCGTATGTAATGATGTAGAACTGCCGAGTGACTTCGTCGTAGAGGTCGAGTGCGGCGGCACTTATGCCTACACGGTCATCAACACTCTCAGTGGCTGTTTCACCAATGGTACTGTACGGGTTGAGACCAGTATAGACACAGCCGCATCCATCGAATTTGTCGAACCAGATGTTTTCGACTGTACCTCGACAAGTTTGACGCTAGAGGCAACTTATAGCGGCATGGATGCTCCGGATATGGTGAGCTGGGAAAGTCTGGATGGTAACACCATCACTCCGCCAAATGGCTCTCTGATTGTCAGTGTAGATGGACCTGGCCTTTATGTGGTCACGGTAGAATCTCCGAGTGCTTGCGAAGTGACCGACACTTTGGAAGTCCTGGCCGACCAAAACACACCGGTTGCAGATGCAGGTATGGACTTTGAAGTCCTCTGTAATGAGCCTGTATCGCTTGATGGTAGCAACAGTAGCCAGGGACCAGATTTCACCTACCTATGGATAGCGCTCCAGGGTGGTATCGATCCCGGTTCTGATCCGACTCAGCAGACGGTGCTGGCCAGTGGCCCAGGTCTGTATGTGCTACAAGTGACCAACGAGACCAACTTGTGTGCAGATTCAGATACCATACTGGTTACGTCTGAAGAAACGCCGGCGGATGCTGGTCCAGATCAGTTCATCTGCGGCGACTCGACTTGCGTATCGGCAACTCCACCAGCTGGATTTGTAGGCGAATGGACGGCCCTGGAATTGAATGGCGCCATCTTCGATCCCAATGCAGGTGACAATACTGCTTGCGTCACGGGAATTACTCAGCCGGTTATTCTGGTCTGGACCATCTCACTAGCAAGTGGTACCTCGCCTGAATGTGATGATGCAGATACGGTCGTGATCAATCCGGCGACGGCGCCAGAAGCCATTGACGACAATTTACTGGTCAACAATGCCGACGGCACGGGCACCATAGACCTGGCGCTCAACGACAACACCAGCGGTCCCTTTACGATTGCGCTGCTTGGCGAGCCTGAATTCGGCAGCTTTACCAGCAACATCAATGGTCGCTTGTCTTATCAGGCACCAGCGGGCATCAGCGGCACCTTTACGGTCGACTATGAGATTTGCGCCAGCGATTGTGCAGGCCTTTGCGATCAGGGTACGCTGACGGTACGCGTTGAAGCAGAAGGTACCGAACCAGAAATATACAATGCCATAACACCAAACGACGACGGGCTCAACGACCGCTTTGTCTTTGAGGTACTGGAGTTTGGTGATCCACAAGACTTCCCCGACAACGAGTTCATTCTCTTCAACCGTTGGGGCGATATATTATACGAGGCCAAGCCATACTTAAACGATTTCAACGGCACTCTACCCGATGGGACGGTTTTGGCTGAGGGTACTTATTACTACATTCTCCGCTTGAATTTGGGCGAAGGCCTGATCTTCCGTGGAGATCTCACGATTGTACGATGATGATTACCTCGCCGGTCTTGCTTGCAAGATCGGCGGCCAAAGCCTATTTTTGCGGTCCTCTAAGCGATAACCGCTTTGCCGACGTGGCGGAATTGGTAGACGCGCTGGATTCAAAATCCAGTTTCTTCGGAAGTGCGGGTTCGATTCCCGCCGTCGGTACTAGATTGACTACCAATACTTTAAGGCCAGATCAAATGATCTGGCCTTTTTTGTTTTTGTGCAGAAATGGTCACCCTACTTATATTACAAACGACATTCTTGAACGAGCTTAGGAAAGTTTTATAGTCTGCCCAATAACCATTCCTTTTGTGCTACCGCAGCTGTACTGGCAATTTCATCCTTTAGTTGCTCGCGTTTCTCAGGAGCGTAAGGAGGGAGGTCTAGTAGCTTTCGGGTAAAGCGCACGGTATTGGCGAAGTGATCACGATGATAAGCCAGAATTTTCTTACGGTGAAGAAAACTACGCATAGCGTCCAAATGGGAGCGAAGCAATTCATAAGCTCCGATTTCGTAATAAATCTTGAGCGCAAGTGTCTTGGCCGAAAGATTTTGTAAGAGGTCATTAGAATCCGTTTGCCGGATTAATTCCAGTGCGGCATCAAAGTCTTTTTGCTCATAGCGTAATAGTGCCAGATTATAGGCAAAGGTGCGCTCGCGCTGATCGACAGGTAAAACAGAACTATAGGTTTCCACAAATTGAGTGGCCCAATCTAATTCCCCGGCTACTATAGCCATTGCCGTGATATTGCTGTAGGTGAAGATAGACAGCAAACCATTCTGTAGCAGTATATCTGACTGCAAAGCGGCCTTGTAAATTTCTAATCCAGCGGTGTTAAAGTGGGCCTGGCCCTGGTTTCTACGCTGGATGCAATAATTGATTGCTACTAATGTCAGATTGCGATTCTCATCGGGGGGAAACTGCTGCTGGTGCTCTAAAAATAGATCCTTGAAGGTGAAAAAATATGCCTCTTCATCGGGCTGGGTCAAGGCGTGATAAGCATAATAATAAACAGAGATAGCCGGGTAACGTAAGTATCCTTTACGTTCGATATATGCCAACGCTTCTGGCAACATTCCGAAATCATAGGTCTTATTGTAGATCGTCTGGTGAGAAAGCATCAAACAACTTTGTCGAAGCTGAACGGCAAGAAAGGCGAGATCCGAACTGGTTTGCAAGTTCTCCAGAGGTAGTTCCTTCATGCGATTCCGACGAGCTTTAAAGCGATAGGAAGCCAGATAGTATTGGTGTTGTTGTTCATGGTATGAGGCTCCGCGAATGGCCTGCTCTTCTAAGACTTTCTTTGCAACTGCTAAGTGGTGATTAAAGTGTCGGTCTAAGCCCATCTGTCCATAAGCTTGAGTGAGTAGTAAGCGGGCTTGCACGGGGCTTTTATTAGTTTGCTTCCAGATCAAATACTGCTCTATACTTCGAAGAAGTAAGCTCATGCTGTGACGAAGCTTATGATCGTCAAACTCATAATCAGGCCATAATTGCTCAAAGGCAATTTGCCGCTCTGGTGTACGCCTTTTTCTACGGCATCCTTCCAGATAATCAAAGAGCTGGATTACGTGGTCACGCTGGTTAAAAAAGGGAGAGCGTACCCATTTACGTAGTGCCTTGCAGTCGGTAGCTGGCAATGTCTCATATAATTCCCAAAGTTTACTCTGCCGCACAACTTAGTTTTTGATGCAAAAAAAAGCCAAATATGGCTACACAGCTTACCTAATTTACTATTTGATAGCCTTTTTGTGATGCAAATGACTAAGAAAGTAATTGAGTAGACGCCACAGATGCAACAAATTTGCTAGCGACCACAAAAACATAATTCCATTTATGAAAAATCGATCGCTGAAAACACTACTGACATTTTGCCTGTTGGTCCAAATTTTCGTGTCCGCTTTAGCGGCTCAGGGTTGGGAGCGTATTTACTTCGCCGAACCAAATGGAGGGATGTCTTATGCGTCATCTTCTGCCCAAAATATCTTCCTACAACCCGATGGCAGTTTCATTTTTGGAGCTAATGTTCAAGGTGATCAACGGTTGCTATTTACAGATAGTAATGGTCTGATTACAGATTTGCGCAGTGTCCCCAATGCAACGGGCGATTTGATTAGAAGCTCAGATGGTAATTTCGTGTACGCCTTTCGTTCCGATGGCAATGCTCCTCCGGAAGAAGATGTTTACCTGCGGAAGTACGACGAAAACGGCAACATCATCTGGACACACTCCCCAACAGGCTATCTATTTGGAAATGAAGCAGTGTCGGACTTAATACAAACTTCAACGGGTGAATATGTATTCGTAGGCGGACAAGCCAGCTTTAACCCGCAACGCTTGAAGGTATACATCACCAAGGTAGACGAGGCTGGCAATACGATATGGAAACAAGAAAGCGTAGAACTGCCTGAGACGAACATTTTCAATAATCGGGTAGTCGAAACTTCGGATGGCGGATTCTTTACGGTGGCATCCTCCAGTTGGTTTACTGTCAATAACCCCTTGCTGACCAGCGCTCACAAAATTGATCAAAATGGAACTTGGTCTGGATGGGGAGCCTGGAAGATGCACTACAGGTTGAGGAAATGATCTTGACTTCAGATGGTAAGATTTTCGTGTTTGGGCAAAACATGGATAATGAACTCAGCTTAAACCAGATTGACGAAACAGGAAATACTTTAAGTTCAGTAATCTATCCAGCCGAGGTTGGTAGTGGAAACATTGCTAGCGGACTAATAGAGACCAATGACGGTGGCTTTGCCTTTTTACTCTATGCAGATTTTGATCATATCCGTTTGGTAAAAACAGACGATGAAGGAAGTGTGGAGTGGATGCAAGACTATGGCGGACCCTTTCGTGACACTCCTGGTAGCTTTATACAGTTGCCAGATAATGGCTTTGTAATTGCCGGATCTGTTAACGGTGTTGGTGAAGATCAAAGCCTGTATTTGGTCCGTACAGACGAGTTGGGAAATTCGCTTACAGACATCATCGAGGGCTATGTGACCTATGATGTGAATGAAGATTGCAATGTTGAATCAGACATCGAACAAGGACTAGAAGACTGGATTGTGGGCGCTTCGGGCAGCACGGGCACTTTTTATGCCGCCGTTGCGGCAGATGGCTACTATCAAATTGAAGCCGATGCAGATGATTACACTGTGAGCTTGAGCCTCCCCAATCCGTATTGGAATACCTGTATCAATGACGTAGCCATTTCTCATTTTGATACAAGTCAGGTCGATTTTGCCGTCCAAAGTGTAGAGCAATGCCCACTAATGGAGGTAGAAATCCAGAATTATGGTTTACGCCTTTGCGAGACGAGTATTCTCCATGTGCTTTGCCAGAACTCCGGCACCATTTTAGCTGAAGATGTCTATGTTGAAGTAACACTAGATGATAGTCTAAGCCTACTAAATGCTACCTTGCCCTTCACCGATCTGGGAAATAACACATATTCCTTTACCCTGGGAGATATAGATTTTCTTGAGGCTACTAGTTTTACAATCGAGGTTCAGGTCGGCTGTGATATTGGCCTGATGGGGCAATCACTATGCACAGAAGCGCATATTTTTCCAGATTCGACTTGTTTGCCGACCGATGAAGCCTGGACGGGAGCAAGTGTAGAACTACGCGCATCTTGCGTAGATGATGAAGTACGCTTTGAGATTGAGAATGTTGGTACTGCACCTATGGCCGAACCACTTCAATACACGATCATTGAAGACCATGTGATCATGATTGAAGGGGAGCCATTCGGCCCGCTCAGCCCTGATGAAATTATTGATCTACCACTTATTGGTAATGGCAGTTTCTACCGCCTGGAAAGCGAGCAGGAACCTGGCCATCCGGGCTTATCGATGCCCAGTGCATTTGTAGAAGGCTGTGGCATAAATGAAGAAGGCACAATTAGCCTGGGTTTTGTCAATCAGTACCCCATGGATGATGCCGATCATTTCGTCGATATCAATTGCAGCGAAGTACTGGCTGCTTACGATCCCAATGCAAAATCCACCCTTCCATTGGGCTATAAAGCAGAGCATTATATCAAGCCAAATACAACTATAAACTATAAGATTCAATTCCAGAATATAGGCACCTCTTTCGCGCGTAATGTGGTTATTTTAGATAGACTTCCGCCAGTAGTTGATCCAGCCACGATACGGGTGGGAGCAAGTAGCCATCCATACGATTTTGAGCTGCTAAATGATGGTGTAGTACGGTTTACCTTCTCCGACATCAATCTACCCGATAGCACTACTAGTGAGCGTTTATCGCAGGGATTCGTCCAGTTCACCATCGAACAGGATCTTGATCTTGCACCAGGAACGAGAATTGAAAACGAAGCCGCCATTTTCTTTGATGCTAACCCGGCTATTACTACTAACAAAACCTTTCACACGATCGGTCAGGAATTTATTACTGTAGATATAGGAGAGCTTGACTCACCGTCTGTGAAGGTCACCGCATATCCTAACCCCTTCCAATGGAGTACGATCATCGAGGTGGAGACTGATTTACGCTCCGACCTCACCTTAGAATTACTAGATGCTCAAGGACGCCATATAAAAACAGTTGCTATGAACCACAATCGCTATGAATTGCAGCGTAGCGAACTGCTCTCGGGCATTTATTTTTACCGGATACATAGTGAGAAGGGCCTAATTAATACCGGGCGGATTGTAGCGCAGTAGAGCCATCGTAGCAGCGCAATCATTGCGTCTCTACGTGCTAAATACTCAGTGGGGCCTGTTGAATATTTACATAGCCAATAGATCGTAGCCATTTGTCTCGTCTTGAAGACTTTGCTTATGGTCCGACTGACCCGTTTGCCTGATTTTCAATATCCATATGGAACTCTCCGATTTCTTTGGATAAAATCTGCGTTTGTTAGTGTAATGCTTTTTCTATATCTTCATCCTCAGCCAATTATCCCCCTCTACTGAAGACCCGTCATCTTTTACTTTTCCTGTCTTTACTAACGCTGGGTTTGCGGGCGTATGGTAGCGAGCTGCCCAGGCTTCGCCATTTCAATTTGCGCAACTACGGCGGGCAAAACCAGTCCTGGAACTTCACCCAGGATGAAGACGGCAAAGTATTTGTAGCCAACTCCGGCGGGATATTTCAGTACAACGGTAGCCGGTGGATTGACCGACAACTGCCCGGGCAACCGATCGTAAGATCTGTTCTCTATCATGATGGCAAGCTGTTTGCCGGAGGATTTGGAGAGTTTGGCTACTGGGACCTGGAAGCACCAGAAGAGACTTACATCTCTTTATCTGATCAACTCAACAATGGTGGCTCATTCACAGAGGAAATCTGGCACATTGTGTCCCTTTCTAATGGATCTATAGTCTTTCAGTCGTTTGCACAGTTATTCCTCTTTGATGGCCAGGAGATCAAGTCTGTCCAGTCTCCAGGACTACTGATGTTCTCCTACCCGGCCGGGAACAAATTATACATTCCCAATACGGGCAGAGGCATCGGAATATGGGGACCGGATCAGCCATTTTCGCTGATTGCGTCAACACAAGATGTGCTTCGAGGTGAAGTAACCGGTATTGCAGAAGAGGAAGATAAGATGTTGTTTGCCACTTCTTTTGATGGCATCTACCAACTGGAGGAGGACGAGATTACCCCTTACCCGATTCCAGAGGAGGTAGCTGCTGCTCAGATCAATAGAATTTTAAAATTATCTGACGGTAGTCTCGCTATTGGTACCATACTCGATGGCCTTTTCATCCTCTCACCCGGTGGCCGTCGCATCGAGTACCATTTAAACAGACAGAACGGACTTCAAAACAATACGGTTTTGGCTCTCTATGAAGATGGAGCCAAAGACCTATGGGTCGGACTAGATCGAGGTATAGATTTGGTGGTCAGATCAGAGCCTGCTCGCTATTTTACCGCCCAGCAGCAGGCAGTAGGTGCCGTATATACCGCCATAGAGCACAACGAACAATTCTACCTGGGCACCAACCAGGGCCTCTATACCAGGCCGATAAATGAGCCGGAATCGAACTTCCAACTCATCCCGAATACAGCAGGACAAGTTTGGGACCTTCACCAGGCAGCGGGAAGCTTATTATGCGGTCACAACGAAGGCACTTTTGAAGTTTCAGGAAATAGGGCCGAGCTAGTCTCCAATTATTCCGGTGGTTGGCAAACCATTTCCTGCCCATTTGCCGAAGAGGTATACATCCAGAACACCTACACCGGCCTGATATGGTTGGAGAAGGAAGAGAACAACTGGACATCTGAGCGAATCCTTGAATTCATTGTACCGATGAAGTATGGTTCGTGGATCTCCCCCTGGAAGCTACTCACACTCCATGGATCGAGAGGGGCTTTTATCATCGATATCGATCCCGAAGCAAGGCGAATTACAAGTATTGACACCCTGGATCAAACCGACATCATTCAGGGGCAAACCATCGCCATCGATTCGGCCATTTTAGTTCAAAATGCCCAGGGACAAATTTTTCAGTTTGACCGTTCATCGAATACTTTAACGCAAATAGACCGTTGGTCTCATGTCGATGTATCAGCGGGTGCCTTCATCCTTCCGGGTAGACCCGAGACGGATGAATGGTTCTTGGTCAGGCCAGATTTGGTAAGCGTATACCAAGACTCGACCCTGGTGTCTACCCTACCTATCCGAATACGAATACCGCAACCATCTATTATTCCATGGGAGGAAGACGCCTACCTGGTTTGCATGGATGATGGCTATGCTATTATTCGTCCCGAAAACAGTGTACAAGCCCTGCCGCCCCTCAACCTGACGCTAACCTTCAAAGCAGAGGATGGCAACTGGACTCCCGCCGATCAGGGCAAGGAAGTAAGCATTCCCTATGCTAAGAACCAGCTTCGATTTCAATATTACCAGGCCCTATTTGATCGACAAACAGAGTTTCAATACCGCCTTGTAGGGCTGAGCGATACCTGGTCAGACTGGTCTGCACGCAGCATTCGCGAATACGCCAGCTTACCCGACGGAAGCTATGTATTTGAACTCAGGAGTAAGTGGTCGAATCAAGTCATCAGTATGCCCTTTTCCATACTTCCTCCCTGGTGGAGGACGAGCTGGGCATTAATGGCCTATTTAATTCTAACCCTGATCGCAGGCCGCCTTTTGTTTTATTGGCATGAGAAAAGATTAGATCGACAAGCCAGGTCACTTGAGATAAAACGGGAAAGGGAGCTCCAGCGGCAACGCATACTGGCACGGAACAACCAACTCCACCAGGAAAACAAAAGAAAAAGCAAAGAACTGGCGAATAGTACCCTGGCACTGGCCAGAAGAAATGAGCATTTGCTACAGCTCATGGACCAAATAGAGAGCTCCTACAAAACAGCAAAGAGTGAAGCCGAAAAAACCAGGCTGCACAAAATCAGAAGAACGGTAGAAAAGGAACTGCAGAGTGAGGACAGCTGGGCCATTTTCGAATCGCACTTTGAGGAAGTCCACGAAGCTTTTCTCACCAGACTCCGGCAGACTCATCCCAAGCTTACTTCAGGCGATTTAAAGCTCGCCGCGTACTTACGCATGAATCTCAGTTCCAAAGAGATAGCGCCCCTGCTTCACATTTCAATTCGGGGCATAGAAAACAAACGCTACCGATTGAGGACTAAGTTGGGCTTAGATAGCCGTACAAATCTGAACGAGTATCTGGCTAAGTTCTAGAGACTAAACACGCCAATCGCGCACCAGAAATAGTCAAAAATACACGAAGTCATCCATTCAGCGACATCGTCTCTTTCACGTCTGCATTTTGAGCAAAAAATCAAAATGGCGTAGTTGTGATGAGGTAAAATCCTTTGATTTTATTGGATTTCAGCCGATCATTGGCGTAACTACTAGAGTTTTTAATCGGTCCCGAAAATGCCTGGAATGGAAGGTGTTTTCGGGATATACTCCAGTTTTTATTGTCGATCAACTATATGAGCTTGCATCCTAATCGAATCAGAAGGCCCCTACTGCTGATTTTTTTCGTCTGGTCATTCCAATCTGTTCTCCTGTCACAGCCGGAGCCTATCACCGGCCTGGAGCTAACCCCCTACGACCACCATATAGAACTCGACTGGGACCAAAGCCCGAATCCTTTTGTTCAGGGATACCGCATCTATGGAAGCCAGGATGGTAGCGAATACGAATTTCTGGGTTTCACCAATAATGTAACCACCACCTTCATCGATTTCCTCGGCGACTGGGACGCGACGGGAAGCTACTACATACGAGCCCTTGACAACGGTGGCAACCTGAGCGAACCCTCTGATACCATCAGTGCCACCACTTTTGAGATGACAGACGAGGAGCTGCTCGATATGGTGCAGGCGTACACCCTCAGGTACTTCTACGATTTTGGGCATCCGGTATCGGGATTAGCCCGGGAGCGCAGCACCACCAATACGGTAACCAGCGGCGGCAGCGGTTTCGGTATCATGGCACTCATCGTTGGTGCGGAGCGGGGATTCATCACCTACGAGGAAGCATTTGATCGCACCGAAAAGATTGTCAACTTCCTGATGACCGTTCCTCGCTTTCAGGGAGCTTTCTCACATTGGATGAATGGAGCCACCGGCCAGGTCATCCCCTTTAGCGCGCTGGACAACGGTGGCGACCTGGTCGAAACGGCATTCCTTATTCAAGGACTGCTGACCGCCCGGCAGTACTACGACGGCGACGAACCTGCGGAAGTCCAACTTCGTGAAAACATCACGCAGCTGTGGGAAGAAGTCAACTGGAACTGGTATCGACGGCAGACTCAACCCATTCTGACCTGGCATTGGTCGCCTCAATTCGAATTTGATCTTAATCTGCCCATACGCGGATTCAACGAAGCCCACATAATCTACCTGCTGGCCATAGCCGCGCCAAATGAAGCCTTCAATATCCCCGCCTTTCTCTATGACACCGGCTGGGCCAGCGGTAGTTATGCCAATAATATCGAACACTATGGATACCCCTTGGAAGTGGGGCGCGGCAAGGGAGGACCCCTATTTTTTAGCCACTACAGCTATCTGGGGTTTGACCCGCGCGGCATTGCCGATGAATACACCAATTACTTTGCCAGAAATACGGCCCACAGCCTGATCAACTACGAGCACTGTATCGAGAACCCATATAATCGGGAGGGCTATAGCGCAGAGGTCTGGGGCATCACCGCCAGCGACGATCCCTTTGTAGGCTATCTGGCCCATTCTCCCGACAATCCGCAAGAAGACAACGGCACCATCGCTCCCACGGCCGCACTCGGCTCTATGCCCTACACACCCAACGAGAGCATCCGAGCCATGAAATTTTTCTATCGCGAACTCGGCGACCGCCTCTGGGGCAGATACGGTTTTAAAGACGCTTTCAATCTGGGTGCCAACTGGTTTGCCGAAAGCTATCTGGCCATAGATCAAGGGCCCATCATCTGCATGATCGAAAACTACCGCAGCGGTCTGCTCTGGGATCTCTTTATGCAGAACCCCGAAATACAACCGGCACTGGATGAGATCGGCTTCACCCCAGATTCTTCGGTGATTATCAATAGCCAGACCGATGTGTCGGTACTTTTTTCCGGACTTCCGCAGGTCGTTCCACAACCCCTGGCCGGGCCTGCTAGCTTACACCTGACCCTAAAAGAACCCACTCGCCTATCGGCCAATCTGATCAACGCAGAAGGACAGCTTATTCAACAGCTTTTCCCCGAAGCGCTATTCCCAGCCGGCGAGCAACAGATCGATTTTGAGCTCCGAAACCATCTTTCTTCGGGCACTTACTTTTTACTTCTCAATACCCCCCTAGGTCAGCAATGGCTGCCTATTATCAAATCCAATTGACAACGACTATCTATTAACCATTCATGGGCCTGCCGACAGTCCCCGACACAGGCAGGCTATTAAAATTTTTCCTTAATATGAAACGAGCATTACTGTTGATCATGTTCGGCATTATTGGCGTATCAGGCCTGAATGCCCAGGTTACCCTCGAAGATTTCGAGTCGGGCGCCTCCCTCACCTGGGAAGCCCTCGACGGAACCTACGATGGCGTAGTCGAAAATCCTGATGTAGAAGGATTGAACGCCAGTGCCAACTGTGGTTCGTACACCAAAAGCGGCACCAACTCCTTTAGTCTATTCAGGGCTGTACTCGCTGAGCCCCTGGACCTCAGCACCAATAACGAGTTTTCCATCCAGGTATATGCCGGAGCAGCTACTCAGATTCTACTCAAGCTGGAAGGAGATGGAGAAGCCATAGAGGCCACCCAGAATATCGCCACGCCCAATGTATGGCGCACCTATACCTTCGACTTTAGCGATGCTGCGAGCTTTACGACGCTCAATACCATCATTCTCTTTTTCGATCCAGGTGTAGAGGAGAGTATGGACACCTACTTATTCGACAACCTGGTCGCTTCACCGGCTGGACCTTGTGCAGGTACGGTGGATGATGTCACCATCATCGACGATTTCGAGTGTCAGCGCAATGCGTCATATGGTGTACCCGGGTTTGATGACTTGATGGTCATTCCCAATCCAGACCAGTCGGGTATCAACACCAGCCCAACTGTGGGTGAGTACACCGACCGCGAAGGTGGATTTCACGCCTTTGTAATCAATTACCCCGGCGATATCGACCTTTCGACCAATAACTTCTATTGCATAAAAGTCTGGGCTCCGGTAGCCGGTGACCTCCTCTTCAAGCTCGAAGGTGGCGGTTCTCCAGCTTTTGAGACCCCTGTCGCCATTACAGAGACGGAGACCTGGGTAGAAGCTTGTGTGGACTTCAGCAGTCAGGCTGCCGCTAGTCATACCCGATATGTTCTCTTCTTTAATGCAGGTGTGGCCGATGCCGATGGAGACATTTACTACATCGACGATCTGACCCGCACTCCGGTGCCTACCCCCGAAGCGCTGGAAGACTTCGAAGACGGAGCCAGCCTGAGTTGGGAACCACTCAATAACGACAATACTTTGCACGGCACCTTCAATGGCGTGATCACCAACCCGGACCAGTCAGATCCGAATACCTCTCCCAATATCGGTAGCTACTCACGTGGCAGTTCCAACTTCTCTACCCTGACTGCCCTGCTGCCCAATGGTATCGATCTGTCGGGCAACTCTCAGATCAACATGGATGTATGGGTACCGGATGGCGTGACCGAAGTATTGATGCAGCTACAAAGCCCAACTCAGGGCACCCAGGGAGTTACCGTAGACGTACCCGCTACCATGAGTTGGCAAACGCTGAATTTCAGCTTTGAGGACTTCGATAATGTGACTGATTTTGAGCGCATCAACCTGCTTTTTGCGCCACAGACCATGACTTCGGGAACCTTCTTTTTCGATAATGTAGCACAAGGCCAGGTAACGGTCGACGCCTGCGAAGGCGTGGACACTGTTGCAACCATATTCGATGACTTCGAGTGCCAGCGAAATGTGCCGATTACCTGCTGTGATGTAACCGTCACCCCTATTGACAACCCGGATATAACCCCTGCCAACAACAGTCTGACCGTAGGCGAGGTTGTTGACCCTCCAGGTAGCTTCAACGCCTTGGTTTACAATGTCAATGAGGTCATTGACCTGAGTGTAAATAGTCAAATCGCGGCTAAAATCTGGTCGCCTATCGATGGTCAGATCCTATTTAAGCTGGAAGGCGGCGACGGGGTAGAAGAAATCTTCGTCGACATACCCGCCACCAATGAGTGGGTACAGTATGAAGTAGACTTCAGCGCTGCGGCAAACGAGGGTCATA
>JBCBVN010000010.1:0-30768 GCA_039817625.1 Bacteroidota bacterium
CTCGATGATCTTTTCTTCTGTGGGTATATCGACCCCGACAAAGGGTTCGTCAAGCAGTAGAACCTCCGCTTCCTGAGCCAGTGCACGAGCCAGGAATGTCCGCTGCTGCTGACCACCACTTAACTCCCCGATTTGGCGCTTCTGCAAATTGCTGATGCCCAACTCCTCCAGGGCGTGGTCTACTTTGCGTTGGTCTTCGGGCGTAATGCGGGAGAACACGCGCTTATGTGGGTACCTGCCCATAAGTACGACATCGCGAACCGTAGCTGGAAAGCTAAAATCGATCTCCGATCGCTGAGGCACGTACACAACGCGAGGCCTAACCTCACTCACTGGTCCACCGAGCACTTTTACCTGCCCGTGAAAATCGTCGATCAGCCCCAGAATGGCTTTGAGTAAAGTGGACTTGCCCGATCCGTTTGGTCCCAGAATACCATATCTATATCCAGATTCGAAGCGCAAAAAGATATTACTCAAAGCGCGCTTACCGTCGTAGCTGACATGGAGATCTTCTATTTCTATAATTGGCTTCATCCAGGGCGATTGAGTTGAACGACCATAAATCCAAAGGCACCTAACATAACAAATAATACCAGCCCAAGCAGAATGCCCTGCTGGGTCTTGCTGGGTCCGCGACCGATCTCTATATCTCCGGTAAGGCCGAGTAAAGCCGAGACAATCTGATCGGTATTGTACCTGAGCATACCCAGGTAAGTTCCGGCAGGGTGCTCGGGGTCGGCCAGACTATCGGCAAACAACTCTCCCCCAATCACTACACCGTTATCCGTTGCTATCTGGCGCAGTAACTTCGGATTGATGGTGCTTTCTACAAATATGGCCGGCACGCCAAGCTCGCGTATGGTATTGGTCAGGCGGGCCACATCGTCAGTTTGCACTTCTGCATCTGTGCTGGTACCTAGTGCCGCTTCTACCCGAAGGCCATAGTGACGCCCATAGTATTGAAAAGCGTCGTGGCTGGTAATCAGCACGCGCTTTGACTCAGGTATGCGGCCAATCTGCTCGTGTATGTAAGCCTCCATATCCTCAATTTGCTGGAGGTAAATGCCCGCATTAAAACGAAATTCATCTTCAAATTCAGGGGCGAGATTGATCATCGCATCTCGAATATTGATCACATACTGCCGGCCATTAATTGCATTCATCCAGGCATGCGGGTCAGTTGCATTGACATAATCTGTGCTGGCTATTGGCTCGATACCTCTGGTTATGATTTGGACTTCCGCAGGTCGGTTTCCATCGCCACCAGATGAGCGGCTATTCGCAACCAGTTCATTGATCCAGCCCTCAAACGTCAATCCATTCATCAAGATGAGGTCTGCCTGCGAGACCAGAGACACATCAGCTGGAGTCGGCTCGTAGATATGCGGATCGCCACCTATGGGCACAATAGAGCGAACCTCGACCAGGTCTCCGCCAATGACATCTGCCATATCAGCAAAAATTGACGCAGACGCCAGAACCAATTTGCGATCTTCTTCCTGGGCAAAAATCAATCCACCCACAAAAAGAAAGGTGATAAAAAGACTGAAACGCATAACACAAAGGTACGCCCTGGGGCTTGTAGCATAAGTATCAGCTGGTCATCATCTTTATGCCATCAGCTTTGGCTGTGGCGCTACTGGTCTTGCTTCCCAGGCCGCCAACACCTCCTTGAGCCGATTGCGCATGTACTCGGAGTCGGGATCGTAATAGTACTTGCGTGACTCTCCTTTATATTCCAGAGAAATCCATGGAACTTCGATATTAAGAAGAGAAAATTTCCACCAGGGATTTTGGCGCGCACTTACAGGCTCCAGATGATCACTCCACTTCAGCTGATCTAACTCACTCAGGCTGAAAGTCTGAGAAGTTTTACTCTTGGGATCTTCCAATACAATTTTCTCGGAATCGACCAACAGCACTCTGCTCATACGGCCTTTGAAGCTCTTGAACAACAAAACCGTAGCAGCTGCCTGAGCAGCAATAACCAAGACATAGAAATATGCTTGACCAGAATCTGCAAAAACAGTGACAGCTATCAGCAATAATATATTAGCGACGACGGAAGCTAAATTCGCTTGATTCAAGCGATCGTGGTAATTGGCCGGTACTTCTTTTAACTTTGCCTGTAACATATTGAGGCTTTTGGATGTAAGGTGCTTGTTTATCTAATATAAATGTAAAACACCCTCCATCTGTTGATAAGGGTTTTGTCACAATACATATCTCGCATCAAAAACTCCAAGCTCGATACCATTCGTCTCTATGCAATCTTTCCCGGCCAAGGTCCTTCTATTCGGTGAGCATACGGTACTGTATGGTGGCCGGGCGCTAGCGGTTCCTTTCGAGCGCTTTTCCGCAAAGTGGGTAAGAAGAGAAAGTGCAGACCAACGCCTGCTAGACCTAGGCGACTACCTGCGTAAGTCTAAAGAAAAAAGAAACTGGCTGTCGGTTGATCAATTCATCGAAGACATCAGCAATGGCTGGCAGTTGGATAGCAATGTGCCACTGGGGTATGGCGTGGGTAGCTCGGGCACTGTATGCGCCGCGGTGTATGCTCGCTATGCTAGAGGTGAAGATGCAGATTTGACCACCATACGCCAAAGGCTGGCATCGATAGAATCCTTTTTCCATGGCAGCAGCTCTGGCCTGGACCCCATTGTAAGTCTGCGCAACTCTCCGATGATCGCCGATGCCTCGGGTTGTCAGGAAACTACTGTAAATGACCGGATGTTGGCCCATATTTTCCTGCTGGATAGCGGCCAGGCTCGTCGATCCAGTACCATTATACCAGAGCTCCGCCAACGATTTGAGACCAATACGGGTTGGAGAGAACTGGTCCGAGCGGAATGGATGCAGCCAACGGAGCAGCTCATTCAAAATATGATCACTAACGAATATTCCGATGAGCTAGAAGCTCCCCTGAGACGGTTGAGCAATTTTCAGTTTGAACATTTGGGTCAGCTTATCCCCGGGCAATTTCATCAGTTTAAAAACGAATCCAGTTTTTGTTTGAAATTATGTGGTGCAGGTGGAGGTGGATTCCTTATTGGCTACGCTTTCGATCGAAATATAACCCTTCAAACACTAAAAGAATACAACACTTACTGGCTTTTAGATAACTAATAGCTTGATTTTTAACATCAAAAAAGTGACAAAAAGGACTTTTTTAAACTTTTTTAGGAAATTTCCATCCAAAACGCCACAAACTGTTGCAAGTTATCAACAGGCTGTTTATATTTGTTGCGTCAAACAACAAAACAGCAAATAATGGATAATGCTAAGGATAAAGCAGCTAAGCTAAAAGCGCTGCAAAATACCATAGACCGATTAGACAAAGCTTACGGTAAGGGGACCATTATGCGCTTGGGTGAGAGCCAGGCTGCTAATGTAGAAGTCATCCCCACTGGATCTCTAGGCTTAGATATTGCACTAGGTATAGGTGGCCTTCCAAGAGGTCGTGTCGTAGAGATATATGGCCCAGAGTCTTCAGGTAAGACCACCCTGGCCATACACGCTATAGCAGAATGCCAGAAGCGAGGAGGTATTGCCGCTATAGTCGATGCTGAGCACGCTTTCGATCGTTTCTATGCCGCCAATTTAGGCGTAGATACAGAGAACCTATTGATCTCTCAACCCGACAATGGCGAGCAAGCGCTGGAGATCTCTGAAAACTTAATCCGATCAGGTGCTATCGACCTGCTGGTTGTTGACTCTGTAGCCGCACTTGTCCCTCGTGCAGAGATCGAGGGTGAAATGGGCGATAGTAAGGTAGGCTTGCAAGCACGTCTGATGTCTCAGGCCATGCGCAAGTTGACCGGCACCATAGGCAAGACCGGATGTTGTTGCATCTTCATCAACCAGCTGCGTGAGAAGATTGGCGTTATGTTTGGCAATCCCGAAACGACCACTGGTGGTAATGCCCTCAAGTTCTATGCTTCCGTACGCCTAGACATTCGCCGTTCCGGTGCTGCCATCAAGAATAAGGAAGGCGGTGTCGTTGGAAACCACGTAAAAGTCAAAGTGGCCAAGAACAAACTGGCTCCACCATTCCGAGTAGCAGAATTCGACATTACCTATGGTATGGGAATCTCTAAAGTCGGAGAGATCGTAGACCTGGGTGTAGACACAGAAATCATACAAAAGAGTGGTGCCTGGTATGCCTACGACGGGGCAAAAATTGCTCAGGGGCGCGAAGCGGCCAAGCAGTTCATGCTCGACAATCCGGAAGTAGCAGAAGTGATCGAGAATAAGATCAAAGCTAAACTGATGGGTCTGGAAGAAGATGAAGCCCCTGAGGCTGAGTCTAATGGCAAAGGCAGCAAAAAAGAGGTAGAAGCCAACGCTTAGAAAGCTACCTACTCCTTAATCAATAAGGCCCGGCGCTCTGCGCCGGGCCTTATTCGTTTTACTGCCACTCAAAAGTTTCCAGCATCTTGTAGATATCTTCTTTCACATACGCTACTACAGGCGCCAGGCTATCGGGCCGTGCCTGAGTATTGAAGTATAGGGCACCTCGTACAAAATGATTGGTACTGTCCGTAACAAAAAACTGGAAAGGGCTGGCGGCCTCTCCCTCGATATCGAAAGCCATACCACCAAAGTCTGGCCCACGATCAATTCGGATTTCATCGGTATAATTGGCTCTGACGTTGTGGAATCCCGCCAAACGAAAACCCTCATCTCGTCGGCGTTCCCAGTCGGCAAAATCCTCGATGGGGTAGTAGGTGAAATGTATCTGACCATTGAAGGCCGGCATCTCTAAGTTGAACCAGCAGGGATCAGCTGGGGCTTCGTCAAAAAAGAGCTCCTTCTGGACTACCTGCGCATAATCCGGATGCTGGAACCCAAAGCTGCAATAGTTCGCATCAAAATCAACGTAAGTGCGCTCAGGATAGATGACACGCGGAAAACTACGCGGTTTGGGCACGGTAATCGTCTCACCACAAGAGGAGAATAACAGGGTAAAAACAAAGATCAAAGACACGATAAGTGCACGCATACTAAACTGGATACTTGAATAATTGAACAGACATAATGCGTAATGTCTAATTGAAAAAACTACAAATTATTGTTCAGGCTAACGAATACCATCATCAATGGTTGGTCTATCTGGGCTGAAGCAGCCTCCTATTCATATTCCTCCGACACTTCCGGCAGTGTGATTAGTATCTCTTCTACTCGCCTGGCTCCGACGGCTAAGATTTTGAATCGATACTCACCATATGCGACTTCCTCATCCAAGGCCGGGAGCTTGCCAACGATTTCCAATATAAGACCAGCGAAAGATTGCGATTCTCCTCTAATGTCATCGAACGTATTGGTCGGAATTTTGGTGAGTCGGCAAACATCGTTGAGGGAAGTCTTTCCTTCAAAAATGAAATTGAGATCGTCAATTTGTTGGTAGATGATCTCTTCCTCATCATCAAATTCATCCTGGATGTCGCCTATGACCTCTTCGAGTATGTCTTCTAAAGTGACGATACCCTCACTACCGCCGTACTCGTCTACAACTACAGCCAGATGCGTTTTTTGCTGCTGAAATTCCTGAAGCAAGTCACTGATCTTCTTGCTTTCCGGAACAAACAACACTTCTTCTCGCACCAGTTCTTGCCAATTGTACTCGGCCGGCTCATGTCTATGCCCAAGCACATCTTTCACATACAATATGCCCTTTACGTGATCAAAGTCTTCCTCAAAAACCGGAATACGGCTGTACCCGCTATCCCGAAGTACCTTGAGTAGTTCCTGAAAGCCGATAGACTGATCGACAGCCACCACATCTACCCTGGCACACATGATCTGTCTGACGGTGACATCGCTAAAAGTGAGTATCCGTTTGAGAATATCCACATCTTGCGTACTACTCTCTTCGTCCGAGTGACTTACCGTCAAATCGATGGCTTCATCAATGTCCTCCCGACTGGGCAAGTTGTCTTGGTGGCGCTTGCTCAGGCGGCTTTCAATAATGCTGGTTCCACCAATTAATGCCCAACTCACCGGCTTGAACAAACGCATCATGAAGAGCATGGGGCCAGACATTCGCCTGGACATTTGCAGGGCATTAAATCTGGCATAAACCTTAGGGGCAACTTCACCAAATAGCACCAATAAGAAAGTAATGCCCAAAACCGTAATTAAGAAAGCAAAAACACGGCCGAGCTTTTCGGGTGTAGCCAGGTTTTCCAATACTGGAAACCAATCGATCAACCCACTTGCCCAAGACTGAAAGACCTCCTGCGGGAATAGCTGATTAAGCAGTAAAGAGGAGACCAGTACTATGGCGATATTGATGAAGTTATTGGCGATCAGAATCGTAGCCAGCAACCGTTTCGGATGATCCTTGAGTAAAAGCAATCGCTTGGCAACGGGTCCTTCTTCTGTTTCCAGCTCCTCATAGTCTTGATTGCCCAAAGAAAAGAAGGCTACTTCCGAGCCTGAAACCAGGGCAGATAAAAAAAGTAGTAGCAGAATGGCAGGAAAGCCTAGCCAGAAAGTGACTGAGAGAAAGACTGCAAATACGTTTCCGGAGATAAGTTCCGAGATCTCCAATATGAAAGGTCTAGTCAGATAATAAAGCAGAACGAACCGGCACTATACCGATTCGTTCTGCTAAAGTTTATGTAAAGATAGGGATTGATCAACAAGCTCTAAAACGGAAGATCATCATCTGCTTGACTTGCAGAAGAAGCAACAGCTTCAGCTTGCGTTGATTCTGAAACGGGTGCCGGGCTACTAGGGGCAGAATTGGTCATTCCGCTTGGTTCTTCACTTGGGAAATAATTACTTCCTCCCGTTGTTCCATCACGACGAGCACCTATCATTCGGAAATAGCTACCAACGACTTCTGTGGTCTTGCGCTTATTGCCGTTCTGGTCTTCCCAGCTTCGGTGGGTCAACTTACCTTCCAGGTATACTTGAGACCCCTTCTTCAGGGAAGCCTGGGCACGCTCTGCCAAGCTGCGCCAGAGTACAACCTCGTGCCATTCGGTCTGCGTTTGCCACTCGCCGCTACGATCTTTGTAGTTCTCATTAGTTGCAATACTCATTTTGGCAACCATGGCGCCGCTTTCCAGCGTACGGACCTCGGGATCACTGCCCAGGTTTCCTATAAGTATGACTCGATTTACCATGCTATTTTTGTTTCACTGAGGCCTCTCAAAAGCGAAGCACTTCGGTTTTAGAATAGGTTTAAAGATAAGGATTTTTCTTTGAAAAATCCATCAATTAGTTTAGGAATGGCATATTCCTCTATTTTTTGTTGGCCGACCCAAATATAGCCTTCCGGAGCCTCAAAAGTAGACTCGATCTTCAGTTCATGAAAGTATCCTATAATCTTCTGGTGTGTCAGCAATTGCCCCCTCGGCGGATACGTATGCTGCCACCCAAAAGAAAGAGAGGATAACCAGGATAAATGATCTGGCCAATCGGAAACCATCAAGTCCTTGGGGTGCTGACCGACCTGCGGAAGTTCTAATAAAGGAGGTTGATAAAGACCGGTCCAAATGTCTCCTTCTCCTCTGCGCTCCATCAGCAGCTCAGTGCCCTTCCTGATGAGCAAGAAGTGAAAGTATCGCTCTCTTCTCGCCCGTTTAGGCTTCTTGACCGGGCGCAGTGAAATGGTTCCTGCTTCCAGAGCTTTGCATCTGGCACTCAGCGGACAGCTTGGGCATGAATTGCCTTTAGGCTTACAAACCAATGCCCCGAAATCCATAATGGCCTGGTTGTACAACGCTGCTGGCGCATCGCCCATGGCTTTAGCTGCATACTCGGCGAACTTTTTCTTGCCAGGTGTAGAATCAATAGGAAGGGCTTCGTCGGCATATCGGGACAGTATTCGGTATACATTGCCATCAACTACTGGTGTAGGCAAATCGTAAGCAAAGGACGCAATAGCCGCCGCAGTATAGGGCCCAACTCCCGGCAAGCGCAAAATATCGGCATGCGTATTTGGGAAGACTCCACCAAATTCATCCATGACCATCCTGGCTGCTTTAAGCAGGTTGCGTCCACGAGAATAGTAGCCCAAGCCCTGCCAAAGGCTCAACACCTCATCTTCTGAGGCCGCCGCCAGGTCCGCAATCGTTGGAAAGCTGTCTCGAAATCTTTCGAAGTAAGGCCAGCCTTGTTCGACCCGGGTCTGCTGCAAGATGATCTCACTCAACCAAATCAGATATGGGTCTCGCAACCCCTTCCACGGCATAGGCCTGCGGTCGGGCTCATACCAATCCAGTAACTGCTCTCTGAAAAATGACCAATCAGATGCCCGCATTACACACCCGTATTTTGGAAACCAATGACTGCCAGCCCACGTCCATTAGCTTGCCCATGGGCAGCCCGGTGGCTGAATAGTAGATCTGGGTGACTGAGCGTAGACAAAGGACAAACTTCGATCTGAGATTCAGGTACTCCAGCACGAATCATCTGTGCTCGGTTAGATCCTTTCAAATCAACCAGATATTTACCGGGTTGCTCTAATTTTCGCTTATGCGGGTCGTCAAAATGCTGAGCGACCTCCTCGCCCACCTCGTAGTCTTCATAGCCGATAGCTGCTCCTATAAACACCCAACAATCGCTGGGTTCGGAATAGAATTGTGTCCTCAAAAACTCAATAGTATTTAGGGCTATCTGGCTGACCGTACCGCGCCAGCCCGCATGTATAGCGGCTATCGCCTTTCGAATCGGGTCCGCTACCAAGACCGGCACACAATCAGCCACCGTTACACCGAGTAAAATTCCTGCCCTATCTGTCGCAAAAGCATCGCAGCCATCATACCTTCCGCCCTTATCGACCAAAGCCGTCGATGTTCCGTGTATCTGGTGCCCCCCGGCCACCTGATCAACTTCAAAGCCAAGTGTACTCGCCAAAATTTGATAGTTCTTTTGCACTTCCGCAGGTCGGTCACCAACGGCCACCGAAAAATTTAAGCTGCTGTAAGGAGGTTTTGAAACGCCACCCGATCGGGTAGTTTGAGCAACGACCAGGCCTGGAAACTGTTCTACCCAAACCGGTTTAATCAAATTCAAGCTCACTTCACAAAGATAAATAGAATGGCCCGCAGCGGAAAAGACTAGCTTTGTGAATTACTACGAAATTTTGATCGATGAAAAACATCTTGTCTTGCACGGGGGCCTTTATCATGGCCACAATTATTGCTGCTTGCTCGAGCCCAGCCAACGAGTCTGACGCACCATTCCTGACAACACCACACGAGCAAGACCCCGACAAGAATTACACAGCGACCTACGAAGAAACACTTGAATTCTATCAGCAACTAGCAGAAGCCTATTCCGAGCAGCTTCAAATAAGCGAGGCCGGACTCAGCGATATCGGCGAACCGCTGTATTACATGAGTCTGAGCACAGATGGTGTACACGATCCCCAAAATGCACGCCAGTCAGGCAAGTTGGTTGTATTCCTCAACAATGCCATACACCCCGGCGAACCCTGTGGCGTAGATGCCACTATGATGCTTGTGCGCGACTTCCTACAAAAAGATAATGTACAACTCCCTGAAGAGATCATCTTGGTCATAATACCGATGTACAATATCGGTGGTATGATCAACAGAACCGGATACAGCAGAGTCAACCAAAACGGACCGGTTGAATACGGCTTCCGTGGCAATGCCCGCAACCTGGATCTAAATCGAGATTTCATCAAGTGCGACTCCAGAAACGCCCGGGCTTTCAATCAGCTATTCAGCGCATGGCAACCTGAGATTCTGATAGACAACCACACCAGCAACGGTGCAGACTATCAGTATACTCTTACCCTCATAGCCACTCAGGCTGAGAAACTCAGCGAACCGCTAGGAAAGTATCTACGCGACCGCATGCTGCCTCATTTCTACGAGGATCTACCCAACAGAGGATGGCCACTCACGCCTTACGTTTACTCGAACGGGCCACCAGAAACGGGTATTTACGGTTTTTTGGATCTGCCGCGATACTCGACTGGATATGCCGCCCTGCACCATACTATAGGTTTTATGCCCGAAACGCATATGCTAAAACCCTTCGGCGATCGCGTGGAATCAGTTTACCAGTTTATGCAATCGACCATAGAGATAGCCGCTATGGATCGAGAAAAAATTCAGACAGCCCGGTCAGAGGCCATAGCCCAAGATAGGAGTGCCGACAGCATGGCTATCAACTGGTCTTTGGACCAAAACAGAGCTGACACCTTCAGCTTTAAAGGATATACAGCCAGTAGAAAACGCAGTGACATCAGCGGCCAAGATCGATTATTTTATGATCGAGATCAACCATTTGAGCGCGATGTAGCCCTGTTCGATTACTACCGTCCCAGCCAAAAGGTAAGTCGCCCAAAAGGCTATATCGTTCCCTATGCATGGGGAGAGGTTATCGAGAGATTGATCAATAACGGTGTGGATATGCAACCCTTCGAACAAGACACAATTATGACGGTTGAGCAGTACTATATCGAAGACTTCAACACCCGAGATCGCCCGTATGAAGGCCACTATTTGCACAGCAATGTACAGCTCAGAAAAGTACAGCGAGAATGGACCTATCGAGCAGGTGATTTTTATATCCCAACAGATCAAGATGCCGTTCGGTATATTGTGGAGACCCTAGAGCCTCAGGCACCAGACAGCTATTTTGCCTGGAATTTCTTCGATGCCGTACTACAGCAAAAAGAAGGCTTCTCCAGTTACGTTTTCGAAGACGTTGCCGCTGACTACCTAGACAAAAACCCAGCTATCGCCGAAGAACTTCAAGCCGCCATAGCCAGTGATCCTGATCTCGCTACAAATGGGCGAGCCCAGCTCGAGTTCATTTACAAGCGTAGTCATTGGTACGAGCCCACGGCCCATTTGTATCCGGTGGCCAGGGTTTTGGAATAGACAGGGCTGCCAAGCAAAGCATAGATTTATACATGTTTCGCCGCTCAAGACAACCAAACATTAGTCAAAATCATTATTTGAGAACTTGCCTCTTAAGATCCTCGTCATACGCTTCTCTTCCATCGGCGATATCGTGCTCACGACGCCGGTAGTCCGGGCCTTGAAAGAGCAGGCGGGGGCCGAGGTACACTACCTCACCAAAAAGAAATTTGCAGGCATACTAGAGCCAAACCCATACATAGATCGGGTTTGGGCCATTGAAAAGAGCGTTGGCGAAATAGCCTCAGACCTGAAACGCGAAGCCTTTGATTACCTCATTGATTTACATCGAAATCTTCGCACTCTTCAGCTAAGTATCCACCTGCGGAAGTCCAAAAAATATAGCTTCGACAAGCTCAACTGGCAGAAGTGGCTATTAACGCGCTGGAAGATCAATAAGATGCCAGATGTACACATCGTAGACCGGTACATGGACACCGTGAGGCCTCTCGGTGTGACAAATGACGGCAAAGGGCTGGATTATTTCATCCCCACTAAAGATCAAGTCAATCTGGTTAGTCACGGACTACCCGCCAATTATCTGGCCTTTGTCCTCGGAGCAGCACACGCCACTAAGCGAATGGAGGAAGAGCAGATGGCCGAGCTTTGCAAAAGCTGGAAACAACCCATCGTTTTGCTCGGTGGCCCCGCAGAAGCCGAAATAGGAAAACGGCTAGAAAAGCTGGGCAATCACATATACAATACTTGCGGGATTATGCGCCTGGGCCAATCGGCAGATCTAGTTAGACAGGCAAGCCTTGTGCTAACCCACGATACCGGGCTCATGCATATAGCCGCAGCTTTTAACAAACCCATCTTGAGCGTTTGGGGAAATACGGTCCCGGATCTCGGCATGTACCCCTACCTCCCCGGACAGGAAGAAATAGAAAAAACAAGGCGACAGGAAGTCCTCGGACTTTCCTGCCGGCCTTGTTCAAAAATCGGTCACGACCGTTGCCCAAAAGGGCATTTTCGCTGCATGCGTGATCAGCCGATCAGTGATATGGTGGCTAAGCTTAGTCGTATTTGGCTGGCTGAGGCAATTAACGATTAGGCAGCAACTGGAACCTAACCACTTGCTCGGTCTGCCCGTCAGTATATTGTAGAAGATAGCTGCCCGGTGGCTGATCGGTCAGATCAATCTGTGTTTGGCTGGTGTAAGCCTGAATCTGATCACTCATTATGACCCGACCATCAGCATTACTCAAAGTATACGTCGCTGGTTCTTCCGCCATTTCAGATGGCCTGCTGATGTGTATCTGACCTGCAGACGGGTTAGGCCAGAGCCCAATTTCCGCATCTGAGTGGCCAACCGCCTGGCCACCGATTTGCCCAATATTTGCAGAGGGGAGCTCTTCGCAGGCTGCACCTTCGTACAACTGTATGTTTCTGAAGTAGCTGTTCCCATTCCTCAGGCCATTATCATGGTCGGCCACAAAGAACATATAGGCAGCCTCTCCTAGCAGATACTGACCAACAGGTATGGTAAAATGCTGCCACTGACCATTGGGAATATAGTCGTCAAAGTCACTAATTCCCCAGTTTTGCGTGCCGTGCAAGCGGAAAGTAAACTGAGCTGAAATGCTGAGATTGTCATCAAACCCGATTCCATGAATTTCTCCTTCAAGGGTCGACCTGAAGTCAAACTCCAGTACGGTTTCAGGTGTCAAGGTGTACGGGAGCTCGATGGCTTTCCAGGCGTTATTGCGCAAGTAAATTTGAGTGCCTTGCTGCTGTACGCTGATTTGTCCGACGTCCTGGTTGAGTCCATAACTAATTGGTGGATAAACATTAAAGTCAATTGCCATACAGTCTTCGCCTCCGGGGTTGCCGCCACCCGGAAGACAGAATGACTCGTCAATCTCGTCTTCAAAATCATTGTTGTTTATGATGATCTGACCATCGGCTTCGGTAAGCCTGATGCTGCCATTGCCGTACTCGCAGCAGATACCATCACCATAGCTATCGGTCATCAAAAACTCATAGCAGCCATCGGGAAGACAAAGTGTATCTAAAATGAGTGTCCCCGCCAGCATTTTGTCGTAAGGGCCACCAGAGGCCATGGTCGCCCCAGCTTCATTTCTAATCCGCCAGCGGGTCTCTGGACCATAATTATCAGGTGCAAGCCGAAGGTAAACTGTATTGGCCGTACAATCTTCGGTGGGCGGAGGAGGCGGTGGTGGTGGATCGCCGCCACCGTTACCACCACAGTTGCCCGTCAGGCAACCCGCTGCGTTTACGGTATTTACAATAACTGCTGCCGGCTGCTGACCAAAACCAACATTAAAATTGATGCCTACCTGATCCAAATGGCAATAAGACATGATGTTGCCACCTCCACCTGGAGACCCTGGCACCGGACAGTTACCTTCCGTAAAGTTGGGGCATCCATCAATAGCCGTGCCATTGCCATTCCATACACAAGCGTGGGTGTGCTGGCTACCGAGCTGATGGCCAAACTCGTGCGCCATGACCATGATGGTCCAGCTGTAAGTGGGCACAGCCGCAAAACTCGTTCCTATGCTCGAGAAACTCATCCTGGCGCCTGTAAAGGGATGGCACAAACCATTCAGCACAGCAATCCCGCCACTGGCCCCATAACTGAGCAGTTGAGCCAGATCACCATTAAAGGAAGTTCTGGTCGACTGAAACATACTCAACCGCCCACTAGAACTGCTGGCAGTGTACGGACTAGGAGTATCCCAGACCAGAATCTCACTAATGGTAAGGTTTACATTCATCACTTGATAGAGTGCCGCAACCTCGTTGAAAGCAGCCGTCACATAAGCAGCTGCTCCGGCACTGCCCCCTTTGTTAAGAAAAATATCGTGATCTACCTCTAGATAAATGCGTACACACCCACTACTGGAGCGACCTGCTCCTGCATCGGGGTCTACCCTCAAATCATCGGGATCATACACCACCTCATTGTCGGCAGTATGGCAGGTGAACGAAGCTTGATCAGCCAACTGGTCATCAGCATATAAGATGTATGCATCCGGACCGAGAAGTTCATCTTCGACAGGCCCGAGCACCAGGTTCTGATCGGGCATAGCAATTAGTGAATAGACGCCCCCATCCTCGCTGATACTAAGGGCTACAGGCACGTCCTCGGCATTTCTGAGATGACCGCGATAGTGCAGACCTATCGCCTCCTCACTCAAGACGCGCCCACTGCCTGCCTCGCGAACCAAAAAGCCTTCTGAGGTGATGTCTACCCGAGTAAGCACCAGGTCGAGGTTGGCATCTTCAGCAGCTAAGCTAATCTCCAGCTCATTTGGAGCCTCCGCCACCAGCAGAGCTGCTGCTTCCGCATTTATTTCAAACAGCTCGTAAGAACTTATTTCTGACGATAAGACCGATGATCTGGCCGCTGAAGACATGGGTTGAAAAATAGGATCTCGGGGCCGGAAGCTTTCACGAGGCGAATTATCCTGTATGGTACTTCCGCCGGATCGGTCACCCTCCTCAAGTCGCTCATCCTCTATTGCTGTTTCGGTTTGTGGTGTAGTATTTCGAAGTTGATTTTGGCCTGTGGCCGTTCCTACTCCCATAAAGAGCAGGCTACATGCAATACTGCATATCTGTATAATTAAACGGTACATTTTATTTGCGTGTCTTTGAGATTTGTTGGTTGAAAAAACTGATCGTCGTTGGTCACGATCTGTTTGGTGTAGGCATAGGAATATTTGTGCAATACCAAGCATTGCGAATCCAAAAGACATAGCAGTATCAGGGCTTAGCGGCGTGCACTCGCTGACAATAGATACTAAGTCTCTATTGCAACCGGCCTTGCTAAACCAGACACAGCTGTAGCCCCGGATAACATCCGTGCTACACCAAAACCAAGCGTTCATGGGGATGCCCAAAAGGGCAAAAAATGGGGAAGGGGAAATATTCGCTATACGGGCATGAACAACTGCTATTGGCAGTCAATCAATACGTATAAGACTATATAACTAAACTACGTTCGTTCTAACTGGAGACTGTTTCAGGTGTACTCCTGCGGTTACTAAATGGAGCTATTTGCCCCTGATAATCAATCGCATAAGTATTTGAATCTAGGAACGCACCTGCATCTATATTGGTCTAAGAAAACAGCTAAAAAAACACTTGCTTTAGGATGCGGTGCCGAAAAAGCTAGAAGCGGTTATCAGCCGTGTGCTCAGCTTCTCTTCCCGCCCGGAAAAAGGCGCAATCGAATAGAAAGGAAACTTATCCATAGCTTAATGAGTTAGGATTTGGGCCCTTAGGGCAAAACATAGACACATTCACCAGCTAGACGTTCAGGTTATATGGCACAAGAATGGAATGTAGGTAAGCAGAAAGTAGGCCAGAAACAGGGCGAGGAACACGCTGTGATGGTCGGTGCTGTGCTAGGCAAACAGAGGGAGGAGCAGGTGGAAGAACACCTCGACGAGCTGGAGTTCTTGGCCCTGACTGCCGGAGCGAAAACCATAAAGCGGTTCATTCAGAAACTGCCCCACCCCGACAATCGCACCTTCGTAGGTAAGGGAAAAGTTGAAGAAATAGCCAACTATCTAGATCGCCACGAAGAAGTCAATATGGTCATCTTCGATGATGACCTCAGCGGGAAGCAAACCAACATCCTGGAGGAGAAGCTCAAAGTAAAGATCATAGACCGGACCAGTCTGATACTGGACATCTTCGCTCGCCGCGCGCAAACCGCCCAGGCAAAAAAACAGGTCGAGCTGGCCCAAATGCAGTATTTGCTACCCAGACTGAGGGGACTCTGGACGCACTTAGAACGTCAACGCGGTGGTATCGGCATGCGTGGTCCAGGTGAAACAGAGATTGAGACCGACCGCCGAATTGTCCGCGATAAGATCTCTAAACTCAAAAAAGATCTTGAAAAAATAGATCGACAAGCAGAAACACGCAGAAAAACACGCGACCAGCTCATACGCGTTGCCCTTGTCGGTTACACCAATGTTGGCAAGAGCACCTTGATGAATCTGCTGACGAAAAGTGACGTTTTTGCTGAAAACAAGCTATTTGCCACGCTAGATACAACCGTGAGAAAAGTAGCATTCGACCGTACGCCTTTCCTACTCACAGATACCGTTGGTTTTATCAGAAAGCTGCCTACTCACTTGATAGAAAGCTTCCGCTCTACACTTGACGAGGTCCGCGAAAGTGACATCCTGCTTCACGTAGTTGATGTGAGTCATCCACAGCACGAAGACCACATTCGTACCGTCAGGGAGCTACTGGTAGATATGAAGTCAGACGACAAGCCAACCTTATTGGTCTGCAATAAAATTGATCTTTTCCGAGAGAAAAATTACGACGACCTACTAGATAAAGAAGGAAGAGAAGAGGTGGAAACGGCTCTTCAAGAGAGCATGAAACATCAGTTTGGGCAGGAAGTTATTTTCGTTTCTGCCCATACCAAAGAGAACATCAACGAGCTAAGGGGCAAGCTTACGGAGATGGTGCAATCGGCCTATCAAGTTAGATATCCGTATATGACTAAACAATGGTAGGCCATAAAGACTTACTCCATAGACTAAGTTGAATTTCTTGAAAACGTTACATCTCAAGCGATACGCGCAGCTACTCGTACAATATTGTCTGGACATTCGCCCTGGCGATCGTCTGCTGGTACAATCAACGACCCTGGCCGAACCGCTGATCGCACAAATATATCGCGCTTGCATACAGGCCGGAGGGCACTGCGAAGTACAGCTAAGTATGGACGGCCAGGCAGAAACCCTGCTAGAACTGGGCAACGACGATCAGCTGGCCTACACCCCTGTTTTGTACAAAAAAGCGATGGAGGAGTTCGAGGCTTACCTGGTAATCAAAGCTCCATTCGACCAGAACAGAAAAGCCGTTAGGCCAGATCGGGCCGCTTTTCGCCAAAAGGCTATAGCTCCCCTCTGGCAGACCTATTCCCGGCGAACCGCCAATGGAGAGATGAAACGAAGTCTGTGCCTGTTCCCATGCCAAAGTCTGGCTGACACAGCAGGCATGAGCCTGGAAGACTATACCAACTTTGTCGTCAAGGTGTGCCGCCTGGATCAACCCAAACCGATAGCCGACTGGCAGAGTCTGGGTAAGCGCCAGCAGCGGATCGTAGACTACCTGAATAACAGAAGTCGCTTCAGATACATCAACGACCGAATGGATGTAGCCTTCAGCACCCAGGACAGAACATGGATAAATAGCGATGGAAAAACAAACATGCCTAGCGGCGAGGTATATACCAGCCCGGTAGAAGACAGCGTTGAAGGGGAAGCTTTCTTCGACTATCCCGCCGTTCGCGAAGGCCAGCTCGTACAGGGCGTATGGCTAAAGGTGTCGGCGGGGGAAATCATTGACTGGTCTGCCGAAGCTGGCAGCGAAGTTCTGGAGCGCGCTCTACAGATGCCCGGCGCTCGCCGCTTTGGCGAGGCAGCTATTGGCACCAACTACCTGATTGACCGCTTCACAAAGAACATTCTCTTTGATGAAAAAATCGGAGGAACCGTCCATATGGCCATTGGGCAAAGCTACCTGCAAGCAGGTGGCAAAAATGAGTCCAGTGTTCATTGGGACATGATCGCCGACATGAGTAAATCAGGTCGCATCTACGCTGATGATGAACTTATTTACGAAAACGGGCACTTTGACCCCCATATACTAGGGCAATGAATGCAAAACCCTAATATTTCGGGTATATTTGTGACTTGCTTGTGACTAGCGCAAACAACACAAAGTCGTAACGGCGAAAACAGCCGACGCATAATCGTATTGAGAACCACTACCAAATTAACCTCAAACCGTGAATAACAATATTGGTTTTTTAGAGCTGAAGTACGGCAACATTTATGGAGGTCCCCCCAACTTTTACGCCATCAGCGAAATTGCACTACTTGTCTTCGAGCAAGGAGCTAACAAGATATTCATCGAAAGCTGGGTAAACGGAGCTAACGTCGATATTGTCGATGTCTTCGCTAAGATCGATGATCTAGGCCACACCATTGGGCGTGGTAAGGAAGTCATGAATATGCGCACCAATCGCCGCAGTGACTTCGATGAAAATTTCCGCCTGGAAGAGGAAGAACTAGGCCTTGCATTCCGGGCACTCAGACCCACCAAGCCAGCCGTCAAGAATTTCCTATCCAAGCAACTCCGCAAGTATAGATTCCGCGACCTTATCGTATTTGACGGCCGCAGAGACATCTTTCTTTGTGAGAGATCAGGTGTCAACTTCAGAAATATCGAGATCATCGATATCCAAAAAGATCTGAACCGGGAAACAGACTACCTCTTCAGCCTGAATAAGCTTTCTGTTGTGACCGGCTTTGAGGTAGATCGCTCTTATCTAAGATCCAACAATCTAGAGTACTGGCTGCACCCCATCGCAGCTCGTCAGATCTTACCTAAAACTGCAGCCTATGATGCCGCACGGCTGCTCATGGTCTTCAACGAGTACACCATGCACCACGAAGACTTCCTGCGCAAAGCCGCACTTCTACTCAATAAGATACAGTCGCGCAAAGAGGTAGAAGGCCCTCAGGAAGATTCAGCAACCACAGAAGAAGAGTAACCATTGGCAAATGGCAAATTGGCACGGCAGTTGTCGGCCATGGATGGCCGTGAAAGAGAACGGTTTCGCCAGTTTGTCAACAGCCCATACTTCAATCAGCACGAGCCGAGTAAAAAGCTACTCGACATCATGTTCGACTCTTTTGAGTTCGGTCATCCCAATCTGGATAAAAAGCGCCTGCATAGAAAGCTGTTCGGGAAAGACGTGGCCTTTCAGGAGCAACGAATAGCAGATATCATGTCGGGATTAATGAAGCTTTTGTCCCGGTTTCTAGCTGTCGAACAATTGGACGAAGAGCCTTTCCTCGGCGAAGTTCTCACTCTGAAAAGAGCCGAAGCCCGAGGTCGATACGATCTGTTCAAGAGCCGCGAAAAGCGCATGCGCCGGATCATTGAGCGACAAGACTATAGAGACAGACACCTGCTACAGGCCAACTATCAAAGGCAGGCTACTTACGTATATTACTACGCCAATCACGAAAACCGTGGCGATGCGGCGGGTATGCAACAGATGCTCGACGACCTGGACCGATACTACCTGGCCGAAAAATTGCGCCATGCCTGCCACTTGACCGCAAACACCCTGCTGTTAAATACCAGTTTCGATTTTGGCATCCTCTCAGAGATGATCGAAGCACTGCTCAGCAGCCGTGGGCAAGAACTCTTCGGCAATGAACCATCCATACAGTGCTACTACCATATTCTGATGAGTATGCAGGATGGAGAAAACCCAGAGCACTACCAAAAGATGCGTTACTTCTTAAACGAAGAATTGCATCGCTTCTCAGAGACCGAGCAGCAAGAGTTATATCTTTTTGCCAACAACTACTGTATTCTGCGCATCCGAAAAGGAGACAGCAAGTTTCCCCGCGAATACTTCGACCTCGTCAGGAGAGGTATTGATACAGGCCTCGTCTATCGAAAAGGACAAATCAGCGAGTGGAACTATAAAAACTTCGTTACACTGGGAAGTAAACTCGGTGAATACGAATGGACAGAAGATTTCCTGGAATCTCACTACGAACGTTTGCCAGAAGACCGACGAGATAACGCATACGCACTCAATAAAGCCCAGTATCTCTACAGCAGAGGTCGATATGATGAAGCAGGAGACATGCTGCTGCAGGTTACAGATAGCGACGTAAAATACCACCTGGCGAGGGTCCAGCTCGAAGTGCGCATAGCCTACGAGCAAAGAGAAACAACCTACCTGCTCAATCAACTCGAAACATTCAGGTTATACGTCCTGCGCCAGAAGAAAATCAGCTCAAACGATAAGCGCTCTTACACCAATTACAGCCGTTTTGCCAAGCAACTCGCCAACCTCAGACTCCAGTCTGACTTCATGGATAAAGAGACTTTCAAGAGAAAGCTCAGTGGTTTACACCAAAAAATCAGTGACACCAGCATGCTCGTAGATAGAGAGTGGCTACTCAAAGAAAGCCAACCTGCATGAGCAAGCACAACCAGCAATTGATCTATGGGCGACACCCCGTAATGGAAGCCTTGCAGTCTGGGCAACCCGTAGACAAAGTGTATCTCCAGCAAGGAACCAGAGGAGAGTTCGAGCGCGAGCTTCGCCTGGCATGTCGGGATCGACAGGTACCGATGACCATCATTCCTAAAGAGAAACTCAAGCGGATAGCCAAAGGCAATCACCAGGGAGTTGCCGCCCAGCTGGCAGCCGCTGCGTATCAGCGCATCGATGATGTTTTGCCCCTGCTGTTTGAGCAAGGCAAAAATCCGTTACTCCTCTTACTCGATGGCATTACCGATGTCAGAAACCTGGGCGCGATTGCACGATCTGCTGAAATCTGTGGTGCCCACGCATTGATCATCGGTCAAAAAAACAGTGCGGGCCTGACCGCAGATGCTGTGAAAAGTTCGGCGGGTGCATTGAGTCGTATACCGGTTTGCCGTGAAAAAAGCCTGGTCAACACCATTGCATATCTTAAGAATAGTGGCGTTCGAGTTGCAGCAAGCGATCTACAAGCTAAAGACAGTATAGACCAGTTGGATGCAACGGCTCCTATATGCCTTGTCCTGGGCTCAGAAGGTGATGGTATATCAGAAGGTGTAGCCCGTGCCGCAGACCTGAGGTTCAGACTTACGCAGGTCGGAGACTTGAATAGCTTTAATGTCAGTGTCGCCGCTGGCATCATGCTCTACAGTTGCATGAATGCACGCCTGGCAAGTCAATAAATCATCATCCCAACTTTTTCTTCCCCCCTCCTAAGCCGATTGACCAAAAGATGCGCCTGGCGAGTGGGCTCGGGTATTCGATATCCCCTGGCACAATGCAAAGCTATTTTACGGGCATCCTCATGGCTCATGCCCGTACCCGAGCTGATGTAAACAGGTTTGACCTTATTCTTTGTCCGAAGCGCATATCCCACCAATTCACCTTTATCTGTCATAGCGCTAAAACTCCCTTTTACCAGATCAGGGCCTTCAAATAGCCCCAAAAGCACAGACTTAGCAATCCCAAACGCTGGCACATTGGCCAGCAAACCAAAATGAGACGCTATGCCCAACCGTCTTGGATGCGCAAACCCCTGACCATCACAGGCCACTACATCGGGCCTGACCGTGAGCTGCTCCCAGCATTTCATTATGCTAGGCAACTCCCTATAGCTCAACAAACCAGGCACATAGGGGAACGTCATCTCGTCGCGAACAGAAGAGGAAGCAACCACCTCCATCGTCTCATAGTCGAGTATAACTATGGCCGAGAAACAATCTGCCGAAAATCGATTATAGCTGATATCACAACCCCCAATTAGCGCAGGATTTCCGCTCATTTTAGAAAGATCTACCCGTGTAGCCAATTGCTTCTGTTGCACAGCGGCCTCTTTAGGGCTGAGTAAAAGATTAAACCTAGACATGCACCAATAAACGAATACCTTCGTTTATACGGGGAATATCCCAAAGACGAACTGTTGAGAATAGCTTTAGCATATGTATTACTTCTGGTGATCGCGTCAGGAGTAGGATTCGAGCAAGCGCGAAAACCACCTTCAAATTCTCAGCCACAAGTTGAGTTAAAGGATAAGTTGGCGTCTGGTGGCAAGGCAGCATACAGACATTACTATCAGGGAGTTTACTACTATCAGGAGGATCAGGCGCAAAGAGCACTAGGTCACTTCCGGCAAGCTTACCAAGCCATTCCTAGTCAGCTGAGTTTTGCTTTGGCCTACGGTTTGGCACTCGGTGCCACCGGAAAGCCGGAGTCGGGTATAGAACTGCTACAAGATCGTCGACTGGAGATTGATGCCAACCACGCTGACTATGAAGACATGCAGCATTTACGCACCTATGCCATTTGCCTACTACAAACACAAGCTGGCCGATATTGGCAGGCTCGAGCCAGGTTAACTCCCTTAATTCAAACGGAAGAAAGCAGGGAAAACTTCAACCCGGATAGGTTGGCCGGCATGTACAACTTAGCTGGTTACTTACAAATTCTGGACCAGGGTACGCCTACCAGTCACCAGGGCCAGGCTCTACATAAGCACATCCAGATTGAAGACCTGGAGCAAGCAATACCCTACTTTGAAAAAGCACTTAGCATAGACAGCAGCAGACAAGACAGCAAGACCAGCCTCAAAATCATAAACGACACCCTTGGAAGGGATCCTCAACCCTACACCATGGATCCCAGATCGCTGGAACTGAGCATCCCAAGATTCGATGCTCCAGTTGGCTTGGAGCACCTGCCCTATGGTGCTTCAAGCTTAGATCTTTTCGGTCAATATGATGAAGTGCTTTTCCTGGTAGACATCAGTGGATCTATGGTCATGGAAGAGGTGAGTTGCATGAGCACAGATCGATTCAACATCATGCGAGATGCTGCGGTATACTTACTTGACCGATTACCCGAAGAGTCAATCGCCGGCCTAGCTACTATTGGTGGTGATTGCAACACAGAGCCCAGTTGGTGGATAGCCGCAGACAGCATGGATCGGGCAGCACTACGCTTCGAAATCAGATACCTCAATCCCGACGGAACAACTCCCCTACTTAACATCCTGGTTAAAACCCCCGAGCTATTTACACCGGCGGCCGGTAGGAAGAGGGGAATCTTTTTCATTAGCGACGGGGAGAATGTGTGCTCACTGTCTGGTGTCGACATCTGCGATTGGGCCAGAAGTCTCAGAGATCAAAACATCGAACTAAATGTACTCACCTTCCTGGACCAAGGTCTCCAGAATAGCGGGGCATTTGCAGAATACGCTTGCCTGACCGACAGGAGCGGAGGCGAGATCAGATACTTCAACCCCAGCACCTGTATGATCGATCACTTTCGGTTCGACCTGCTCGATCGGGTCCAGTTTGATCTACCCCCTATTGAGCGAGTAAATTGCTGGGGCAGCGCATTCGAAAAAATGTGGGCTATTTTTGTAGAATAAATGATCCTTCATCATGCCTCGCCAGAGTACCAGAGTCAAATACAAAACCCGCAAGGAACGAGATAAGCGCGTATTCAGAACAACTAAGCTCATTTTGCTTTTCACCCTGCCCGTCATTCTGTTGTTGATGTCCAAAAACTGGGAAAGCTGGATGGCATGGTTCAAATCATTTTTTCAATAAAGCGACTTTAGCGCTTACCGCCTCCTTCGCTTTTTCCGTCTGATTCTGGATTGCCAGGGCCCGGTTTTCTCTCTGGCTACGTAGAAATATCGATCGCTGTAAAAAGCCACTCCTTCTACTTGATTGGGTATGGCCCAACTCAAATTCCTTCTTTTCAGGTTGCCTCGGAAAAATTGCCCATCAGGGTAATCGCTAAATGTCAGAATGCTACTGGCGGCCACGGGAAAAAACCCTAAAATGCGCTTATAATTGTAGGCTGTTAAAATCAATTGTCCGCTGAGGCTATCTACATCAGCTGCCGTGACCACTCTCCTGGGCAAGTAAAAGCTGTCTACCAGTTCGGCCGTGTAGAACCCTTCTCTGGCGGGAAGTCTGTAATGGTAAGTCCAGTATCCTCCGCGCCGCCCAGCCTTGGCCTTGGTAAAGAGATGCAAACTGCCTGACTGAAACACCATGGCCTCACAATCATGCCGCCTTCCTCCGGGATAACTATACGAGATGATCTCCAGTGCTGCATGGCGTGGATCATACCTATAAATTTCCAGGCTATCACGACGCCTGAGATTATCTCCAAAATCACCTGCGTATATACGGCCAGAGGGATCTGTAGTTATATCTTCCCAGTCTACCGCCTCAGCCCCCATGATTTCAAATTTTGAAATGACCTGCCCTGAGATATCAAGCGGACTTCCGCGGGTCGCATCATGAGAGGCTTGTGAGGGCAAGCCCGTTCTATCACCAAAATCAGTATCAGCTCCTTGAAGGTTTGCGAAATCAAGCGATGCTTCGACCTGCGGAAGTACATATACAAAAGGCCCATCGCCGCTATCATTATGGGCGAGAGCGCAGGAATCCATGAAGGCCAAACCGGAAATTTCGGTTACCGCCCTGGCTGACGGCCACCGCAATGGTGGTTTATGCACAGATCCGCAAGCGAAAACAAGCAGGCATAGAAAGGCTATCAATCGCGTCAAAGCTGGTATTTTTGTCTAAAGTACAAATCCTACAGGCCAGCTCATACGTTTTATTGACATGGATGACTCCACCATACAAAGTTGCCCGATCCCTCGATGGGAGATTCTGAAAAAGCTGCTCAAAAATCTCGATGCAGACGCATTTGAAGCTATGCGGCAAGCTCATCCCGATTATCGATTGATAGATGTGCGTACCCCTGCAGAATATGCAGAATTTCACCTTCCTGAAGCTCAATTGCTAGACTATCTAGGGCCTAATTTTTTGGACGACATGGAGGCGCTCGATCCCAAAGCAACCTACCTGGTTTACTGCCGTACAGGGCGACGTAGTGTGCGAGCCTGTACCCTGATGACCAATCACGGCCTTGAGCACTTGTATCATCTTGATGGAGGTCTACAAGCCTGGATGGAAAAATTTAATCACTAATAGAATGAAATGGCTTCCCATACTCACCATACTGGCTTTTACAAGCTGCCAGGCTCAAAATGATGGCAATAGTTCCAATCAGGATAACACAAGCCTGGTATACCAGGATATCGGGCTGGAAGAATTTGAATCTCTAGTCGCAGAAAAACCCAATGCTATTTTACTTGATCTGCGCACCCCGGCTGAGACCCAGGGAGGCACCATTCCCGGTGCGATAGAACTCAACTTCAGAGACCCACAATTTGCAGAAAGACTGCATCAGTTAGACCGAGAAAAGACCTACATCGTTTATTGTGCATCGGGCGGGCGATCCACCAGAGCAAGTCAGCAAATGCAGGAGGCTGGCTTTGGCCAAGTGTACAACTTAAAGCCAGGTTATCGCGGCTGGAAAGCGGCTCAATAGCGGTGGTACAAATACTCGAACACCTTTTCCATTTCGCGATAATAGATGCGGCTTCTTGCTTGCGTATGATTGTGTAAAAAGCTGAAAATCAGCATCCTGCCTGAACGAGTCTGTATCAATCCCGAGAGTGCAAGCACATGCCTGAGAGATCCTGTTTTTGCCCAGATATAAGGTGGTCTACCATTGACAAACCGGCTCTCTAAAGTGCCACTTATTCCGTTGGCTGGCAAGAAACTCTTTAGTTCATCCATGCCCACTAAGGCTTGTATCCGGTTTAGCACTTGTACCATATGCCTCGGGCTGAGCTGATTGTATCTCGACAGCCCACTACCGTCTACCCATTCCATTTGTACGGGGTCGCTCCATGAAGCCCATAGTGTATCGACGGCATACGCAAGTAAAGCGTCAACATCCAAGTCTTCCTGCTGCTCAGCTGCGCACATGAGCAGGAGTTGCTCGGCCCAAAAGTTATCGCTCTCTTGCAGACAGTGCCTCCATAGGCTATCTGGAAATGGATAGCGTAACATATTAAGCCCCGGGCTTTGACGGGGCACTTCCAAATTTCCTACAGTAATCCTTTGATCCATAATATCCTCCCACATAGCCCGCAATATGTGAGTATCGAGCCGGAGAGAAATTTCTCGCTCAAAGTCTACAGGAATTCCTCGACTCGTATCCAGCTTAAATCTATTTTCTGCTTCTTCTCGCAAGAGCCTGGGGCCTTCTTCTCTATGGCATGCGATAACACTATCCTTCAAAAATGCTGGTTGATACGCCAACTGACCAGTAGCATCTAATGAAATGCGAAGTCGATTTTGGAAGGCGGGAAGGCTCGTCCGCTCGTAAACATATCCATAGTTGTAGTCATCGTAGCTCCACCCAGATCCGTACCGATCTAATTTATGCGGGTGGTGGATTAAAATCTCTTTCCCTTCTGCCTCGGGGAAGGGGATTTGGGCAACCAACTCCAGGGGTAGTCCCGTGCCCCAAAGCTCAACCCGATTACCGTAATCTTTGAACCAGAGAGCCGGCACCTGGTCTGTCTCAAATAGTTCCTGATACAGCAAGAAGGTCAGTAATTTGATGTTGCTGGCGGGGGTAAAACGGTGGTCTGTTCTATACTCATAGAGGTACTCTTCTGCCAATGGGTCGTAGAGACAAAAGCCCGTATACCCCTGCTCAAATATGGGGTTCTGGATAACCAATCGGTCGAGCACCTCGTCTGCTTGAGCGTGGAGTGCACTTACCGTCAAAAACTGTACAAGTAGCAGAATCAGATTCAACATTGTTCTTATCATCGCAGCTGCAATGTAAGCGTAAAACCCTGTCTGAAAAGCGTCAAAAAGCGAGGTTGAAGAGTTAAAAAACCCACTTTCGAAGGGAAATGGCTTTTCAGACAACCGACGCATGTAACTTTGATTAAAGATGTTCCGCATACCAGCAATCTGCCTATCATTTTTAATCCTTGTGCAATCCCTGCAGATGGGTTTGACCTATGGTTGGTATATCCTCGGAAACAAGAGCTTCTCAGAAGTCTACTGCCTAAACACTTATCAAAAAGACACTTTGATTATGTGTTCTGGAAGTTGTAAGATAGATGCGCTAGTTGGCCAGGTCAGACAAAATAAAAACAGTCAACACCATATTGGCCAAACAGAGAAACTAGGATTCCAGTGGTTTTTTACTGAAGAAGCGGAGAACAACTTCAAGCTGTCAAATACAGCCTTAAACATTGAACAGACCAAGCCAAACACAGGAGGTCTGGCTACGGGCAGAGACGACAGCAAGCGACTTTATCGTCCCCCAAGATTAGGATAGACTACTTCCTGGCATTCACAACGCCACCCTCATCAATTTTTCTTTAATCCTGCAAGTCGCCTCTTTTTGCACTTGCATAGTTTATTCTTCATTCTAATATGAATCGTTTAATTAATCTTTTTGTAGCATTCGCTACAATTATAATACTGTATACCCCTCTACACGCTCAAAAAGACACCTGGACTGCTGGCCGCCCGGATGGCCACGCACCTATTGGTGTTATGGGCGACCACTATCACTCAAAGGGCGAATGGATGGTTTCCCTCAGACACATACTTATGGATATGAACGGTATGCGGAGCGGCAGTTCTTCAACTTCAGTCGGCGATGTCTTGACGGACTTCATGGTCAGTCCTTCAGAAATGCAAATGCAAATGAGCATGCTGGGTCTTATGTATGCTATTTCAGATCGAGTAACCCTAACGGGAATGACCAACCTTGTAAGTAATGATATGGATCTGGTTACGCGCATGGGTGGACAATTCAATACATCGTCTTCTGGATTAGGTGATTTTCGCTTAGGAGCCATTATAAGACTTCTAAATCCCCAGAAGCAGTCTATTCATGCCAATATCGGGCTGTCGATACCTACGGGAGATATCGATCAAAGAGATGCTACTCCCGTGTCAGAGAATTCGCCTTTAGCATATCCCATGCAGTTGGGTAGCGGAACCTTCGATCCCTATTTAGGGCTGACCTATCTGGGGCAATCCAATAGCTTTAGCTGGGGAGCCCAGGGTACTTACACCTACAGAGTGGGCGAAAATGATCGCAACTTTAGCTATGGCAACAACTTTAATATTACAGGTTGGGGCGCTTATAAGGCAACGAACTGGCTAAGTTTTTCAGGTCGTTTGCAATTTATGTCCGAAGGTAGTCTAGCTGGCAGTGCCAGCGACTGGAACCCAGGCTTAATGCCACTGTTCGACATCCAAAATTCTGGGCGGAGTCAGTTAGACGCTGGTGTAGGCTTAAACTTGTATGTGGCATCGGGTAGCTTCAAAAATCTGCGTTTTGGAGCCGAATATCTGTTTCCAATCAATCAGCAAGTCGATGGTGTACAAATGGAGCGCGTTTCGAGCACGATCCTTGGCATACAATATGCTTTCTAGAATTTTAATGATTTGAATTATTTACGGATGTCGCGTGGGAAGCTTCCCACGCGACATCCGTAAATAAAAAAAGCCCGGGAGTAAAGACTCCCAGGCACAAACAAATCATAATCTCATGAAAAAAAGACGACCTAAAAAAAGTTCTTAATACAATCGCGGAATGTCACGATTAAATCTCTTGATTAGATTCCTCGCCCCCGGAGGGGCAAGGAAGCTAACGCTTTTGGGATTGTGACTATTGCACGATTATTGTTCCTTTGGCTATTAGCTGACCGTCGCCCCACAATTCGTATGCATACGAACCGTTGGCTAAGTTCTGACGCCCGATCTCGAATTGGTCACCTCTTGGGTGCTGCTGGCGGAGTAAGCGGCCATTGCCGTCATACAGGCGCCATTCGAGTTGCGTATCGAGCGATTCCCACTCTTTGATCCTCACAGTGGATAACTCTGTTAGAGGATGCGGGAATACATCAACTTTAACGCTGGTTTTGCTTGGAAAGTTGCTCGAATTTGTTAATAAACAGTTAGGATCGAACAACTGCTCGCAGCCGACATAGTGTCGAACTGAATTGGTGAAAACCGGCGTGCGATAGTCAAAATAAACGGCGGCACGATTGTTGATTTCCGTACCTACGGAATTATTCGGTTTTTGGGATAGCCGGTATGTGACATATCCTTGCCGTTGGCTTGGATCAACTCCCCCTGTGCCGCCGTCTGCAAGTAATTGGATTGAATCGAACGTAATCTTTAAGACCCCATTTTGAGATAAAACGAAATCATAGGGATGACTCGACGCTCCAACTTCAAGTGTGTTGAAATCAAGCATCGTAGGCAGGGTATCTCTGATTACCACTCGCTCCAATGTGCTCGTATCTCCCAGGCCAAAGAATATGGTATATTCTAAGTCCGTAGAAGGTGTGATGATTGAATCCTGGTAGCCACGTGGATAGGCTCGCATGGCCAAAGCAGTTTCATCATCTAGTACGAGTACTTCTTGCGTAAGTATGTCAATATTCAGGTCCCCGTCGTTATCGGGAAACTGGGCAACCTCTCCGGTAGTAAACTCGAATTGGCCGCCGTTGTCACAGCCCTCCACTACTGCTGTAGGGAATAAGCTGCCATTATAATTTGGCGATTGCTCGGCAATCAGGCGGAACGTTCCGCCGGTATTTTCTTCTATTACTTCCAAACCATCACCATCGATTGCATTCTGATCAAAGTTTGTGGCTGGGCGAAGTAGTATTTGGTCTTCTACTACGATGTAATTTAGTATCGTGGTCAGTGGGCTTCCGTCATTACGGATTCTAAATCTTACTGACTCTCCATCGCACTCTCCTTCAACGGTTATGATGGCTCCGTCCCAATCGGTTGGTGGAGGAGCACAAGTTGCATTGAAGTCGGGCAGAATAATTGCCGTTGTGCTAATGGATTGATCCACAACCAGACCGCAGCTGACCATTACGGTCAGAGTAAATTCTTCTCCTTCATTAGGATTGATGTCTGGGAGATCAAAAATGAGCAAGTTGCCATTTTGATCGCTTGGACTCAGTGTACTTCCCAATAGGGTAAGAGCCGGGTCTAGCTCAATTTCTAATGATACATCTGTAGCTGTAGCTGCGCCTTGGTTTCCGTATGTGACGTTAATCAGTTGCTCTTCGCAGGCCAGTGCAGGCCCCGCGCTCAAATCAACTTCGAGCAATGGACACGCGATGGATGTAGATAGTGGAAACTCGTAGTAGCTACTGTCATACAGCTCGGGCATACTCACTGTGAATCCTGCATCATTGCAGATTTCCCAGCGGTTGTTCTTCTGAAGAAGGGTGAGCTGATAATTGCCGGTATCAACCTGTATGTCAAAGAAACCGTCACCGTCTGTAGAGCCAAAGAAAACAGCATTTCCATCTTCTCTTTCTGCTCTGACTAACCAGTCTTTAAGGCCAAGATCTCCGTCTTCAAAAGGGTCGCACCCATTTTCAGAGTTGTAGACCTGACCACTTATTTCATTGGTGAAGAACTCGCCTTCTCCATTGGTCTTATACAACGTAAGATCGTTGAATAAAACGCCGAAGAGGTTGTTGTAAGCAGCGATGGCATATCCGCCCTCCGGGGTGGTTACTATATCGGTAGCTGTATTGAAGACTGCGGTATCGCCCAATAGTCTTTGCCAGATTTGCTGACCAGTTACTGAGCTAACTTTGGTTAGAAGTACATCGCCGTCAAGTGGAGTGCGAAAAGCATCTCCTGCTGCGGTGATGGTCGTACCGTCGTCCTCTTCTATAAGGCACTTAAGTCCTTCGCCTAATTGGCTGGCATCGATTTCATTAATCCAAAGCGTATCTCCATTGAGATCCGCCTTTGCAAGCAGCGAAAATCCTGTGTTATCTGTAGATCCGCAAAAGGCAATGTTTCCATCGCTTGTGCGAATGATATCATCGACGCGCTCATCTCTTTCAACAGTCCCCCAGACAACTGTCTCCAGCTCATTGCCGTCGAGATCAGTTTTGAGAAGTACAATGTCGAGGTTGCCGTCGGCATCGCTTCTGTTGATTGCGAGCAGATAACCGTCATCGAGCGCTACGGCCCCTACGGTTCTGTCGATGTATCCGCCGGAAAAGGTGCGTCGCCATACCTCATTACCTTCATTATCTATTAAAATAATGAGGGCTGCATCTCTGCCAGTCTCTTCTAGTTCAAGAGAACCGCTTAAGATGTAGCCGGTGCCAGATGCGGCGCGAACGATATGACTAAGACGTAGATCTTGATCTCCCGCAAAGTAATCTCTGGTATAAATTTGATTGCCTTGCTTGTCGATTCTAATGAGATGACCATTAAAGGGGTCTCCCAGAGATACTTCTCTGTCGCCAACTATGAAAAAATCTCCATCTGGGCGCTGAATCAAATCAAAACCGTACTCTTGGAATCCAGCATCGTAACTTTGTGACCAAATTTCGGTGCCGTCCTTGTCCGTACGAACTACAAA
>JBCBVN010000011.1:0-27061 GCA_039817625.1 Bacteroidota bacterium
ATATAATGGAGCCTGTCGCATCACCAGCACAAAGCGGCTCTTCTACCATCGAGCTATTCGTAAGCTCAGGATAAGGCGCCAGGCTGGTATCTATCGTGGTCGTGCAGCCCGCCTGATCTGTGACAACTAAAACATAGTCGCCATCAGAAAGGTCCGTCAGGTCTGCACCAGATCCTGCTGTACCCCAATCAAAATCAAAAGGGCCATTCCCTCCATCCACAGTAGCGCTTATGCTGCCGTTTGCAAAGCCACAAATGGGGTCATTTACCTCCAGATCGACCAAAATTGGTGGCACCTCATCGACCAGCTCAAAGGTGTATTCCTGAACACAGCCCAAGTCGCTGGTAATGGACACGCTGTAGCTTCCAGCCTCTAGATCCGTCAGACTGAGTCCGACGTCTGTGGTATTCCAAACCGCGTTATAAGAGCCTGTAGCAGGCGGAACAATCTCTATAGAAGCATCACTGCCACCAAAGCAGTCGTTGAGCGTGATCAGGCTGTCGATCATGAATTCATCTGGCTCGGTGATCTCGTAGCTCGACTCGTATTCGCAGCCCAGAGCATCTGTAATGGTCAAATCGTAAGTCCCGGCCTCCAGTTGATCCAGGCTGGGTCCATCACCCAAATTGCTCCAATTGAAATCGAGGGGCTCTTGAGTAGCTGTTATCGTCAAATCGATACTGCCTTCGTTGCCGCCAAAGCAATCCGCATCGGCCACTATGCTGGTCAGGCTCAGACTGGACTGTTCTTCCAGATCGTAAGACTCGGTGAGTATACAGCCATTCGCATCGATAATTTCTACACTGATGGAGCCTTCTCCAAGATCAGTGACCACAGGCCCATTGGCCGTATTAGACCACTGAATATCAAAGGGCTCTGCAATGCCCGAAAGTGTGAGTTCGACCCCACCATTCGTAGCACCCGGGCAGGTAGGCTGATTCACTTGTGATGCAAAGCTGCCCACTTCAATTTCTGCCAGAAAGACATCGTCTACGAGTGTACACCCCAAACCGTCTGTCACCGTGAATTGGTAGCTACCCTCGGCCAGATTATTCAGGACCGGACCCGTTTCGGTATTGTCCCAGTCTATGGTGTAAGGACCTAGCCCGCCTGAAATAGCCAGGCTTATGCTGCCATTGTCTTCCTCGCAAGTCGGGGAAGTCAGATCCGATACATTCGCCAGTGCAGGATTGGGATCATCGATCGTAAAATCATAAGCTTGCTCGCAACCCAGCTCACTGCTGACAACTACACTGTAATTACCCGAAGGCAAATCCGCAAGCACAAGCCCAGCGTCTCCAGTGTTCCAATCAGCAGTGAATGTTCCTGTAGCAGGAGGAACTATCTGAATAGAGGCCGCACTATCACCAAAACAATCATTGAGGTCAATCAGGCTATCGATGACAAAAAAGTCCGGTTCTTCAATGTCATAGGTCGACTCATAGCTGCAGTTAGCCGCATCGGTAATCGTCAGCGTATAGGTACCAGCAGGGACGTCTGTCAAGTTAGGCTCATTTGTGTTATTGCTCCAGTTGTAGCTAAGCGGCGGTAAAGTAGCCGTGGTGGTCGTCGTTACAACTCCGTCGGAACCTGAGAAGCAGGTCACATTGTCTACCATTGCGTCGAGGTCGAGTGCGGAAGTAGAAGCCAGTGTAAACTCGCGGATCAACGTGCAGCCGTTTGCGTCTATAACCTCGGCCGTATACTGCCCAGCTCCCAGATCATCGACATCTGGACCACTATCTCCATTAGACCAGCTCACGGTAAAAGGCGGAGTCCCGTTGGAAATCTCCAGGCTTATGCTTCCGTTTTCTGCACCAATACAGGTGGGCTGAACCACCGCAGAAGATATCGAAGTCGTCGATTCCTCATCGAGGTCCGTTTGCCCGATAAGTGTGCAGCCCACAGCATCAGTGATGGTATATTCATAATTGCCTGCCGCCAGATCATCTATACTTGGCTGATCATCTCCCGTATCCCAATCGTAGGTGTATGGTCCGACACCCCCGGATGGCTGTAGCGTAAGGCTACCATTAGCGGCACCACAACTCGGTTGTACTTGATCTACAACCGCACCAAGAGCTGGATTATCATCGCTCAGGGTGAAGCTGTAAGTCTGCTCACAAGCAGCATCACTGGTGACCGTTACCGAATAGGTTCCTTCCGTCAGGCCACTCAACAGCAAACCATCATCGCCAGTATCCCAGTCTGCCTCGTAAGTTCCTGCCGTAATCGGAACAATTTCAATAGAGGCTGCACTATCGCCAAAGCAGGCATTGGGTTGCAACAGACTATCTATGACAAAGAGGCCAGGCTCCATCACCTCATAACTCGACTCATATGCACAGCCTCCCGCATCTGTGATCGTAAGTTCATAAGTCCCGGGGTCAAGGCCAGAAATATTTGGGGTATCCTCGTTTGTCGACCAGTTGTAGTTTAGTGGAGGTAGACTTCCGCTGGTCGATAGCGAGATCGCCCCGTCGTCTCCTCCCTGGCAAGAAACATCGTCTATCATCGCCTGGACGTCTACAAAGGAGGTCGAAGTGATGGTGTAGGTATTGACGATCACACAATTACTGGCATCCGTAATTGTGACCGTGTAGTCTCCGGCAGGTAAATTGCTGATGTCTTCATCTACTGCACCATTGGACCAGACGAAATCGAGTGGCGCTGTCCCTGTGTTTACCGTCACGTCTATAGCCCCTGTTGAATCGGTCTCACAAGCGGGCTGTGTGAGCGCTGCCGATGCAGAAATCTGGGCAAACTCCTCCACGGTATAGATATTCTCCGCTGTACACCCATTCGCATCGGTGACCGTCAGACTATAATCACCTGCAGGAATATTGAATAGTTGGTTCGTCATCTGTCCATTATCCCACAGGTAATCAATCGGATTGGTACCGCCGGTTGCGACTACGACTATGCTCCCTTCCGGGTTATCACAACTGATGTCTGTAACCTGGGAGTTGAGTTGTAGCGGGAATACTGGCTGAACCTGAATACTCGCTGCGGTTACGCAGCCCTGTCCGTCTACTACAGTTACCGAATAAAAGCCTGTCCCCACGCCAAATACATCTTCAGTGTTGGCTCCGGTAGACCAGTCAAAATCGAAGGGAGCTTGCCCATTCAGCACGGTCAAGTCGAGGTTGGTCGTCTCTGTATTGTCACACCGAATCCCGTCTTCGACGATCCCGGCTGTTATCAATGTGCCGGGCTGTACGGTCACTGAGCCAGACAACTCTGTTCCGTTGGCATCGGTCACCGTGTAAGTATAGGTTCCTGCACAGAGATCAAGCTGTGTATTGGTACTTCCAGGGATATTCCAATCAAAAGTATAAGGTCCTTGTCCCCCATCAACCGTCAGAGTGGCAGCGCCTTCGCATTGGCCAAAGCAGGTTTCGTCAAAAACGACAGCATTAGCCGAAAGCAGATCAAAAATTTCAATAATGAGCGTTTCTTCGCAGCCGTTAGCATCTGTTACGGTTACCGTGTAGGTCCCTGGGGCAAGGTTACTCTGATTAGGCCCTGAAAGCCCATTATCCCAATCGTATTGATAAGGCCCCGTCCCTCCTGAGGTACTAATGATGACACTCCCACCATCGTTGTTTGTAGGCTGAGTAATATCAACATCTGAAATTACCGGTTCCGGGTCATCCAACGTAATAGTTTGTTCTCCGAAACAACCGTTGGCATCGGTTACTGTCACTGTGTAAGTGCCAGCACCCAAATTTGTTAGGGTTTGATTGTTATCGCCCGTATCCCAGTCAATATCAAACGGAGGATTTGGACTACTAAAAATCAGATCAATAGAGCCGTCCATATCGCCAGGGCAACTGGGAGGTGTCGTGTTGGAATTAATAGCAAGAGTATTAAAATCCGGGTTGAAGTTTACAGGATCCGAGATGACACATAAGCCATCAGGCGACGTGGCCAAGACCTGGTAATCTCCAGGGGTGGGCGGATTGATTGGCCAGGGGTTAGTTGTCGCTCCAGGGATAGCAACGCCGTCAATATACCATTGAAACTGAGTAGCCTCTGGTGCATCGGCGAATAGCGTATAGCCATTTGCACAGTCTCCAGAGAACTGGGCAGAAGCATCTATAGTCGGACCGCCACAATTGGCTCCATTAAAATTGCCCGTAATCTCCAAATTATCAATAAAGTGATATTGACTTTCAAAAGTGCCAGAGTTGACAAATGCACAGCTTTTCCCCAGAGCTACAGCTCCAAAGTCTCCTGGGGCGGTAAAAGAACCCGTAACCTCTACCCAACCATTAGTTACAGCACTAACATTGAATGTAGCCATCTCCGTCCAGCCCGCATCACCTGCACAACCCAGACTTGAGCCAGGAAAACCCAAGCACGTTTGCTTACCAAAAATGGATATTTCCACGTCGCCAGATTGTATACCACAGCACTCAGCGAACCCGACAAAGAAACTTACATCATAGGTCTCGCCGGCAATAAACTTGCATTGCAGACACTGAGCAATGGGCTCATCATAGGGACTACTACTTGATATGGTAAAAATACCCATAGCTCCATTCCCGGAAGGTAGAGGTTGAGGTACATCTGGCAATATTCCGTCACCCCCCATATATCCGCAAGTGTTGAAATAGTCGGTCGTCCCTTGTCCTAGAAACGTCCAACCATCATCAACACAGCCAAAGCCTGTAGAAAATGGATTCGTAAATGATGTTGGGCAGCAGGTAAATTCCTCAAAATCTGCAGTTACACCTGCAAATTCCCCTGCGCAGCTACAGTCTGGGTCTTGAATATCAAACAAGCCGTCGCCGTCATCATCTAGCCCATTATCACAAATTTCTTGAGCGGACAAAATAGTTGATGCAGTAACGAAAAAGCAAAGTAGCAGTGTTCTCATTGGCTCTACGAATTAAACAGAAAGGGGAAAAGTATGAGGTCTGCAATTTAACTCTATTTTTTATCTAAAGTTTAGCACATTGTTCTGGCAATCACATACTTGGACACATTTTATCTGTCGCTACTTTAAACTTCCCAATTTTAAGAACATCAGACCATAAAATTGTACACGAACAGGATGAACAGATTTACCATTTTAGCCGCTTTCCTTCATTTGACACTAGCTACTATGTTGGTGGCCCAGGAAGTCGTCAGAGACACCATTCAATATGCGGGTCTAGAGCGTAGCTACCTGCTCTATGTTCCTGCTGATTATCAACCCGAAGAGAACTGGCCTTTAGTGATGGTTCTACACGGCGGGGGAAATGGTAACGGAGAAGAGATATTACAGCGGCTCAGGTTTCACGAAGTGGCAGATACTGCTGGATATTTATGTTTCATCCCCAATGGTTCAGACAATCAATGGGCAGACGGAAGGGGAGCGACCACTCCCGATTTAGAAGGGGTTGATGATGTTCAATTCTTACAAGATGTCCTTGATACACTAGCTCAGGATTATCCATTTGACCACAATAATGTTTTTGTGACTGGCGCATCCAACGGAGGTATGATGACTCAAAGGCTGGCCTGCGAGGCAACATCCAGATTCCGGGCCTATGCCAGCATCATTGCCAGTATGCCGGAGCCCGTTGCGCAAAACTGTTCTCCTGACATTCCTGTACCTATGCTGCTTATGAATGGTACTGAAGACACATTGGTACCATACGAGGGTGGTCCACTCAGTCCACTGACCGATGGTGGCAGCGTGACGGGTACAGATTCTACCATCAGCTTCTGGAGAAATATCAATGCTTGTAATTCTTCTGTAGAACTTGTTGATGTTGCAGATACCGACCTCACAGATGGCAGTACCGTCCAGTATTCCAGATGGGGTAGCTGTGCGGATTCAACAGATGTGGTCTTATACCGTGTAGAGGGGGGCGGCCATACTGTCCCCGGAATGGTAGCTGCTCAAAACCCAAGGCCGCTAGTGGGTTATGTCAATTACGACATTGAGGCCGCTACCGAGATTTGGGCATTTTTTAAGTCGCATCTCGCTTCAGGCACAACCAGCTCAAGAGACCGTATCGACCCAGTGGAGCAGATTAGGGTATTCCCAAATCCATCTTCTGGTGAATTACATATACAAGGCCTGGAAAGGTATGCTGATTTTCATATCCAACTATCCGATCAACAAGGTCGTGTCCTAGTCCATGCCCAAAATAAACATGCGATCGATACGTCCCAATTACCTAAGGGTATGTATTATTTGCAAATCCGTACGGGGGGAAAAGTCTTAAATCGGGTAGTCGCAATGAGATAATTAGACTCTACCTAAAAGGATCACTATACTTTTCATCCGTTAGCATAGATTCATCAGTTAATGTGATCAGGAAGGCAATCAGTGCATCTTTTTCTTCTTCTGTAAAGTTGATCCTAACAGCCTGGCCGCCCTGCCCTCTCAGTTGTGGGCCAAGGGTTTGGTGGTTCTGAATTCCCGTACTGTAAAAGTCTATCACCTCTTCGAGCGTAGCAAAGCGACCATCGTGCATGTAGGGAGGGCGTACGGCGATGTTACTGAGTGAAGGCGCCTTGAATTTTCCGATATCATTCGGATTTCCTGTCGACTCAAATACCCCCAGGTCGGTCGTTGATTCTGCATCTAAGCCATTATTTGTCGCATTTGTTCCACCACCATTAGGCCCATTTAAGATTGGGCCGGTAAACGCTTCCGAAGCATGACAGCCTGCGCAAGTGACTCGGTCTCCATTATCCAATACAATGGGCAATAGAAAAAGGTCCTTTCCAAGATTCTCTCGGGCAGTGAAGCTGGGAAAATTAACTACCGGCGATTGTACTTCACTTCTCGCCTGATCATATCTTGAATTCGTCGAGACGATGCTTCGCACAAACTGAGCCAGCGCCCGGGCAATTCGATCACTACTCACCTGAGAGTCGCCAAAGGCACTTTCAAACAACGGCGGATAATAAACCTGCTCGCTGACTAGCTGCTCTAACTCGGCCAATGTTAGCCCCATCTCTACCGGATCCTGGAATGGATCAAGCACCTGCTCCTCCAGTGAGCCGGCTCGCTCATCCCAGAAGAAACGCCCACTTGAATAAAAACGAGCATTTGCCAACCCCATGGAGTGTCTCCTGGTCAAGCCACCATCAAACCCTCTACTCAACACTCTGGAGTCCGAAAATCCGTGCGATTGTTGATGGCAGGAAGCACAAGCAATCGAACCATTCGCACTTAGTTTTTGATCGTAAAAAAGAACGCGTCCTAAGGTCGCGCCAGCATCCGTTATTGGATTATTGTTGGGTGTATTATCGGAAACAGTAGCTGCATACTGAAACGGAAATTGAGCTGGAAAATCATTCACATTGTAATGACCAGGCAGCGCAATATTTGCATAATTGAAATACTCATCCGGCAGATTGAGCTCTGCAAACGGATCTGGAGTGGGCGTTGGATTAGGATCTACATTACCCGGATCTTCATCTGATGAGCAAGTAGCGCATAGGAGTATACATGCCCCTAAGAGGAGTTTGGTTGTGTTGTTCATTCTAGCTCTATTGCAGGCCTAGGCGATACGATCAGGACCCTCAGAATGAGTTATTCTGTTGGTACATTTCTATTTAGATAACTACAAAGAGCAGAGGTTTAATATGCCTGTGCATAAAAACACACCAAACTCCAGGGGACTGGAAGTTTGATGTGCCATTAGAATACCTCTTGAATACAAGCGATACGGTTTCAGGTACAGAAATCTAGCTGTAGCGTTATATATCTTTCTGACTCAATAGGAAAGTTCAGAGTGTTTGCTGTGCCGGGGCAGAGGTATCAATTGATTTATACGGCACTCGATTGAGTTGCAATAATAGATTGTGGGAAATTATCTGTGTAGACCAAGTGGTACAATAGTGACACCTATGGCTTGAACATCCGCATCTCAGATAGCAAATCTGCAATCTTCTCTAAGTAGCTAACCAACCACTCTGCATCGTAGTTTTCTATGGTCATCGAAAACAGAAAATGCTCAGAAACAAAAGCAAAGAACTTTCTGGAAAAGAGCTTTTGGTTTTCCAATCCAAAGTGCAGTGTCCACAAGTCCATAGCAGCATCCTCCACACACTTGTACGTCTTCTCGATGTACTGACTAAAGATTGGATCCTTGCGTTTGACTCGGAGCTGCTTGTGAAAAAGCAGGTCAATTTTCCTATTGGCGAAGGTGTCTATGATATCAGGAAAAACACACTGACAAGCATTAATCTCTTCTGCAAAGGCCGTGGCTTGTTGCAAATGATATTCAAGCAGTGCCACCTTAAACATTTCCAGATCTCCGAAATAGTGATAAAAGGAAGACTTACTTTTCCCTACAGTCCTTGCGATTAAATTGACACTCAGACTTTCTATTCCTTGCTCTGCCACCATGAGGTAGCTCTTCACAAACCACTCGTCTTTTTTATTACTCATAGATTTGGCTATCTACATAATATACCTACGAATCTACTTTATGGCCGACCAAGTTAGTTCTTCTACACCATACCTCTGAATGATGCAAAAGAAACTAAGCCTACAAAAGCTCTTCCTGATAGGGAGCTACCGACTCTCCAGCATGGGAATGAGGTACTTAAGTAGTATATCAAAAGGTAATTTCCCCCTCCAACTGCCAAAATTACTTCCCGTGAATGCTATGGTCGCATCATAGTCTTCTAGTATCATCATATACTGACCACCATTGCCCGAAGCAAATAATACTTCGGTATCAATATCTCCATATCGAAGCATCTCTCGATACCATAAGTATCCGTAGTTGGCTGTAGAATACTTAGCGTTTTCTGTTCGTCCAAAGCGCACAAAAGACATCTCTACATCCGTCTGGCAGTTGGTCGATTCCTGTAGCCAGGCTTCACTGACTATTTGCTTTCCATCCCACTGCCCTTTATCGATAACCAATTGAGCAATCTTCAACATATCCAAAGGAAGCATACTAAAAGAGCCCGCGGTATACCCAATTCCATCAGGTGTTATGGTCCATTCATACTCCGATATTCCCAGAGGCTCAAACAGATGGATTCTAGCAAAATCAACTACGGACATGCCACTAGCTCTGGAGATGATGACCCCGATGAAGTGCGGCTCCGCGGAAGTATACGCCCAGTTTAGTCCTGGCTCATGCCTCAGTGGAATTTCCAGAAGATAGCCAAGCCAATCGTCAGTGTCAAACATCTCAGACTCGCAATCCACTCCTATTCCAAAAAATTCCTCACAAGCCAAACCAGATTTCATTTGCAAAAGATCCTTGATGCTGATTTCTCCTCTTGGATCATTTTCCCATTCTACTATAAACTTCTTCACTTTGTCGTGGACTGAAAACAAACCTTGGTCTACAGCAATCCCCGCGAGTATACTCGTTATCGACTTGAATGAAGACCGGGTCTGGTGTAGGCTGCCACGGTCAAATCCGTTGAAATAGGCTTCTACGAGCAGATCCCCTCCCTGCGACATGAGTATGCCATCAACTCTGGGGTATGTACCTGCTTCAATTTCATCCTTTAACTCTTCAGGAATGCTTTGCGCCAAGCAACCGATAGAGGAAGAGAAAACCAGTATAAACAGCAATAGTGTGTATCTCATAATAGCAAATGGCTCTATATCTTATGACTAAACGATTCAAATCTAGTTACATGATAATTCTAAAGTTCATCCTCCTGCTTTTTATTGCCTATCGCAGGTGCTTTGTAGCTCCATCAAACCCCTATTACCTTTACGGCCGCTAACACGCATATATGCCTCAATCTATTGTACAGTTACAAACAGCCTTATCGACAGGAGAAACAACTGCGCTACAAGTCGTAGAGAGCTACCTGGCAAAAATTGAGGAGACAAGTGACTTAAACATCTATGTCGAAGTTTTTGCCGAAGAAGCACGCGCAAAAGCCAGGCAGCAAGATGAGGCTCGTTTGGCGGGAAAAGCCCTCGGAAGAATGGCAGGGATTGTATTGTCTATCAAAGATGTGCTCTGCTATTCGGGGCACAAAGTATCAGCGGCTTCAAAAATTCTGGATGGATTTGTTTCGCCCTATACAGGGACTGCCCTTCAGCGATTACTGGATGAAGACGCCATTATCATCGGACGTACCAACTGCGATGAGTTTGCCATGGGATCGGGCAATGAAAACAGCTATTATGGCCCAACTCTAAATGCAGCCGATCCAACCCGAGTACCCGGAGGTAGTAGCGGAGGTGCGGCAGTCAGTGTTCAGGCAGAGACTTGTCAGATGGCCGTAGGCAGTAGCACTGGCGGATCTGTCAGACAGCCCGCTTCCTTTTGTGGATTATATGGCTTTAAGCCTACCTATGGCCGCATATCCAGACATGGGCTAATCGCCTATGGCAGCAGTTTCGACCAAATTGGACTAATTGCCCACAATCCCGCAGACATCGCCCTGGGCATAGAAATCATGGCTGGCCCTGACCAATGGGACGCAACGGCACCGGATCTACCTGTTCCCCAATTAACTCAAGCCGAGGGACCCCAATCGGCGAAAATTGCCTACTTCCCTCAATTGCTTAATAGCAGCAGACTTGACCCTAGCCTTTCTGAATCTATAGAAGAAGCAAAGACCCGTTTCATAGATGCTGGCCATCAAGTCGAGCCCGTTGAGTTCGATTTATTTGACTATGTCGTTCCTGCATATTACGTGCTGACAACCGCAGAGGCCAGCTCAAACCTAAGCCGTTATGATGGCATGCGATACGGTTATCGCAGTCCAAATGGCACTGATCTGGACAGCACTTACAAACTCAGTCGCACCGAGGGCTTTGGCACCGAGGTACAACGCCGCATCATGCTCGGCACTTTTGTATTAAGCAGTGGGTACTACGATGCCTACTACAACAAAGCTCAGCGCGCCCGGCGACTAATTAGTGAGCGGCTGGAGGCAATACTCAGCAAGCACGACTTTATACTGATGCCCGTCAGTCCTTCCTTACCCTGGAAAATTGGAGAGCAAGTGGACGATCCAGTTGCCAATTATCTGGCTGATGTATACACCGTTTTGGCTAACCTGGCTGGGCTGCCAGCTGTTGCGGTTCCTACTGGCGCTGATAAAGAAAATCTCCCCACCGGCTATCAGCTAATGGGGAGAAGGTGGGAAGAAGCAAAGTTATTGAGCTTCGTTCAGAACCTGTTGGGATCCTAATTTTCTTTGTAGTAAAACTCACTGGAGGCCGTATCCAGATCTGCCCAAGGATGGCCGGTATATTCTTCGAACCTCTGGTGAAATACCGCGGCCTCAGCCGTCTTTAAGCGACGGCCATTGACCTTGATGATGTCTTTTTTTATGGTCAACTTGCGCAGGTTATTACCAGGAATTATGCCTTCGGCTTGCATCTCCTCTACTATCTGTCTGAAGACCAGTATATAGTTAGCTATTGGCTCTGTAGAGGAGCGGTCCAGAAAGAAAATGTCATCATCATCGGCCAGGCGGATTGTCCCGTCCTCAAAAAGTCCTTTGCGGTCGGCTACACCTTCGGCCCATTCTCTGAGCGCCAGGAATGAACCTTCAAGACTTGAGTCCAATCTAATCACTCCCAGACTTTCTCTTGCTTCAAAGATGGATGCTAAGTCACTCTCTGTCAATACCTCTAAAGCACTCATTCGATCTCTGAGTCTTTCCATGTTAAGTGCTAAGTCCGTCTCATCGAGTACTTCAATGTCCGCGAGCAGATCTTGTAGTTGTCCGAGTTTGGTCTCCTCCACAAACTCCAGGCTCTCCCAATCGATGTTTTCCAGTGCGTCGATCCCTCTGATGGTAAATCCGCGAGGAAGCGCGACAGAAGTATCGCCCAATGAATAACTGTAGAAAAAGGAATCAGCATCGATCAATATTTCATCTTCCTGTATTTGGCTTACAACAATACGTTGTTCTCCATTTTCATCTGTCCTGCGAATGATAACTTCTGTCCTACCCATGCCTTGTCCTGGTGCTGGCGGAGGAGGAGGCGGTGGAGGAGGTGCCATTCCTGGCGCAGCTGGTGGCGCTGGTGGGGGAGGTGGAGCTGGGCTATTCGATTCCATATCTTCAAAATCGGTGCTGACCATTCCTAAATAGCGATCCAGTTCTTCTCGGCTGGCGGCACTTAAATCTATATCGCGACCATCTAGCCAAAGCGATTTAAGCTCACCATCTAGCAATACATATTGGGGGCGGCCTGTATCATCGTGCTGCTTGAAGTAGATCATGCTAATCCCCCCCTCATTGGTATATCTGGTCATCATTTGCTGGCGCCAGGCTTCATTGTGGCATACCACGACTAGCCCATCGGGAAAGGGGTCATTGCGAAACTGAGGAGCTTGGGAAACCTGAACATTGGGGATACTGAGAGGAATATTTAGCTTGTTGAGCTCTGTCTCCAGCCGCTCTATAAGGTCTGGCACATGATAAAGAGAGCTAGAGCCATTCTGGGTAACCAGATGTTCAAAGGTTTCGCGTTCGGGTAGGTAAACACCACTGAACGGCTCTCCTTCTACCTCTACATGAAAAGTCATACGCGCCTCTTCACCGCTATTGTCTAGCGAAAACTCAATTGGGTTTTGGTCGGGGCTTTGAGCAGAAAAAAGTAGCCCTAAACTGACCAGCAGGGCTATGAAAAATACTGGTTTCATTCGGTAATGATTTTGGGTTCCCTGAAGCAGTCGACTGATGCGGTTGGCCAATGAGCCCGGCCTGGCAGCCAAACTCAGACCACGCACAATTCGGTCTTGTTGCTCGAGTTGAAGTAATGTTTTGGCGTACAGCAAAGGATCTACGCCCATCTGCGTGACGAGTTGATCGCAACAGTGCTCTCGCTCTTCACGGACACGGCTGGAAATCCAGTGTACGAAGGGGTTAAGAAAAAATAATATGACGATGACTGATTGCAGTAGGTTCCACCAATGATCACGACGAGCGAAGTGTGCCAACTCGTGAGCCAGAACGGCCTCGGCTTGCTCTAGGCTCAATTGATTGACCATACAGATCGGCAGTAAAATGAGTGGTCTAAGATGCCCGAGTAACGAAGGGCAAGCCACTCGTTCGCTGAGGGCGAGTTTTGGCAGACTAAGCAACTGTAGCTTTTGCCCCAGTGATCGGGCAGTTTTCTCCCAGGAATTAGGTAGAGGTTGAAGCTGACGTCGGTAATGCATATCGATATACAACTGACCAAGCAGTAAGCGCAGACTGCCCAAGGCCAATCCAACTAACCAAAGTCGGTAAAAGACGAGCGGGATTCCTGGATTGGCCGTAGCTTCTGCTTCCAGGGCAGCCAGGTTCTCGAAGTCCACCGCGGTAGAAGGAGCCAACTGATCTCCAATCGGTTGATCAAAATCTATAGCTAGTACAGCAGCTTCAACTGGCGGAGGCGTGGAAAGTAGCCGACCTGCGGAAGTCCAAATTCCAATAGCCAGCAAGGCAAGCAAGGCCACGTATGCCAACCGATAACGCCCCTCAGAAGACAAGTTGGTCTGTCGAGAAGCCCACCAAATCAGGATGGCGAGGAGGGCCGCTTGCCAGTAAGAATGCAAGAGAGCCAGGCCCACAGCTTCGGCAATTTGTAGATTGATGAGATTCATGATTCGCGCTCTTTTTCTTTAGCTTCAATCATGCGCTTTATGGCCTCCAGATCCTCTGCCGTCGTATCGCTACTGCCCAAAGCCTGTAAGACCAAATTGGTCGCAGAACCACGGAATAGGGTATCGGCCATTCGCTTCAATACCGATTGCTGAACAACCGACTCTTCGACGGCAGGCGAGTAAACATGAGTGCGGCTAGATTCATCGCGAGATAATAAGCCTTCCTGGTGCATAAGCTGCATGAGCTTAAGCGTACCCGTATACCGGACAGACTTACCGCCTTGTTCATTGAGCAACTCATTGACCACCCGGACAGGCGATGGGCCACGGCGCCATAAAATGGCCAAAATGGCTAGCTGAGACTCTGTAGGTTTTTGCATTACGAAAATTTTCGTAGACAAAGTAAAGACCCAATATGGAGACTTGCAAATTTTATTACGAAAATTTTCGTACTGCCTTCTTTTTCTTTATTGCCTCAGCGCTTATCGGCCCGCCTCATGGGTTAAAATGCAACCGCGGCCGGTTCATCTTCCACTACAAAAAACCCTTCCTGCCCCTGCGCCTGATACAGCGGCATAAGCAGGTAGCCGTCCTTAGGAGAATGGACATATCCCTGGCTATCCTGCCCTACTGGTGTCCCTGCTTTGACCGCATGGAAATTTTGAAATCCAGGCAACATCTGGAAATCATCTTCAGACGATATCCGATGTACATAGGCGAGCCTAGTCATTCTAGGGAGGGGTTTACCATACTCCCTCAGCAACTCGTCGTGAAGCGTACGCACGTCTGCGGCTTCTACACAACCCAAGGCGCGCAATAGATTGAGCGTAGCTGCGACTGCCAAATCAACCGATCTTGGATCGTAGTGAGAACCCGCCTCAAATGTAAGTGCCCGAACGTCTCGCGAGTCACCGAGAAATCCGTTTTGAAAGAAGTGAAGGCTCGTCCCAAGTAAACCGTCCAACAGTCCTCTGACAACCGGCACGTACATCTCTGCTGCCAGCATTGCACTGGATGTACCTGAGCCTGGAATGACAAATATTCCGCCCTCTGCCGTCGTCGTATGCAGGTCTATAACGGCTATTTCTGTGGCTCCGCTTTCTTCCAGCGCAATTTCAATAATATCGAGTATTTCTCGGATCTGCCGGTCTTCCAGACAAAGGCGCGGATCATCCTCAGGCCAGGAAATTCGCTCGGGCAGCCAGAGTCGGTTTTGATCAACTTCCAGGTAACGCTGATCTGCTGCTAGTGCAGGCAAGTTGCCCCGCAGGGCCAACAGCTCACCCTTGAATACAAAGCCGGGATTAATGCTGGGCTCCTGGGCCAGCAACTCAAAAACCTGCTCCAAAGCACGGACTCCTGCTGGCTCATTGCCGTGCTGACCACCGATGGCTATGACAAAAGGGCCTGGCTCTTCCCCACGATAATGACCAATAATTCTTTCGGTACTTAATAAATTACTCATCCGCGATTAGAAATAAAAACGCATGGCCATCAGCTCAGCGGCAAATCCGATCATATAGCCACCATACAGATCTAGTGGTTCATGGGCATCCAGGCGCAGGCGGCTCGTTCCGACCAGTCCGGCAGCTACTATGGTAATCATGAGCAGCAAATTGGTACTGATGCGCAACTCCTGACCAAATAAATGGATACCGAAACTGTTGGGCCCAAATTGCAGTGCGGTGAGCAGAACTACGGCACAAAGTCCGCCCATACCCACAGCGTGAACACTGATCTTAGTAAACAAATTGAGGAAAAAGGCGACAAATAGCCCTATAGTGGCCCCCAGTAAGAATGCAGCAAAAATGGGCGGTATGGCCGAATGATTGGACAAATTGTAATACACCCACAAATACAAGATACCGACCAACAGGAATGGACCGATTCTATCCATGCGATCTTCCATAGTCAGACTCTTCACCATATCGAGTCCACGCATGACCAATACAGCCACTGCTGGAATAAAAAAGGTGTACAGGAAGATCTGAATGAGAATCTGCATGGATGGTCCTTCTCCCAGATGCGAGACCCCAAACAAATAGGGGTTAACCAGTAGCAGCACCAGCAGCATATAGGTAGGCACCAGCAAAGGGTGAAAAACTATGCTGATGATCCAAGCCCAGAGGGGTTTGTATTTAGAGGTGGGCATTTCGCAAAGGTAAGAGATTTAGAAATCAGTACCCTTGCTCGCCCACAGATATCTCGATGCCCAACTCCGATATGGCCTCCAAGGTTCGGCACAATCAATTAAGGCTTCTTTGAGGGCCTTACCCTTCAGCTCTTCAAGCGCATACAACTTGATCATCTGCCCTTTGACAACCAGATCATCCAGTGGCAACAAGTCTGGCCGCTTGAGTATAAACATCAGGACCATCTCGACCGTCCAGTTTCCAACGCCTTTGATTTGCGTTAGCAGGTCTAAAATTTCCTGATCGTTGTAGTTGGTCCAATCTGTCGTACTCAGGCTATGGTCCTTCCAAAAAATAGCCACATTGTGTAGATAAGCAGATTTTGATCGACTCATTCCGACCGCTCTTAGGTCTTGTTCGTCTAATTCCAGCAGTCTGTCGGGATTGGGATAGTTGTCGGGAAACAAGTCTAAAAATCGGCCAAAAATAGTCCCGGCAGCGCGCCCGGATAGCTGCTGATAGGCGATAGATCGCAGTAAACCAAAGTAGACATCACCGCCAAAATCAGGCCGCTCGGGCACGTCCAGGTTTTCTACCAGAGGTCGTAAAGTTGGGTCTTGCATAAGATGCGACTGGATGTGGGCATCAACCATCTTAGATAAATTCAGGATTAAGCAATGGTGCAAACTACTAATAGGACTTTAATCTAGGCTTTGCGTTAACTTGATTTTCAGTCATGAAATTTGGTGGATAAATATATGAGGTCCGTTCATGAACAGAATATCATATTATATCTGCCTAATCATGCTGGCCAGTTCATGCCAACAAAGCGGTAGCAGTGGGGACATTTGGACTCCAACAGCTTTTCTGAACCTCCCGGATGAAAATTTAGGAACCGCCTTGCCTGCGAGCGAAGGTCGGAACATCGCGGAACCCCAGGAAGATCGGGGCCTGCTCTATGACACCGAATCATGGACAGCGGGTGCTGAACGGGTAGTCGACTTTACTAAGAGTCTGCAGGACAGATGGAATAAGATATTTCGAGGGAAAGAGGAACCCGAAGAAGAGCTGTTGCCTGAAGATTTTAATACATACTACCACTCTCTTAATTTACTCCCAACACCTGATTTCCCATATGGTGTTGCATCGGGAGACCCCTTGCCGGATGGTATCATCCTTTGGACGATGGTAAAACCAGAAGATGAATGTGAGTCTCACCAGGTATTCTGGGAGCTAAGTGAGCGGCCCGATTTTAAAGAAACGACCCGCATTGGGGTAGAGTGGGCAAGTCCAGCACATCACTATAGAATCAAGCTTGACCTTAGAGAGTTATCTCCAGAAACGACATATTATTATCGATTCCGTTTGGCAAATGGTGCGGAGTCTGCAATTGGCCGTACCCGAACGTCTCCAATGCCTAACTCAGCATCTCCTCTTCGATTTGCCATTGTTAGTTGCAACGCCTTTGAATGGGGACATTTCAATGGTTTTGGCCGCATCTCAGAGCGCGACGACCTAAACGCAGTATTGCATCTCGGAGACTACATTTATGAATATGCAAGTGGGGAGTACGGAGACCTGAGTATTGGTCGGCTTCACGAGCCAAGACACGAACTTATTACTGAAGAAGATTACAATCAAAGATATGCTCAGTATCGATCTGATCTCCAATTAGCCGCTGCTCATGCGGCCCATCCCTTCATCTGTATCTGGGATGATCATGAGGTAGCTAATGATAGTTATACCGAAGGCGCGGAGAACCACGATAGCGAAACGGAAGGCGACTACTTGCTGCGTATGACCAGCGCCAAACAGATTTACTATGACTGGATGCCGGTACGAGAATCTAATAGCGGTCATCTGTATCGCAGTTTTACTTGGGGAAGTGTGGCAGACCTACATATGCTTGATGAGCGATTGGCTGGGCGAACAGTTCAGGCATCTTCATTTAGTCCTGAAGATCTAGCCGACCCGAACCGACAAATGCTCGGTGAGCAACAATTTGAATGGTTGATAGGCCAGCTAGAACAAGGAGAAAGTAGATGGCAGTTAATTGGAAACCAGGTTTTATTTGCACGCTTGGATTTAAGCAACGCGCTCCCTCAACATGCCACAAATGTAGATGCCTGGGATGGATATCGCCATGAGAAGTATCGCCTTGAAGATTATCTGAATTCTATTGATGACCCAAAAGTTTTATTCCTGACTGGCGACACACACTGTAGTTGGTATTTCGATATCAGACATAGAAACGATGGAAAGCTACTCGCACGAGAGCTTGCTACTCCAAGCTTATCCAGCGCCAATTTTGACGAACTCGGCGGCGATGACGGAATAGGAAACTGGGCTGCTAAACACACGATTTACCGCGACAATCCAGACTTAATCTACACCGACCTAACCCATCATGGGTACATAATTTTAGAAGTCGACCCCCAAAAAGTCCGTGCAGAGTATCACTACAGCAAAACCATTCTGGAGGTAGACAGGAACGAATATCGGCCTGTTACCTTCGAAATTAATCATGCCACCGATGGCCAATAATCCAATAATAGCTATTAGTAGCCCTGCCTCTGCCTTAAGTTCTACCAGTTGGAAAAACTGGGTATTCAGACGGGTACACGGCCAAAAAATCGTTTACAATTGCTGCTGGGAAGATCCTCGCTGTGATCGAGAACTTCTAAATCTCGATTCGGATAGCAACATCGTTATGATCACCAGTGCTGGCTGTAATGCACTCGATTATCTTTTGGATGACCCGTCTAGAGTTCATTGCATTGATGTAAATCCCAGACAGAACGCCCTACTCCATCTAAAGCAAGCGGCTTACAGAACGCTAGACCATGCAGCATTCTTCGACATTTTTGGCCGTGGGAACCACCCAGAATTCCAAGACATCTACACAGTCTTCTTAGGGAAGAATTGCCCTTTGAATCTGCGTTTTTTTGGGACCGCCACTTGAATTATTTCAAGCCTCAAGGAAGACGAAATAGCTTTTACTATAGAGGTAGTTCCGGAGCTTTAGCCTGGGCAGCCGTTAGTCTGTTGCGTCAGTACCGTAAGCTATTCAAAGCTATTGAAGACTTGTGGGACTCACCTACATTAGACATACAAAGAGAGCGATATCTAAAAATAGAACCCAAACTTTTAAAGCTCGGTGCGGGAGGCCCACTACGCCAACATCTCTGGATGAGTCTGGCTGGAGTTCCACAAGCTCAGCGTCAATTAATCAAAAGAGAATCTGGTAATCTTCAAAACTATCTACGCCAGCAAGTGCGGCATATTTTTGCTGACCTTCCCTTATCAGACAACTATTTCTACTCCGTATATCTGCATGGCAGGTACGATCTACAGTGTTGCCCCAGCTACCTATCTATAAATCACTTTGATTGCTTACAAAAGCGAGAAAATCGATTAAAAACTTATACCAATACTTTAGCTACTTTTTTAAAAGAAAACCCTAAACCTTATAGTCACTTCGTATTGCTGGATCATCAGGACTGGCTCGCAGCTCATGATCCTAAATCACTAAAAGAAGAATGGCAACTGATCTTGAAAAACTCAAAACCAGGAACAAAAATTTTACTTAGGTCCGCCTCCTCTCTACCACTTACCATTCCTGACTTTGTATTAGACCGATGCTTATTGCATCAGGAAAAAGCCAAACAACAATCCCTTCTAGACCGGGTCGGAACCTACGCAGGAACATTTCTATTGGAAGTCAAGTAAGATCGATTATGACCAATAAAGACGATAAGTTTTCATCTCCTGCGCAAATCAACAAAAAGCCTCAACACCAACCAGTAAAACCCTATCGCAGGAAAGTAAGTGAAGCAGACCTTGTACAAGGACGAAAAATGCGAAACTACTATGCCTTTCAATCTAAAATTTACGACAGCACGAGGTGGAGTTTTCTATTTGGCCGAAAAGCAATTTTGAAGGAGCTCCCATTCACACGAACTAGCCGGTTCACCCTATTGGAAGTTGGCTGTGGAACAGGGCACAATCTAAAAAGCTTGCTTACGCTATACCCTAATGCCCAACTTATTGGTATTGACGTATCATCAGATATGCTGAAAATAGCTCAGCAAAAAACTACTCATTCAGGAAATAGACTTCAGCTGATAGAAGGGTCATATGGCCAAGTCAAATTACATGCCCAACCAGATGTTATTTTATTTTCATATTGCCTGACTATGGTCAACCCGCATTGGGTAAAATTGCTACGGCAGGCCAATCTAGACCTCGGTGATCATGGCTCCATTGCTATAGTTGACTTTCATCATGGCCGGAATTGGTTCCGCCGCCATATGAAAAAACATCACGTTCGCATGGACGCTCATTTACTCCCCTTTCTGGAAGAAGAATTTGTCTCCAAAAGAGTCAAAGTGCGAAAAGCCTATGGAGGAATTTGGTCTTACATGAGCTTTATAGGAAGCAAGAAGTAAACAACCAAAATATATGCAAACCCTGGTTTTTGTCTAGGCTTCGGGCTTGTTGGTCTTTATTTTTACTGTGTATTCAGGCGCTTTAAGACTTTGCAGACATAAGTAATTCAGCTATGCTCAAGTCTATGCTATCCTCTTTTGGTCTGGCCATTAGCAACCTGCGCACCAACTTATTTCAGACCCTACTTTCCGTTTTGGGTATAGTCATTGGTGTGGCCGCACTGGTGACCATGCTGTGTGTAATCGATGGTATGGAGCAGTTGGCCCGCAAGCAAATTGCAGACCGGACCGGCTTTGAAGATGTGGTCTTGCGCCCCAAAGAGTACAGCCGAATAGATGGTATACGAGTAAGACGAGATGATATCGCTGCATTTGATTTAGAGCTGGGTCAGAGAGCCGTAGAGATGTTGGAATCACCAGCAGTGTTTACGCTATTTCACCAGCGACCCATCGTGACCAACCATCCGGTAACTGACAGTACGATGGCGCTCAGGCTAAATGCTGCCAGTCTACCCATTCCCGAGAAAGAGCTTCCCGAAATCCTGCATGGCCGAATGCTCAATGAACAGGACCAGGTAGATACCGCTAGGGTTTTATACGCTGATTACAATCTGGCTCTTCGATTGGTCAATGGAGATACGAGTCGAATTGAGCAAGCGATCGGAATGGAGCTAGACCTGGACTCCAATTTCACAGCAACCGTGGTCGGAATAGGCACAGACGAGTCGGGAAGTGATCGGTCGTTGCGTGCCGTAGTCCCTTTCGTAACCCGAGTAGCTCTAAGTCAAGAACCGATCAGGCCCAACATGATCCTATCTTTCGAAAATGTAGATCAGGTATCAGGTGCTGTAGAGCAGCTCAAAGCCTGGCTCCCTGATCAATTTCCAGAAATAGAAGAACCCGTTGACTTGATCGCTAGTACAGACTGGCTTTCCGAGCTTGAGATGGGCTTCATGGTTTTCCGAATTTTGATGGGTCTCATCGTAGGAATTGCGGTAGTTGTGGGCGGAGTTGGCGTCATGAACGTTATGCTGATGTCCATTAAGGAACGAACACCAGAAATTGGTATCCGCAAGGCCGTTGGTGCCAAGCGCAAAAACATCATGGCTTTATTCCTGTCAGAAAGTGTGGCCGTTAGCCTCTTGGGCAGCTTCATTGGCCTGATCTTTGGCGTACTCGTCGCTATGGCCGTTGGACCCATTCTGGGTGCCATTTTGCCAGAAGAGGCCCCAGATTTTACGGCGGCTTATACATTACAGACCTTGATCATCGTGGTGATCGTGGCTATTCTAGTGGGAATTGTTTTCGGTACTTATCCCGCCCGACGCGCGTCTAAATTGAATCCGGTAGATGCCATTGCCAGGGTATAATCTCCGCTAGCTGTACGGAAATTAAACGACAAGAGTCGCGGGCTCATCTACTGGCAGGTACAATTGTCCATTCAGCAAATTCCGGCTTAGTACGATCTTTTGCACTTCGCTGGTTCCCTCGTATATCTGAGTGATCTTCGCATCGCGCATGAGTCGCTCGACATGGTACTCTTTCACAAAACCATAGCCCCCGTGAATTTGGACGGCCTCTACGGTATGCTTCATCGCGGCACCACTTGCGTACAATTTAGCCATAGCACTAGCCTGGTTATAGTCCATGTGCTGATCCTTTAGCCAGGCGGCACGGTATACCAGCATTTTAGATGCCTCCAGGTCGGCGGCCATGTCGGCTAGTTTAAATGCGATGGCCTGATGCTTGGAAATCGGCTTGCCAAAGGCTTCACGCTCTTTGCTGTAGGCGACCGATAGTTCATAAGCACCACCTAAAATACCAAGAGCCTGAGCAGCAATTCCAATACGGCCACCAGACAACACCTTCATAGCAAACTTGAACCCAAAGCCATCTTCACCTATGCGGTTCTCCTTGGGAACTTTGACGTCTGTGTACAGAATAGAGCAGGTATCGCTAGAGCGAATACCCAACTTATCTTCCTTGGCACCCGGCTGTACGCCATCCCAATCTGCCTCTACAATAAACGCATTGATTCCCCGGTGGCCGGCTTCTGCATTCGTTTGAGCGATAACCAGGTGAACACCGCTTGTCGTACCGCTAGTGATCCAGTTCTTGGTACCATTGAGCAGGTAGTGATCGCCCATATCGATGGCTGTGGTGCGCTGGCTTGTTGCGTCGCTTCCGGCCTCGGGCTCACTCAAACAAAAAGAACCTAATACCTTACCTGATGCCAGACCCGGCAGATACTTTGCTTTTTGAGCTTCGGTACCATACTCTTCTAGTCCCCAGCAAACCAAGCTGTTCTGGACAGAAACAATCACAGAGCTGCTGTTGTCGATCTTACTCAGCTCCTCCATCGCCAGCACATAGCTGAGGGTATCCATACCGCCACCACCATAGGATTCGCTAACCATCATACCAAGAAATCCCATCTCGGCCATGGCCTTGACCTGCTCGGCTGGAAATGTCCCGTTGGTGTCTCTCTCTATAACCCCAGGCTTTAAGACTTGCTGGGCGAAATCGCGTGCTGCTGATTGAACGGCTAAATGATGTTCGGAAAGGGAGAAGTTCATGTTTACTCTAAGCTTTTTTGGTTTTTAGAAGGGCTAATTTTAGAGTGCAAAAATACGGTTTTTAGCCCACATTTGAAATCTCCTTTTAGGACTACCGCAGGTAGAAACATTCCATGTAAACCCGCCGACCTGCGTAAGTCCTGAATCAGCCCCGTGCAACGATTAAAACGCCCTACAGCTCTCGAGCCTGAAAGAATTGATCGAGGGTAGATTTACTGGCATCTCCAGTTCGATACCCCTCTCTAAAGTAGCGCACGCGCTGCTCGCTACTGCCGTGGGTGAAGCTCTCTTCTACGACATACCCTTGGGTTTGGCGCTGTATATTGTCATCGCCGATCGCCGCTGCTGCCGTCAGGGCTTCATCGATGTCACCTTCCTCCAAGATACCCGTATATCGATCGGTATAGTGTGCCCAGACCCCGGCCAGGTAGTCTGCTTGTAGCTCGAGTCTGACGTTCGCCTGATTGGCTTCTGTTTGCGAACGCGTCTGACGCACGCGATTTACTATATCGATATAGCCGAGCTGTCGTTGAATATGGTGGCCGACCTCATGAGCAATCACATAGGCCATAGCAAAGTCTCCGCCAGCCCTGAATCGGGTGCGAAGCTGATCATAAAAACTCAGATCGATGTAGACTTTTTGGTCAGCCGGGCAGTAAAAGGGGCCGGTTTGCGAGCTGGCGGCGCCACAGCCCGATGATGTTTGCCCGCTAAACAATACCAGCCTGGGCTTAGGATACTGCCTGTTGTATTCTCGAGGGAAAATCTGACTCCAGACGTCTTCTGTCTCTTTGAGCACCACCGATACAAACTGGCCTAACTGGTCAGAAGGGTTGTCTCCTGCGGTAGTCTCTTGTATTGGGCTATTTGTTCCACTGTTGGCCCCAATACCAGGGCTACCTCCGAGCATGGCACTGGGGTCGATCCCGCACTGATACGCGACAAATAACATGAAGATGATACCGACAATCCCCATTCCGCCTTGCTGGCGGCTGGGTCCTCTTTTTCCTCCTCCGCTGCTCTTCGGGAAAAATCCACCGCCACTACTTTGTCCTCTTCTATCTTCGATATTTTGGCTTCCTTGCCTTCCTTGCCATTTCATAATGCCAGAAAATTTTGTGCACCGTCAGGAAATCCTGACGGTGCACAAAATAAGCGCTTGTAGCCTAATTGTTAGATAACCACTAAGAATCCTGCTGAGAAAATACGCGCCTGAGCAAGTCACTCGTCCTGGCGCCCACATTATTTCTGATGTCGAGCTCTTTTATGGCAACTTTCTTGAATAGGCCATTCAGTGCCTGACCGGTTACATAGCGGGTCAGGTCGACTTCTACAGGTTCTAAGAGGGGAATGCGATTGTAAGCTGTCGCGGCATCGCGCCAAATCGTATTGGCATCAAACTTATCCAGCGATTCTTCGATAACGGGGCGAAAAGCTTCCGTCAGGGCGTTTTCTGTATTGTTGCGCAGATAAACCGTTGCCGCATCATCGGCCCCTCTGAGTATGTTCCAGGCATCCGCAATGGTCATGCCCTGTATGGCATCTACAAAGATTGGTGCTGCCCGTGTTGCTGCATCTTCCGCGCCCTGGTTGATCTTGCGCAGGATGGTAGACTCCAACTGGCTAAACCCTGGCACCCCTTGCAAGCGGTCTGTTACTTTCCTCACTTCTTCGGGTAGCAGAATTCGGTAGGCCAGGTCGTCAAAATAGCCCCCGGCCTGGCTCAGCTCTTCTGCGCCTTTATTGGCACCGATGCGAAGCGCTTCCTTGAGGCCACCTGCTACGTCACCTTCGGTCAGGCCGCCATTGAGTACACTGCCAAGGGTACTATTGATTTGTTGTGCTGTGCATGCCGTGCCTAGAAATAGTACGGCAATCAGATAGTGATGAATCTTCATTGAGTAGTCGTGTTTTTGATTCGGTTTATAAACGGGATTATTGCCCTTATGGTACCAACAGAGTGTTAGAATAGGGTTAAAGGTAAGCTCTCCTCAATAGATCAAAGCACGATCTCAACAGCCGCAGCACCGACCCGGCCACCTACTGGCGGGTTAATCTTGCTCAACTTCAACCGCACGCTTTTTACTTCCTCAAAGTGCCCCTTTATTCGTTTGGCCATAAGATATGCTGCACTTTCGAGCAGAAAGCTGGGCTCGTCATAATCTTGCCCAAGTCCCTGAGCATTACGATATGATTCCAGACGCGCTTCAGCCGCCTGGGTTACCTTCTTGAATTCTGTCTTGACCAGATAGTAAATTGTGCCATAGTTGACCGTCTGCCCAAGCAAGTCTCGATCTGCCGCTTTTTGAATGTTCGTCTCTACCGTCACGTCTATCCTGAACTCATTGCCCGATTTGCGCTCCTCCTCGTAAAAACCATAGGGCATATAAAACCGCACATCTTCGAGGCTAATACTGGCACTCTTCATATCATTGTCGTTTTTCAGCACAAAATTAACGAATGCGCAGATGAGACAACCATTGCGCACATGACAGCGTCTCTATTACGTTAGAGAAATAGACAATGATTTCCAGTTGGCTTTTCAAGCTGGCAGTAACAGCTTAAAGAAGCTTAAACGACGACTAATGAAAACGAGAATTTCAGCAGGCATCGCCATCCTCATCGCAGGTATAGGACTGGCTTCCAGTCTGGCACCGACCAACGACAGGTACTTCGAGATGATGAAGGCCATCGAGATATACACCAATGTATATAAGGAGCTCAACACCTATTACGTAGATGATGTAGAGCCCAGTCAACTCATGCGCACAGGAGTAGATGCCATGGTCGAATCTCTGGACCCCTATACGGTCTATATTACCGAAAGCGATGTAGAGCGCGCCCGCCTGCGCCAGTCTGGTCAATACGAAGGCATAGGTGCCGATATGCGCATACTAGATGAGCGCCCCACGATCATAGAGCTATTCAAAGATCAACCCGCAGACCAGGCCGGCCTAAAAGTAGGTGATCGCATACTCGAAGTAGATGGCCAGAGCACAGCAGGCAAAAACCTCGAACAGCTTGAGGAAATCATGCGCGGTTTCCCCGGCACGATTATGAGCCTGACTGTCGATCGCCCCGGTATTGGCGAGACAGATATCGAGCTAACCCGAGGAGATTTAAACATCCAGAACGTGCCCTACTACGGAATGCTCGAAAACAACGTCGGGTACATAGCGCTCACGACCTTCACCCGCCAGGCCGCCAAAAACGTTCGCGATGCCTTCCTCGCTCTCAGAGCTGATAATCCAGATATTTCGGGTGTTGTGCTCGACTTGCGCAACAACGGTGGTGGACTGCTTAATGAAGCGGTGGACATTGTCAATATTTTCGTCCCCAGAGATGAAACCATCGTCAGTACGCGCGGTAAAGTGCGCGAGTGGGATCGCGTGTACAAGACTACCGGCAACCCTGTCGATGCCGAAATTCCAGTCGCTGTTTTGGTCAATGGTCGTTCTGCCTCCGCTTCTGAGATCGTCAGTGGTGCCCTGCAAGATTTGGATCGCGCCGTCATTATCGGTCAGCAAACTTATGGCAAAGGGCTGGTCCAGAACATTATGGAGACAGGGTATGGCAGCCGCGTAAAAATTACAACGGCCAAGTACTACATTCCGAGCAACCGATGCATCCAGAGCGTGGAATATGAGAATGGCGAGCCCGTAGATATTCCCGATGGCGAGCGTGGGGTTTTTAGGACTTCCGCAGGTCGGGAAGTCTTAGACGGTGGCGGAGTAGCTCCCGATCTGGAGTTACCCATCCTGGGCAATGAGCCCGTTACCAAAAGTCTGGTCGAAGATCATATTCTCTTCGACTACGTCAATCAGTGGGTACTCAACCACCCGACCATCGATAGTGTAGCAGATTTCCGCTTTACCGATTGGGACAATTTTACGCAGTTTCTCTCTGAAGGGGAGTATGCTTTCACCAGCCAAACCGAGCGCCTGATCGAAAAAGCTCAAACACAAGCCAGCGAAGAGGGCTACAGCATCGATGCTCAGATCGCTAGTCTACAAGCAGCCATCGACTCGCGCCAGACCGAAGCCATCAACGAATATCAAGACGAAATCATCAAGCTCATCGAAAAGGAGATCGCTTCTCGTTATTACTACCAAAAGGGGCGCGTTCAGATGGGTCTGCGCAATGACGCAGAAGTCGTCGAAGCCATTTCGATATTAAATGATGCTGCCCGTTACAATGGGGTGTTGAGGCCGTAGCAATTAAATACATATTGACTATTAAGTAGCCTGAAGGTCTATCTATAGAAATAAATTGCTTTTTAGTTTATTCAAGCATTTTCCAGTATTCCTGGAGTTCTGCTAAATACGCCTATTTACATTCACTGTGTGAATGCATACTTTAAG
>JBCBVN010000012.1:0-26245 GCA_039817625.1 Bacteroidota bacterium
AGCCTGGGTACTGATCTCTTCTGGGAACCGACTCGACATACCCGACATTTGATCGTCAACATAATCTTCCAAGTATCGCCTATTTACCACATGCTGTGCTCCAGTTGGATCTGCTACATTGACGATGCGCTGGTCGGCCATATTCAGGTCCTGGCGTATGCGCAGCGTGCCGTCGGTTTGTACATCCAGTACGTCGCTATTCGTCGTGAAATTGTTAGTGGAACGCTGGAGGCGGAATCGCCCTCCTTCGTTGGTGATTCTAAAGTCTGGGCCGATGGCTTGTAGTTCCACACCCGCTTCGGCATCGGTGGCATTGGCGGTTAGACGCAGGGTTTGATTTTCGTTTCCGTGTATGTGTAGGTTGGCAGATGGAGCGCCGGTCGTATTTCCAAGTGTCATCCTACCATTGCTACTCAGACTCAATACATTGGTTGTAAAGCCCACAAAGGCGTCGTCATCCAACTGAAATCGCAGAGCTCCTCCATCGTTATTCATACGCCAGTCGGTGAAGCTTGTGCCTGTACCACCACGCAGTAGCTCCAGATAGCTATCAGAAGCATTAGTAGCCATGATGGTCATGGCCGCTGTGCCCGATCTGGCCACTACCAATTGATTGCGGTGCTCATCGGTGCCTATGGCTACCCGACCCTGGTCGTAATAAATATCGTTGCCGTCTATGCTCCACCGGCTATCGGTATTTAGCGCATATGGCACCGACCAGAAAGGGGTGCTGGCCAGCTCGTAAATTTCATTGTTGTAGCGCAGGGTGACTTGGGTGTTCAGTTGCCCGGCATTCCAGTCGATGGTAGAGAAATCTCCGAGTGTAGCTAAACCCTGGCCGATGACCATTTCCAGCTGCCCGAAAGAGTTGGTCGCTGTGTCGTGATTTTCCCGATAGATAACTTCATTGTTATTGGCGGGATTTTGAATTTCTACAACGACCAACATTTCTTGATTAGCAACAATCGCCCCTGCATCGTCTCTGATGACGGCCTGATAATTGATGCCCTGGGGTGGCTGAGCGTTGAGTAGAGTAGGGAAGATGATCAAAAGAGAAAGAAAGAATTTCATGATGTTGGAATTTTTATTGGGGACAAGTCTGAGTGCTTGTTTTTGAGCAATTTGCATAGATCCTGAGCTGGAACTACCTCACGATCAATCGGCCACGCTGTAGCTTTTCACCAGTCTTGAGCCGGTAGAGATACACCCCGCTTGGCAAGGCGCTCACATCTATTCTGTTTTCAATGTTTTGAGTAGATGACAGCTGCATCACCAGGCGACCCTGGGCATCTATCAATTGCCATTTGTAGAATTCAGGCCCTTCATTATTCGGCCATAGTAGCCAGACCTTTCCGATGGTGGGGTTGGGGTAAATTTGGACTTCCGCAGGTAGGTCCATCTCTCGCCTGTCGACCAGTTGTATGGTGCTGTAAGATGTCGATCCATCCCAATCCACAGATTTGATCCGGTAGTAAATGATGCTAGGAGGAAAATCTTCATCATACCATTGGTAGGTCTCCAGCAGGTCTGCGGATTCGAATGCGGGTACTTGCTCCCGACCAGCGAAAGTCTGCCCATCCAAACTTCGCTCCACCACAAAATGACTCAGGTTGCCAAGATTCTCTATGGTCCACTCCAGTTTGTTTCGGCTTGGGCCACTCGCGCGGGCTTCGAAGCGAATCCATTCTACAGGAAGTGGTGGAGAGAATAGGTCTTCGGGCTGCTGAAATCCCTGTAGCGCATTGACCGTCGGATTTTCGGTCTGACGCAGGCCTACTACGGGCTCGCCTATGGAGTAGGTGACTTGAATGCCAGACTGGATGTCTGTGCCGCCACCGCTACCGAATAAGTAAGAGATCACCTCCGGGTCTTGAGCGAATACGCAGCTGTAGACCAAACTGGCAGCAAAAATCAGTATTGTTCTCATTGAATGTGGGTTTTAGCGCACGCAGCGGCAGGTGTTGAAGTTGTCTTTGTCTTGGGCACTTCGCTGGCCGGTCGAGATGATCATGGCGTAGTAGTTTTCGGTATTGCCAAAGGGCGTGCTCGTCCAGGTAAGGCCAGTTAAATTGGTTCCGGCAAAATGGGCGAGTTGTTCCATACTCGGAATCGTCCAGTCGCTTGAGCCGCCTTCGTTCAATGTGCGACAAGTTGAGCAGCAATTCACCCAGGTCATCGTTCCTTGTGAGCTGCTGATCAGCTCTGGCCAGCCCGGTGCATCGGCTATGGCGGCATCTATGGCGTCGTTCATGAAGGAGAGCGTCACGGCATGGTCTCCCTGGGTAGGATCTTCTAAGTCGACGATGCGGTGAAAGTGCATGTTCAGGTTTCCATTGCCATCATTGATGGATAGCATGGTCTCGTTCTCTCCCGATTCGAAGTTGTTGGTGTTGCGCTGAATCCTAAGCTCACCATTTCGGTTGGTCATACGCCAGTCCATGGCGTTATTTGGGCCGCTCACCAGCAGCTCGATGGCGGCAGAAGGCACATTGGTTGTGAGATTGTTCCTGATCTGAGCCCGCTCTACCACATCATTGCCACTCATGCGGAATCGTGGCTGATTGAAGTTCTGATTAGGTGGGAAGTTGTTCTCCCCCAGATACAGCTTGCCTACATTGGTGAGCTGCATAAGAGAAGTGGCTGCACCGGTGAAGTTGCTGGTAGCTGTCTCAAATCGGTAGGCCGAGCCATTGGTGCGTATTCGCCAATCGCGTCCATTGCCATTGTCTACGAATTCTATACCCTGGTTGACCGTACCCGATTCAAACTCCGGCCGGCTGAGGCGGATGTATTGATCGCCCGTACCCTGCACATCAAGCCTTCTCGCCGGAACTTCGGTGCCTATGCCTAAGTTGCCGGTGCTAGTCAATCTCATGCGACCACTTTCTGGCTCTTCTACGAAGTTGTCGGAAGCCGTATCAAAGTCCAGACTTCCTCCATCGTTTTGGATACGCCAGTCGGTAGAAGAGAACTCGGATCCTCTATTCAGGGCTATGGTGGGGTCGCCAGCTCCAAATCCTAGCGCATCTAATCGCAAGGTAGGATCACCGACCTCTGCTATATGCAAGCGACTTAATGGCTCAACGACGCCTATCCCTACAGGGCCGTCATTGTAGTAGATGTCGAGGTTTTCACCCTCGCGCCAGGGAGCTTGCGCGCGCTCTGCTGTAGTTGCTGCAAAGGCATAAGGGACAGCTCTGAGCTGGGTAGGCCCGATTGATATTTCATCCGATTGGTAATCAATGGACAGGAAGAGGAAGTATTCGGTATCGCTCCAGTCCAGGTCGCTCAATTCGCCAGTGGGGTTATTGCCCGCTCCAAGCTCAAGTTCTAATTGCCCAAAAGCATTTGTCGAGAGTTGGTGATTTTCTCCATAATCGACAGCAATAGAGGGTCCGGTTGTGTCAGCGGTGATGGCCACAACAATATTTAGAGACTCATTGGTGATGAGTTGGCCTGCTCCATCTCGAAACACGGCCTGGTAGTTTATACTTTCAGGTGCCTGTGCTATGGATGTGCCGAGCCAGAAAGCAAAGAAATAAGTACACAGTAGGTATCGCATAAATCGGTTCGTTTTGGTGCTTGGCCAAAGAACCGGGGGCTGTGCCAGACTATCTTGGATTTAGGTTGCGAAGACTTGTGTTTTGGTTGTAATCTGCAAATGGTATGTGCTGTTGAGGATGGGGCTTAGTTTGCTTTTAACTGTGATGGGGCCTGACCGATTTTCTTCTTGAATAATCGACTGAAGTAGGCGGGGTCCTGAAAGCCGCAAGCGTAAGCCACTTCGCTCACCCGGGCTTTGCCTTGTAAAAGCATCTCTTTAGCTTTCTTCATACGGGCATTAATGATGATGTCGCTGGGAGACTCTCCGGTCAGATGCTTGAGTTTTCTGAAGAGTTGAGTCCTGCTGAGGTGACAAGCTTCGGCCATAGCGAGCACATCAAAAGCAGGATCGCTAAGCCGCTCACCGACCATCTGGTTGATTTTTTGCAGAAAGGGATGAAGAGGAGCTTGTACGGTTTGGGGTTCTTCACTTTCCTTTCGGTACTTAGCTCTTAAACGGTCGCGTTGTGCAATCAGCTGTTTTACCCGAATGCTCAACTCTGTCCGGTCGAATGGTTTGGGCAAATAGGCATCGGCGCCTTGACTAAGTCCCGCATGCCGAGATGCTGCGCCTGCCCGGGCCGTCAGCAAAATCACAGGCACGTGATCGGTTGCTTCATGGCTCTTCATCCTGTGGCAGAGTTCAAGGCCATCTATCCCGGGCATGATGATGTCGCTTATGAGCAAGTCAGGGGGATGTTCCAGACACTTCTCCCAGGCAGTCTGACCATCTCCGGCCGATAGAACCTGGTAAGAGTCACGAAGAAAATAGCGTAGGTATTCTATGATTTCAGCTTGGTCTTCGGCTATGAAGACAATAGGCCGGTCGCCAACTTCGGCAGGCATTGTCGGCTCACTGGTGGGCAGAGGTTTGACGGGAACTTCAACGATGAAATTTGAGCCTTGCCCCAAAGCTGACTCAACACTAATGTGCCCATTCAGACCTTCGATAAGTTCTTTGACCAGTGCCAGGCCAATACCGCTTCCTTCTTTGTGATTTGACCGTTCTCTCGTAAATGGCTCAAATATTTTAGTCTGAAAGGCTGGGGCGATTCCAGGTCCATTATCACTGATGATGACTTGTAGCTTGCCCGGGTCTGAGTATTTGACCTGCATCTCTATTCTACTTCCATTTGGGCAGTATTTAAGGGCATTACCTACTAAGTTATTTATGATCTTTCTCCAGCTGTCTGGTGGGTATTGGATGATGAGGCTATCTATATCTGTCTGGAATTTTAAAGTGGTTTGCTGTTGTTCTGCCGAACTGCTGAAGCTGTTTAAAAGATGATTGAGATAGGCGACGAAATCACCATGATCTAGCTGTTCTATGTTGTGGCCATATTGCGTAGCTGCCAGGTCCAGTATCTGGGTGACCTGCAGCTGCAAATGCTTGGATTGCTGGTCAATTTGCTTGAGCCGTTTGTCGGTATCTGGAGTCTGCTCATTCTTGAGCCGATCCATGGCAGCTTGTATGATGGTGAGTGGGGTTCGGAACTCATGAGCTACTTGGTTGAATAATTTCAATCGCTCGGCAGATGCAAGAGCGGTCTGTGCTTGTCGGGCTTCAGCTAATCGTTGACGGAGCTGTAGTTGGTAAAACCAATAGATTAAGCTAAGTATAAACAGCCCATATATCAGATAAGCCAGATTGGAAAAATACCATGGTGGCCATACGCGCAATTGGATGGGCGAAAAGCGGAGAGGGGTGCGTTCACTCTGGTCGGTAGCTTCGACCAAAAGGCGATATTTCCCCTTGGGGAGTTGACTGAGACGCAATTCTCCAGATGCTTGCCAGGGTAACCAATCGATATGATGTCCTTCTAGCTTAAATCGGTATCGCCAGTTTTCAGGATGGGTAAATGTAGGCGCTGAAAATTTAACTCGCCAGCTTATATCCGAGGCAGTCAAGGAATAAGACTGCGCTACATCAGGGCCCAGGGTGGTCAAAAAAGTATCGCCTCTTTGCCTTTCTTCCAATTCCCAAAATAGCTTTGGAGGAGCGGTCGGTTTCATGGAAATAGAATCTGGATGAAAAGCCTGTAAGCCAGCCTGACCACCAAAGTAGAGATATCCTTCCTCATCTCTCCAAACGGAGGAGAGGAACATCGCCTCCCCCAGCAAGCCTTCGGCCTCGCCCAGGGTTTCGTACCGGTCATTTGTAGGATCGTAGCCAATTATCCCATGGCTAATGGTCGAAAACCAAATGCGCCCTTTCTCGTCGCTAGTGATGGCCATAGCCTTATCGTCAGGCATCAGATCATTGCGCAAAAACCGTTCAAATCCATTCTGATCGTCGTGCATCTTGTGCAAGCCACCATCGCTGGCTACCCAGATTGTTCCCTCATCAGTTTGGTGGATTTGCTGAACCAGTGAGTTGCTTAGACTGCCAGGATCTTCTGGATCATGCAGATACTGTCGAAATGAGGCTTGCCCATCAGCTTGATATTGATTCAGATTTTCAATCTTGACCAAGCCTGCATATATCGTGGCCAGCCACATCTGATTCCGATCATCGATCAGCACATCAATGATATAAGGGGTTAGTGTCTGTTCATTGTCGACCAGACTCAAGACAAAGCTGGAATTTCGCTTGGGATCAAAACAGAGCAGGTCGTTTTGTCGGCTGATCCATACGCGTCCTTCATGATCGAAATCCATAGACCAGTTTTCGCTACTCCCAACAGTGGGGAAGCTTTCTGCAACGGTTTCTATATAGCTGTCACTTGTTCGAATGCGTAGTAGAGATGCCGGGCTTGAGCTCATATTGAAAGCATACAGCTGGCCCTTGAAATCAGCTAGCAATGCCTGAAACCTACCGGAAATCAGTAGTTGTGGTTCTAGATCTATTTGATCAATATACTGATAGATGCCACCCGGTCTAACCAACCATAGTGTGTCGCCATGGGTCACGATTTCTCTTGTTCTCTCCAGCGGATCATTAATACCGGATAATAACCCTTGGCGAAAGCTTACGCGTGGTAGGAGCTGAAAGACACCCCGATCTGTTCCTATCCAATAACTCCCTTCTCTATCCTGAAAAAAAGAGAGGAGCTGCCCGTTTCCCGTAAGGCCCGCTTCAGCAAAAAGTTGATTGGTACTGATTTGTTGTATGATTTCGAGTCTCCTGTTCAGGCAAAGGAGCCCGCTGACTGTGGGAATCCAAAACTGGTTCTGCCGATCGCAATAGAAAAAGGGTTCAATTCCATTAGTCGGAGCTTCCGTCAGTAGTCTTGTGGTCAAATTTTCTGTGATCCAGCTGCCATTTGTTTGGCGATGGCTCAAAAAGAGCGCTCTCATACCTTGAGAAAGCAAACTGTCTCGACCGATAAAACCAATACTACGGCAGGAGCTCTCATGGATTTGGTGAGTGATGTCGCCACTGGATATAAAAACACCACCTGAACCTGCTGCTGCCCAGAGGTCATCTTGTATGCCTAGGTCAAAGTAGGAACCTTCCAGGACAAGCTTTGGAGCAGCTTTGTTTATTGTGTCACTCGATAAGGGCCAAAGAAAAACACCAGCAGAAGAACTAACTAAAACACTTTTGGTATCCCATTTTTCTACATCTCTTACGCTGCTACTACCCCAGCCTTTTTGCTGCCAGGATGCGGAAAACCTACCGCTTTCATTATCCAGCAGTTGGACGCCCTGACCAAGAGGAGCGAGTAATAAACCTTGCTCGGAAACGTGTAGGCCGCGAACCCAGTTACTGCTCAACCCTCCGTCGGGGCGGTATGTGTAAATCTTAAAGCTGTGCCCATCAAAACGACTCAGACCGTACTGTGTACCCAGCCACAAATAGCCATTATCGTCTTGCGCTATATCGGATACCCATTCGTTGGATAAACCCTGACTTACGCCATAGTGGCGTACCGCATAGGGGAAATCCTGTGCGCATATACTCGCAGAAAGTATCAGAGAATAGTAAAGGCAAAAAAGATAGCGCATCTAAATCCTAAGATAAGCAAGGAAAAGGTCTATTTTCGACCAGTGTAAATATCGTGTTGCGTGGTGGGGTTCCTACTACCGCAACGTGACTTTAGCTAAATAACGAGTCTAAGGAAATAGAATTTTTACCATTTAAAAAACCACACACTTATGTTTGATTGGCTGTCTCCAGAAACAATCGCTCAGATTGAACTTTACGTACCGAAAATTTTAGGTGCACTCTTCGTCATTATAATTGGCTTTTGGATTGCTTCGCGCCTGGCAAATCTAGTCGGAAAGCGGATGCAAAAGTCTGGAATGGACAAGACTGTTCAGCCGTTCATCCGCTCCTTGATCGGAACCGGTCTGAAAATACTAGTTGTTCTTGCAGCTGCAGGAATGGTAGGTATCGAAGTCACCGGATTTATTGCCATTTTGAGTGCACTTGTTTTTGCCATTGGTTTGGCCTTGCAAGGATCGCTGGGACATTTTGCCAGTGGTGTCTTGCTGCTTTTTTTCCGCCCTTATCGCGTAGGTGATCTCGTAACCATCGGAGGTGGTGAGACTGGGACAGTAGAAGGAATTCAGCTATTCAATACGGTACTAGCAACCCTGGATAATAAGCGAGTAATCGTACCTAACGGAACGGTAACCAGCAATGTCATCACGAATATCAGTGGTCAGGGCATTGTTGGGGTAGAGCTCACATTTGGCATAGGCTACAGCGATCCAATCGACAAAGCGCGCGACATCATCTTGCAGGTGGGTAAGGAATGTCCTTATGTGATCGACGATCCGGCCCAAGGTGTAGTCGTCGCCGAGCTGGCGGACTCTTCGGTCAATTTGGCTACACGCCCGTTCGTAAAAAGTGCAGACTATTGGGATGCCCGATTTTACATGATCGAAAACGTCAAGAAAGCTTTTGACGCAGAAGGAATCAACATTCCTTTCCCACAAATGGACGTGCACATCCAGCAAAATTAAGAACCTCGTTTTTCAGGGATATTTTTCGGATTTTCGCCTCTAGGTGGAAATCCGAAAAATGCCCACAGAAAATACATTTGACCGCGAGCTGGCTCGCCTCAATCCCGCACAGCGTGCTGCTGTCGATCAGATTGAAGGCCCGGTCATGGTGTTGGCAGGGCCCGGGACGGGCAAAACCCACTTACTGTCGGCTCGGATTGGTAATATCCTTCGCCAGACAGACACCTCTGCTAACTCCATCTTGTGCCTGACTTACACCGAGGCGGGCGTAAAGGCCATGCGCGAGCGACTACTCCAATGGATCGGTCCTGAGGCCTACAGAGTAGCGATCCACACTTTCCACGGGTTTTGCAGCCAGGTCATCCGCGACCATCTCGAGTACTTTGGGCGGCGCGACCTGGAGCCTCTTTCCGACCTGGAGCGCGTTCGGGCTGTGCGGGATATTCTTGAAAATCTGGATGCCCATCATCCACTTCGGGCAGGGCGCAGCAATGCCTATTTTTATGAGCGTCAATTGTCCAGACTCTTCTCGGCAATGAAGGCTGAGGATTGGACTTCCGCAGGTCTGGAGATGGCCGTCGACGATTATCTGTCCCGCCTATCTGAATATCCGGATTTTGTCTACAAGCGCAAGTTTCGATCCTTTAAGAAGGGCGATATAAAGGAGGCTAAAGCGGCGGAAGAACGCATAAAGATGGAAAGGCTTAAAGCCGGAGCCCAGCTTTTTCACGCCTTCAATCAAAAGCTGGCGGATTCAAATCGCTACGATTACGATGATATGATTCGTTGGGTGCTACAGGCTTTTCGCGAGCACCAACACTTGCTCAGATTATATCAAGAGCGCTTCCTGTACATCCTGGTCGATGAGTTTCAGGATACCAATGGAAGCCAGGAAGAGATTGTCAGATTGCTGGCATCCTACTGGGATAGCCCCAACCTATTTATTGTGGGCGACGACGATCAATCCATTTACGAATTTCAGGGAGCCAGGTTAAAGTCCATGCTCGATTTTTATGAGCGATATGATGGCGTTGAAGTAATAACCCTCAGAGAAAACTATAGGTCCGATCAGATCTTGCTAGATACAGCAGCGTATTTGATCGATCAAAATGAGCAGCGATTGAGCAAACTCATCGATGAATTATCCATCGATAAGCATTTGTTGTCAGCATCTGGCGAGTCGGGCTTCAAGCCACAAATCAGGCATTATGCTAATGCCGATCAGGAATTGATGGCGGTAGTCAATCAGATCCATAGCTGGAGGGAGCAAGGGGTCGGCTATGGCCAGATGGCCGTAATCTATGCCAGGCATCAGCAAGCGGATCTGCTCAAGCAATTACTAGAACGAAGCGGGATACCCTACCAGACCAAAAGGCGACCAAATGTGCTGGATACCTTAAGCATACGCCAGCTCAGAGAACTGCTGACTTATCTAGATCTGGAAGATCGCCTCCCCGGAAGTGGCCAACACTTGTTGTTTCGCATACTTCACTTCGGCTGTTTTGGATTGGAGGCGAGCGATCTGGCCTTGTTGGCATTGGCTCGCAGGCGCCCGGAAGTTCAGGATGCTGCCGAAACTTGGCGTGCATTTTTGTCTAGGCCTGATCTTTGGCCAGCAGGGATACAAGCCGCAAACAATGTTCAGCAGGTCGTAGCCACTTTAGAGCATCTACAAGCCGAGCTACACCAGCAACCGCTAGCCCGGTTCATAGATACCGTCTTGTCTCAGAGCGGAATGTTGGCCTACTACGCAAAAAAGACTGACCGGTTGATGCGCTTGCTGGAATTGCGAACCTTCGTAGCTTTTTTGGAGAGAGAATGTCTTCGCCAGCCAAGAACCGACCTGCGGAAGTTCTTATCCACACTATCAGGTATGGATGCCAACCGCATCGAGATGCCTCTATTAGCGCTTTCCGAAAATACTCAGGCGGTGCAACTGCTTACCGCACATTCTGCTAAGGGGCTGGAGTTTGACTATGTGTGGATGTACGATTGTGTAGAAAAGCAGTGGGGTGAAGGTCGCTCAGCCAATAATCAGCGATTTAAACTACCGCCTACGATTACCTACTCAGGAGAAGAAGATGCTCTAGAGGCCAAGCGCAGACTCTTCTATGTAGCTATGACTCGTTCAAAAAAGGAACTCGTCATGAGCTATGCCAGCCAGAATCAGGCGGGAAAACCCGTTCAGGCTGTTCAGTTCTTGATTGCTATGATCAAGGAGCTGGGGATTAGTGGCGAAGTTCTGGATCAGGGAGGATTTGATCTGGCTGCGTATCTCGGTGTTCAACTTGGCCTGGATCGTGTTCGAATAGAACCGCCAGTCAAAACCGATTTAATCGGAGAATTCCTGAAAGATTTTCGAGTGAGTGTTTCCGCCTTACATACTTGGCTAGACTGCCCCCTCGCCTTTTTTTATGAGCGGGTCTTGCAGCTACCGCGCATTCAACGCCCGGCCGCAGTCTATGGGGAATCTCTGCACGAAGCTCTGCAAAACTATTTCCTGATAGTTCGCGATGAAAACCAGGAAGGATGGCCTTCTAAGGAAAAACTGGTTTCCTTATTTGAGCGAGCACTAGCCAAGCGAAGAGCGTGGCTCGAAACCAGAGACTACAATGAGTACCTGAGAAGAGGCCGACGTGAATTGGCCACATATTTTGATCACGAGCGAAGCAATTGGATGTCCTCTGTGAGTGTAGAGCAGTACATCGGTCATGTAGACATCGAGGGCGTCCCCGCCGTAGCGGTGATTGATCGCATCGATCATATAGCTAAAAATCGGGTCGCTATAGTTGATTACAAAACGGGCTTTGCTAATCAGCGCCACACCCGGCCGCCAAGTGATGGCAAACCAGCGGGGGGCGCCTATTGGAGGCAACTTGTTTTTTACAAAATGATCTTTGAAGCCCACGAAAGGGGGCTGGTAGATGTCGAATCTTGTAGCCTAAGTTATCTGACCATTGGCCCTGATGGCCAGCAGGCTAAGGTTGAGATGAAAGTCAAGCAGAAAGATGAGCAGAAAATGCGTGCGATCATCAATGATGCCTATGAAAAGATCATGACTCAGCAGTTTTATGAAGGCTGTGGAAAAGAGACTTGTAGCTGGTGTCAGTTTGTACGAGACCAGCAGGGAGCAATTCCCGATTCAGACGAAGATCTATCGGGGCTGGATGAGACGGTTTAAGCCTGGCCTAGCCATACTCTGCACGCTTTTACCCGTTGGCGGCTAACGATATTATCCTGATCACCCGATGGATTTAACTCTAGTTTAAGTCGGTGGTTGAAATAAGAGCTGACCTTTCTTACACTACGCACATGAATAATCTGAGACCGATTAATTCTAAACCAGTGCTGTGGGTCTAACTCTCGTTCAATTTTGTCGAGGGGCTCAGGCAGTAGGTATCGGTTGCCATCTTGACTAAGCAGGAAAGTGAGGCTGTCCTGACTATAAATCTGGCTTACTTCACTGGTCTGGATGGGCAACCAGTCTTTGCGGCTTTGCACCAGGAATCGCTCGCGATAGGTCGATTGCCCGCTTTCGATAATATTCGCTAATCCCTGCCAGTCTATAATGCTGGGTGGCGGAGCGCTCATGCGTTCGTGCTTGCGAATCGACTTCTCCAGCTGATCTTGTTCTATCGGTTTGAGCAGATAATCGATCCCATTGACCTGAAAAGCCCTTAGGCTGTATTGATCGAAGGCTGTAGTGAAAATAATGGGACATACCATTTCCGGAATTTGGTCCCAGATGTCGAAGCTCAACCCGTCAGCCAGTTGGATATCACTGAAGATCAGGTCTGGCGCTGCCATTTTTTCCCAGGCATCCAGGGTCTCTACTACCGTATCCGATTTGAAGTCGATGTGGTATTCTGGGCGAAGTTCAAAAAGTAAGCGTTCAAGCCTGCGCATAGCAGGTGGCTCGTCTTCTATCAACCAGACCTTAAGCACTTGCTTGTTCATAGCTATTGATCCAGATGATGGGAAGGATGATCTCAAATGTAGCTGGCTTTTCCAGCACTTGTACTTGTTGCTCGGTTAGGAGCTCGTAGCGTTGGCGGATGTTTTCTAGACCCATACCGGTAGAGGCTTGCTTGCGCAGTTTAGGCTGCCTGTTGTTGATGATGTGCAAGCCAGCGGAGCTGCTCTTGATATCTACCATGACGGGTTTTTTACTCGACAGGGCATTGTGCTTGACTACATTTTCTAGCAGCAGTTGTAAACTCAGGGGCGGAACCTGACTATTGAGCAAGTGGTCGGGTACATTTATGTCTACCTGCAACTTGTCTTCAAATCGAGATTTCAAGAGGAAAATGTAATCTTCCAGTGCGCTGATCTCCTCTGTTAGGGTGATGGTGGCTTCGTGTCTTACCGCTGTGAGTCTTCTGTAAACAGCCGCTAACCTTTGGGTGAATAAATTGGCTTTTTCAGGGTCTTCTGGGATGAGACTGCTGAGCGTATTGAGGCTGTTGAACAGGAAGTGTGGATTGATTTGCTGCCGAAGTGCTCCTAGCTGAGTTTGCATTTGTGATCTGGCCAGCCGCTCTTTTTCTACCGCATTTTGACGGTACTTGACAAAGAAATACATCGACTCATAGAGCGCTATGACCATAAAGCAAAGTACGAGTGTAAATACCGTGTCGTACAAGAATATATCTATGCCATCAATCACGACCTCCCGCATTCTGGTAATTCCAGAATTGACCAGTGTTTGTACAATCTCACTGCCCAATACCACACCAACAACAGCTGTTGCAGTGAAAAATAGGCGGCGGCTGGTCTGCTCGGGTCGAGGTACCCTTTTTCTAAAGTAAAGGACAATCCAAGTACACGAGAACCAGTAAAAAACGGTAAAACCGAAGGATGCAAGTGCGCAGGTTATGGTTGCTTTTTCTCCGTACTCTTCGATAACAGTAGGTGAAAAAAGCATATAGCTAATACCCGTTACTATACCAATGCCGATGACCCGCATCCAGGTATCATCAAAGCCGACGAGCTTGATGCGATCTTCGCGATTTAGGAATAGTAACGACATAGTCGGGAAAGTATGGCCGGGGCAGCAAAACTGCCCCGGTCAAATTTAGAATTGAATTCGGTATTGAATGTCGGGAAAAAATCCGGCTTGTAGCAGAACATCCTCCTGTTGGGTGACTCGGTTGAATTGCCTGGTAAAGACATTTTCACGATTGGTCACGTTTTGGAAGTCGATGAAAAAGCTCTGGCTAAAGCGGCGATTGGGGCTATTGAATTGTAATCCGATCTTAAAATCCCAGCGGAAATAATCGTCAAAAGTTAAGCTGAAAGCGTTGGTCTCATCACGTATATCTGTATCTGCATCTATTGAAGCTTCCAGATCAATGGGGCTATAAGGACGGCCACCAGAGGTCGTCAGTCGAGTATTGATCGTAAGTCTATTGCGTTTGTCTTTGCCAATGGGTATTTCTCTACCGACCAAGAGGTTGGCCACATATTGGTTGTTAAAGGCGGTAGATCTTTCTACGCCATCGCTGCCTTCATAGGTGCTCTCAAATACAGATCCCGTCAACAGCATGTACCAGTTGTTGGAGAAGGTGCGCTCTAGTGTCAGCTCCAGGCCATAGTTGGTTCCTGTGCCTTCATTGACCAGCGATCCTCTCTCGGGAAAGACAAAGTCAGCGCCGGCATTGAGCAGCGAAAATGAAGAAGCAAAAGGATCTACAGGGACATTTGACAGCCACTGGTAGTAGACTTCTGTCTTCAATCGCCAGTTAGGAGCAAACAACCAGGTCGCTCCGCCTACCAGATGGTCGGCGGTCAGGAATCCCAGGTCACTGTTGGCGTTGGGAGATCCCGATTCCAGGTCTCGAAAGAAGAATACAGGAAATGCTGGTGTCTGATTGTGGCGACCATAACCTGCGGTCAGGGTGAGTCTTTCGCTGGCAGAATACTCAAGTCCTAGCCTGGGCTCCAGGCCAAAAGCCTCCGACAAGTCGAAATACTGTGCGTGTAGGCCGGCATTGATGGTTAAGTCTTCGGTGAGCCTGTGACGTACCTGCGCAAAGGCTTGCCACAAGCCGAAGCTATCGTCGAAGTCGCGCAGTCGATCCAGATCTGGAATTCCATCTTCATCTCGGTCAGGCGAGCCAACTCGGTCATCGACTGTAGTCTCCAGACTGTTGATGTCTGCTTGTATGCCCGCTCGCACACTCGTGCGGTTGTTGAGTTTAGAGTTGATAAAGCTCTTTAAGCTATAGCGGATGTTGTTGTCTTGTGCCTCGGTAAATAGAATACTGTCAGCGCCAAGTTGATTCACTTCAAATTCTGTAAAGTCGAGGTTTTGTAGCGTGCCTGCCAGTACCGTTCGTATGTAGGTGTTATCGCCAGTGATGACGTTGTGTTTCACGCCCAGTACTGCAAATCTGGATCTGGGGTAACTATTTCTGGAAGGGTCGGCGAAAATGTCGTCCTCATCAGTTTCATTGCCCAGAAAATCGATATTGCTGGCCCCGCCAATCCCAAAGATTGACCATCTACCACTACTTCCCTGGCCAAAATCGACATTGAACGTCAGGTCTCTGTAGTCGGGTGTGGCATTGGTGCCAATGGGAATACCCAATGTACTAGCCAGGCCCACGAAACTATTGCGAAACCCAATGGCGAAAGATCCCTTCTGATTATTCAAAGGCCCCTCGGCCATAAACTCGACTCCGGTAAAAGAACCCAGTTGGGCCATAAACTCTGTTCGCTCTTTATTGCCATTGCGGAGACGTAGATCAAATACACCCGATAGGGCATTACCGTACTCGGCCGGGAAAGCAGAGGTGATAAAATCGCTGGTGGCCAGCATGTTGGGATTGACCGCACTTACAGGGCCGCCAGTGGTGCCCAAAGTGGAAAAGTGATTGGGATTGGGAATGTCTATTCCCTCTAGTCTCCAGAGTACACCCGTTGGGCTATTGCCCCTGATCACGATATCGTTTCTGCTGTCGTCTGCTGTAGATACTCCGGCTAAATTCCCCGCCAGGCGACTCACATCACCCCGCCCCCCTGCATATCGATTGACTTCCTCCGGACGGAAGGTGCGAATGGAAACAGCTGCAAGTTCATTATTGGACTGCCGCGGGTCGGTCGTGACCACCACTTCAGAGAGTTGTGTGAAACTTTCTTCCAGGGAAATATCTATGATAACATCTTTGCCTGAGGTGAGTAATACATTGGGGATACTACTCGACTCATACCCCAGGTAGGTAGCCTGTATTACATATCTGCCAGGAGGCAAATTGCCAATACTATATCTTCCGTCGATATCTGTGGTCGTCCCGCGCTGCTCATCTCCTACCTGCACAACGACTGTGGCACCGATGAGTGGTATTTCAGATTGAGTGTCTAATACGCGCCCCTGAATGGTCTGCGCTTGGAGGTAAGTCGCGGAAAAAAGGAGAAATATGGCTAAAATTAGTTTCATTTGGTTATGGTTGATTTGCATGCAAAGCAAGGTTCAAATCAGAGACAAGGCCACCAATTACAGCTGAATCGTCGTAAAATCCAGCTGAATGGAAAAAATAATCTGCAGGCAACATTTCGACCCAAATCCAAACAATGTTTAGCCGTATATTTGTAGGGATAGGTCGGTTGAGCTTCCCCCACTCACCAGGCCATAGTCATCCTTGTTTTTGATAATAGCAGCTATGAACACACATACCCTCTGTGTGTGGCTCTTTGTTTTTGGATTGTCTGTTTTTACATGTCGATTTTACGCTCAGTGCCCAATCACAATTGAAGCCACAGTAAGTGATTTGACCTGCCACGGAGATAACTCCGGTGCAGTAGTCATCTCATCTTCCAACTGGACCCTACCATTGGCCAGCGTCGACTGGTCCGTCGATGTCTACGATGGCCAAACCGTAGTGACCGATATGCCCGCCGGGCCATATATCGTTACCGTTACCGATGCCAATAATTGTACAGCAACCGTCAATTTTGTCGTGGAACAACCCCAGCCGCTCGTGCTGCAGGATTGTGTAGCAGACTTTAACGACAATAGTTCTAATCTGGGATTTATTCAATTCTTAGGAACGGGCGGTACGGGCAATTATGACATTTACTTTGAAGGGCCAACGCCCATTACCGATCTGGATGCTGCTCCAATTGCACCCAACGAGCCCAATACGACTTACTTCGTGCCGGAAAATACCTGCATCCTGGCTGGAGATTATACCATGCGGGTGGTAGATGAGAATGGGTGCGAAGCCAGCTGTGGCCCCGTCGCGTTTCACCCCGAATGCCGACTCACCGCTACCACTGTTGTGACACAACCTGCTTGTGAAGAGCCGGGCGGCAATATATCGATTAGTGCCTCTGGCGATTACTGCAACTCGCTGAGCTTCGCTTGGTCGGGCGGCTTGTCGGGGGCAAACTCTACTGATATTCCAGATGGAACTTATTCTGTAACGGTATCTGATTTTTACAATTGTCAGTTGGTGCTGGGACCATTCACCATCTCAACACCCCAACCGCCAACACTCAGCTGCATGGCTACAACTATTTCAGCACCCAATACAGAAGACGGTGGTATTTCGATCGATATCGATGGAGGGAATGGACCGTTTACGATCAGCTATAGTGGGCCAATGAATGGTTCTGTGACTGGGGATGGACCCATAATCGACATCGAAAATTTATCTGTTGGCAGCTACTTTATCGATTTGGTAGACTCACTAGGTTGCACGGCCAGCTGTACGGCTACGGTCGATTTTCCGCCCTGCAATTTGACATTTAACTGCGTCGCCACAGACCAGGCCATTGTAGGTGAAGACGGAGCCCTGCAAGTTGACATCATCACTGGCTTTAGCCCATATACCATCCATTATAGCGGGCCGGTCAATGGGAGTACGATAGAAGCAGGTCCAAGTATAAATATATCAGACTTGCCGCCAGGAACGTACACCATTGCCGTTGTCGATGAACTAGGGTGTGTTGACTCTTGTCAGGCTATCATAGCAGAGGTAGATTGTAGCGACCTGCAACTGAACGTCGATAGTAATGCTCCGACCTGCGGAAGTCTAAATGGAAGCATCGGCCTGACGCCCATAGGTGGCCTCGGACCCTACCAATACGACTGGACGCCAGATAGTCTCGATGGTCAGCAGAACCCGATAAACCTGAGTAATGGCACTTACTCTGTTGTGCTGAGTGACGCGCGAAACTGCGTGCTGCCACCCCAGGATATAGTATTACAAGAGGCACCTCCTCTCTCGCTGAGCTGTACAGTTTTAGATGAAACGGGAAGCAATACATTTGACGGTCAGATACAGATCGATTTCTCTGGGGGAACCGGTCCTTATGAGGTGCAAGGCGATGTAGTGGCCAGCGGCTTGGCCTCGGCAGATGCGCCTTTTAGTTTCGGGGGGCTTGGGCCAGGCTTTTACGATCTGACCTTGATAGATTCCAATGGCTGTTCTCTGTCATGCAGCTCCTTCGTTGGCCCCGGGGGTTGCGATATAAATCTGGGCCTTGTGGTCGATCAGCCCGATTGCGACATGCCCAATGGGAATATTCAGCTCAACCTATCTCAGGGCGAAGCGCCATTCCTTATCGATTGGGCCGATGATCAATATGACGACCAAACTGACCTGGCTAATTTGCCGCCGGCTAGCTATGCGCTGACGGTAACCGACAGTCGCTTCTGCGAAACCGATACACTCATCGAATTGCAGGAATTTACCGCCTTCCCCGATTTTTCGATGGGGCTGGCCGGCCTGACTTGTTATGAAGACTGCCAGTCTTTTCCCGTCCAGCTCATCGGTAGTGGGACGTTCACTTTTACTTACAACTACACCCATCCAGATCTGGGGGCGGGCAGCAGTACGGTCGAGCTAGTGGATGGCGACACGGAATTGGTCCTCTGTCCCCAAGATTTTGGTTTGTCCAGCCTTTCGGAGCTCGAAATAGAAATCATCAATTTGCAAGATGCATTTTGCCACCTAGACACTTCCTTATTCAGACTACCGCAGGTCGGTAGCTTTCTGAGCGATACCCTGTCGGGTTTGGCCTGCTTAGATAGCGTACTATTGATAGGGGGAATGGTTTTTGATCGAGAAAACCCAAGTGGCGAAGTCATGCTGCAAACGGTCGATGAATGCGACAGCCTAGTGGTGGTCAACCTGAGTTTTTATCCAGCTGCCGAGCAGCAAATCGATTCTACACTCTGTCCGGGGGAGAGCCTGATGGTTGCTGGTACGTTGTTTGACATGGCCAATCCAAATGGTCAGGTCCTGTTGGCAGGCGCATCTTCCAATGGCTGCGATTCGACCATTTTTGTGAGTCTGTCCTATCATCCTCAGTTTAGCGTCGAGCTAGAAGGAGATGGTCGTGCTTGCTTTGATGAGCCCATTTTTGTTGATCTGATGAACCCAAGCACAGAAGTATTGGCCGTTCAGTTGAATGAGGGTACAGATATTTCTCTCCCTCCTGGGGTTCACAGCTTTCCTGTCGATGCTGCCGAGGGCGTGCTTGTCAGTATATCGAATATCGAGCAAGGTAACCTGGCTTGCCCTCTGTTATTCGATGGTGAGGTATCAGTTGTAAGATCGCGACCACAGCTGGCTATTCAATCGCTCCAGGCTTCGGGTGAGTTTGATTTGAGCTGCGCCAATAGTCGCGATGGGGTTTTGCTCGGTCAGGCCTCTGGGGGTCAGGAGCCCTATGTATATCAGTGGTCTACAGGTTTGTCGACGAATCCGTTAACCAACCTTGGACCAGGGCTGGCTGCACTTACGGTCACGGATGACTTTGGCTGCGAGGTTTCGGCAAATTATCAACTTCTTGCACCTCCTCCACTATTATTGGAGGCAACGGGCGAGCGGGCTTCCTGTTCAGATGGTTTTGGAGCAGTCATGATCAATACGGTATCTGGCGGCATAGCGCCCTACTTGTACAGCCTGGATGGTGATGTATTTATGGCGCTCGATAATCTTCCTTTTCAAACCACTCAGCTGCCAGGGGACTACTCGCTCATCATACAAGACGTAAATGGCTGCATGACTCAGGCTACCGTTGCTGTCGCGTCTCCTCCAGAGGTTCAATTGCTCATTCTACCCGAAAACGAAAAAATATCATTGGGCGATAGTGTCTTGTTGCGGGCATTGACCAATATAGAAGCCGACAGTCTGACCTGGTTTGCCAACGAAATGTCTTTACCCGCGCCTCATTTCTTGGAAAGGTGGGTTAGTCCCTTTCGTACATCTAGCTATACCTTGTATTTGAGCGATTCCAGAGGATGTCGGGGCGAGGCGACCGTTCAGGTTTTGGTTGATCGAAATGTACCCGTATTTGTGCCTACTGCTTTTTCGCCCAATGGCGACGGGATAAATGATGAGCTGAGGATTTTCCCCGGCTCTGGTGTGTCGGCCATGTATGATTTTGAGATATATAGCCGGTGGGGAGATGCCGTTTACAGGGCTCAGGGGCCGCTTGATCTCAGTGACCCACAAAGCTGGACATGGGATGGTCGATTCAATGGGCGAGCGCTTAATCCGGGTCTATTTGTATACCGTTTTGGCGTGACCTACTTAGATGGCAGATCAGAAATACTGACCGGAGAAGTGACTTTGTTGAGGTGATTGGCACCTGATCTTCTTAATAACTCGTTATTTTGGCGTTCGTATTCATAAAGTATCCCTAGGAAATAGGAGATGACGATACGGCAGTCATCCAAACCTCGTTATACATTAACTCAATCTTAGTCCCCTAAACAGCCATTTTAAAAATGGTCATATACACCAACTTACCATGAGAGGTATATTCATAGTCGCATTATTGGGTATTCTAACCACTAATTTGGGTGCCCAGGGTGCTCAGAGTCAAGAGCATCTGCGTTATATAGAGCGCTTTAATACATTGGCCATGGAAGAAATGGTCAGAGCAGGTATTCCTGCGAGCATCAAACTGGCGCAGGGTCTGCATGAGAGTGGTGCGGGATCTTCATTCCTGGCGACAAGAGCCAATAATCACTTCGGTATCAAGTGTGGACGAAACTGGACGGGGCGTGAAGCCTACCGCAGAGATGATGATTATGATGAGAATGGACGGTTAATCGAGAGCTGCTTCCGTGGATACCGAAATCCGGAGGCCAGCTATAGAGACCACAGTGAGTTTTTGCGCGACCCGGCTAAGATGCGTTACAACTTCCTGTTCCGCTTAGATCCTACCGATTATGCCTCATGGGCAGAAGGACTTCGTCAGGCTGGTTATGCCACCGATCCGGCTTACCCTCAAAAACTCATTCGAATCATAGAGACCTATGAGTTGTATCGCTTCGATCAGCGGGTGGTGAATAATGGCAGCTCCATTTTTGATGAAGATCCTTATGCTGGAGCTGGCAACCCCATAGATGATGACTTCAACAATGGTAATCCCTTCGATGACCCTTTTGCGCCGAGAAGCTCTATTGGAAAGTACAACGATGTCACATACTTTCTGACGGGAGAACCAATTACCGTAGAGGAATTAGCTAGGCGTGTAGACTTGAGTGTGAGGCGTATTTTGTCTTACAATGAAATGCTCAACGATGGGACTCAACGGGTTGATGTCAACAACCGGGTTTACCTACAGCCTAAGCGCAACAGTTACCGAGGGCGAGATCGCTACCACATTGTTCAAGAAGGAGAAACCATGTTCGATATCTCGCAGAGGTATGCGGTCAAGTTAGAAAAGCTATTGCGGCGAAATCGACTAGAGCAGGGGCAAGAGCCGGCTGCCGACGAACGAATTAAACTTCGAGGTGGGCGGGTGTCTACCAGTGCTATACCGAAGTTGGCCGGTGCGAGTGCTGCTCCGACTCAGCCGGAGCCTTCCACGCCAACTCCGCCTACACGACCAGATGGTACCATCGATATGAATGATGACGATCCTGTTTTACCGCCTCCAGGCAATCCATCTGACGACGATCCAAACCCATTTGAGCCTAATCCTGGCACACCAACCAATGGAGGCGGTGTGATACCACCACCCCCTCCTCCAGTTGATCCGGGGCCTACCATACCTACTAATCCTCAAGACGATGATGTCAATAATGGAGGATCTGTAGACCCAGGCCCCATTGTACCTGTTGAGCCACTTCCGGTAGAACAGTTCCATACAGTTATTCGTGGAGAGACACTCTATGCGATTAGTCGGAGGTATGGCCTGACTGTAGATCGGCTTAAGGAATTGAACAACCTTTCGGGCAATACCATACAGATTGGTCAGCGGCTGCGTGTACAGTGATTTATATTTGCTGGAGATTTTGCATAGTTATTCAAAATCGAAAGCAAAATAATACAGCATGCGAAGGTTTATTGGCCTCTTGGCTCTCTGGTTTGTCGGTATAGGGTTGGTCTCAGCTCAGTCCGACCCCTTTGACGTAGACTACGAAGACGAGGGAGGATATCTATTTGGCGTAAAAGGTGGTGTCACTCTGGGTACTCAAAACTGGGGTAGCTTTGAGCGGGAGCCCCTCATCGGGTATCATGGAGACCTATTTATTGAAAGCCTTCCCGAACTGGAAAAATTTAGTCTTTGGGCTCAGTTGGGCTACCACCAAAGAGGAAGTAGTCTACAAAGGCAGATAGGGGCTTCAGTGACTGGCCAGGTTTTTACGACCCCTGCCCAATCTTTTATTTTTGAAAATATTGTTTTGGGCTTGGGCGGTAAGCAGGTGTTCGCTTACCTCGGTGCTGCAGATGCCTACTGGCTGTTGGGCCTGAGAGCTGAGTATAACATAGATACGAATCTGGATGAGTTTGATCGCATTTCCGACTTTGCTCAGAGAAGATTTTTCCCTTTTGAGTCCTATGATTTTATCAATCGCTTTGTCTTTGGTGTTTCGGTTGGGGCCGGGCTAAGCTTCCCGTTGGGCGAATCGACAGACGTTTTGCTGGAGTTGAATATTCAGCCAGATTTCACCCTGCAGTACAATCAGCCTGAAATAGGAAACGTAATCAATCCTTTTACATCGGTACCGACCTCAATCCCCGCTCGACAAATTCGGAATATCTCCATCGAGCTTTCGGCAGGTTTTCGCTTTCGTCGGCGCATCATTTATATCGACTAGTGAAGTTGCCCTGGGCAAACATAAGGTCGAGTTTTGAGAGTCTCTTGTTTCCTCAGCTGTGTTTGTCTTGTGAGCAAGCAATAGATGGGGCACAAAGGCCATTTCTGTGTGCATCCTGCCAGATAGACCTGCCATTTACTCAGCATCATCTGCTTGTAGAAAATGAAATTACTGATCGCCTGGCTGGCCGGGTCCCACTCACATTTGGAGGCGCATTATTTTACTATCAGCCCAATACATCTGTTCAGCGCATGATCCATGCGCTGAAGTATTATCAACGCCCTGATTTGGCAGAAAAGCTAGGACAAGTACATGGACTTAGACTCAAAGGAGTTGATCGATTAAAAGATATTTCGGCCATTGTTCCGGTACCCTTGCACCCTAAGCGCTTGAAGGAGCGCGGGTATAACCAGGCCGAATATTACGGCCGAGGGCTGGCCGCAAAGCTGCGGGTGCCTCAGCGTCTGGATATTCTCGAACGAACAAGCTTCGCCGGCTCTCAAACAAAGAAGAGCAGTGTTGAACGGCTGAAAAATGTGAGTAATGTTTTTAGAGTCAGACAAAATAATGTGGTGGAAAATCACATCCTCTTGGTAGACGATGTGTTAACAACAGGAGCCACATTGGATCTTTGTGCCGAAGTTCTCATGAATGCAATGCCAAATTTGAGGATTAGTGTGGCTACGATTGGATTGGCAACCTGAGTTTCGATCATAAACAGATTGTATGCTAACTACCCTCCTGCTTCTTTTTATAGAGCTTACTTCCGCTGCCCCGGCTCATGATTTTCACCTCAGCCGCACAACCCTGCGCTACCTGGCGGATAGAGATCAGGTTCAGGTAGAGATGCACGTTTTTCTTGACGATCTCGAACTGGCACTCCACGAAGCCGGTGCACCTAACTTGCGTCTGGGCACAGAACGCGAGGATAGTTCTGCCAGCCGCTATTTGGAAGCTTATCTGGATAGGAATTTCAAGATTTTTTGGAGTGGCGAAGAATTAGATAGCGAACTAGTTGGCTATGAAATATCAGACGACCTGCAAGCTTTGTGGATATACATAGCAGCAGAGCCTGAAGCCCCGCCTCGAAGTATAGCCGTTCAGCAGTCAGTGCTGACAGAGGTATACGACGACCAAAAGAATTTGGTGCAGGTTGAATTAGGTACTTTTGGTGCATTCAATTTACTGCTTGATGCAGCGAAAATTAAGGCCGAGCGGCAGCTATGAGCAAAAAGAGCGACATTCTTAGGCCCAAGGCGGAAACAGCTTATGCAAAAGAGTTGAAGAAACTGGGAGCACTGGACGACAAACCCAGACCTGCAGGATGGAAACTCTCACCGTCAGCTGTAGTCGACTATTTGCTGGGAACCGAGCTCTCCGATGGTACGACAATTCAAACCAAGTATTTTGGAGATAGGCGACTCATCGAGCTGGCTGTAGCTAGTTTGGTCACAGATCGCGCCCTTTTGCTGATCGGTGTTCCTGGAACAGCTAAAACATGGGTCAGCGAGCATCTGGCTGCTGCTGTCAGTGGTGATTCCAGTTTGTTGGTTCAGGGCACAGCGGGAATGGGCGAAGAAAGCCTGCGATACAGCTGGAACTATGCGCGCTTGCTGTCTGAGGGGCCTAGTGAAGCCGCCCTGGTGCCAAGCCCCGTAATGCTCGCCATGCAATCGGGTTCACTCGCTCGGATCGAAGAGCTCACAAGAATGCCCAGCGATGTGCAAGACGCGCTCATCACGATACTGTCTGAGAAGATCCTGCCCATACCAGAACTGAATGAGCAAGTAGCTGCAAAACGGGGGTTCAATATTATTGCAACAGCTAATGATCGAGATAAGGGTGTCAATGAATTGTCTAGTGCCTTGCGGCGTCGATTCAATACCGTTAGACTTCCCTTGCCAGCTACGCTCGAAGAAGGAGTACGCATCGTAGTAGATAGAAGTGGAGAAGCCGCCGAGCGCATGGGATTGCCGAACTTTGAGAAAAACCCCGCAGATGAGCTGGGCAAGCTGGTAACGATCTTCCGAGAGCTTCGTTCCGGGCAAACCGAGGATGGTCGGACCCAACTGAAAAAGCCAAGCAGTACGCTGAGTACAGCAGAAGCCATTAGTGTAGTCAATCAGGGGCGGGCACTAGCCGCGCATTTTGGTGCAGATCAAAAGGGACTTACTGTGGCAGATCTGGCCGATAGCCTGAGAGGAGCCATCGTCAAAGATGCGCAGCAAGATGAGCCCATCTGGCGAGAGTACCTGGACCTGGTGATGCGCAATCGAAAGGGTTGGAGTGATTGGTATGAACTGCTCAGAGACGCAGAGAAATAAAAAATTTAAGTTTTCTGTAACAAAGCCATATTGACCATCGTCTGCCCTACAGAAGACACAAGACGATGAGTGCCCAAATATTCCATCGACAAGTCTGGCCCCTTCGCGAACGCCTATTTCGATTGGCTTATCGTTTGCTAGGTGAACGCACCGAGGCAGAAGATGTCGTGCAGGAAGCTATGGTCAAGTTGTGGGAGAAACGGGCCGAACTCGGCGGAATTAAAAATGTCGAAGCCTGGTGTTTTCGTCTCTTGCGAAATCACAGTATAGATCGATATCGCAGTATTCAAAGGAAGACAACTCAACATTTGGATACAGCCCCCGATCTGCCAAGCCCCGATATCAGTCCGGATGCCAAGTTGCAGCAACAAGAGCTCCGTCAGCATATCGATAAGATGATTCAAGCTTTGCCCGAGCAGAGGCGAGTGGTCATCCACCTTCGAGAAATCGAAGAGCGGAGCTACCAGGAAATTGCAGATATGCTCGGTATAAGCTTAGATCAAGTACGAACCGACCTTCATCGCGCCCGTAAAAGCCTGCGGGCGGCCTTGTCTAAAAACCCTTGCCATGGATAATATCGAAAGAAATTGGGAAGACATCACTCGACGCTATTATGCAGGCGAGACCAGCCTGGAAGAGGAAAAAGCACTACGGGCCTATTGGCTCGAAGCGTCAGTGCCCTCAGTCGATACGCATCTGGCCGGCTACTTCGATGGCGAATCGAGGGAAACTTCCGACATAGATTGGGAGAAGTTGTCTGCTCAGTTTGTGGAGGAAGATTCTTCAGCTACACCCTCATCGGGTGGCGCAATAGTAAGGCGGCTTACAGGCCAACATTTCTGGCGATATGCAGCAGCTGTGGTTGCTATTGTATGTGTTGCTGCCTGGCTGCCTCGTCTTTCAGAATCGAATTCTACTGCAGCTACAGAGGGTTTCCCAGTCTCTGAGGCGGTAGACTGGAGTCGGTATGAAATAACGGATCCTGCAGAGGCTGAACTCGTACTGCGTCAAAGCCTGACTCGTGTGGCCAAACCCTGGAACCTAGTCACTCAGGCGGGCAAAGCCATACAACCTATTCAATTGCTCAATAACCCCCTGGCTAGCAAAGGCCAATAAACTTTACCAACTATGAATTACAAACTACCAAAGCTGCTCAGCTTACTCGTTCTGCTGAGTTTGGGCTTAGCCCTGCAAGCTCAAACCAGTGCCAATGCCATCGATCGATACTTTCAGCAGTATCTGGAAGACGAACGATTCTCGGTGGTCTATATCAGCCCACGCGTCTTCCAACTCTTCGATAAGCTGGAACTCGGAGACGATGTCGATACTGACGACGTCAGCG
>JBCBVN010000013.1:0-25606 GCA_039817625.1 Bacteroidota bacterium
TAATGAGCACCTTGCCTTCGAAAGCTGTTTTGTCCCGATCTCCACTTCCGCATGCAGCCAGGCTGGTCTGAAGGGGAAGGCCTACACCTAACAAGCCACACATTTTTATGAATTCCTTTCTATGCATTTACGGGCCGAATATTTCCTTCCAAGGTATGACAAATGGAAGAACCACTACCCAGATAATGAAAAACACGGCCATTCCTTTAGGATAGGAATTTCCACTCATAGCTGCTGGAAGTGCAGCAACTAGTAACCAAGTGGCCTTGTAGATTAATTGGAATAAAAGTACTAAGCTCATTTGCCTGGGATATATCATTCCAATGACAGATAAGATGGCAATGGTTATCCATAGTGCACCAATTAGTCTAAAAGATTCCGAGTATGTGAACGCTTCAGAAAAGACGGTTCGGTGTGCCGTTTTTGGAAAGAACAGGCAGGAGATACTGATCCAACCAGCAACGAGTACATTGGCGATGTATACAATTTTAAGTGAGATCATTACTGCTCGGCTATATTTTTGATGTTTTCCATGACAACTGGCAGCATTTCTCGAAATTCTTTGCCCAAAGATTTGGCAAAAAGACCTCTCGTCAGTCCGGTAAACCAGACTTCATGTGTGAAGAATGTCTGGCCGTCCATTATCTCTAAGAACCGTCGAACACTTAGGCTGCCAAAAGGTAAGCCTACTCTGTAGGTATATGACTCGCCTTCTATGTACTCGATGATTTTGAATTTGGCTTTCCGGTCTTCCAATGAAATTATTTTTCCTTTTGCTCCGAGTTGAAAGGAATCGTCTATGAAAGCATCTTGTAGTCCAATATCCCATTGTTTCCAATTAGATACATCTATCCAGATGGACCAAATATCTTCTGGTGAAGCGGTTGTCGCTACACGATGCCAGAAATGCTTGTTAGAAGGTTCGCTTTCCTGTGCACACAAGTTGAAAGAAGAAAGTAGTAGAAGAAATAAGAGCGCTAAATGCATTATTTTGTTTTTTGCAAAATTGGCGTCTAGCTAGTCCTACGTCATTGCACCTATGTTAACTTCGTAGATGTTGTCCAGTATTTTTTACGTATCCTGCTCAGAGACTGAGGCGCGATTCCCAGATAACTGGCTATGTCTTTTAGTGGCGCATGTATTAGAATCTGATCACCAGCTTCTACCATATTTACATATCGCTCTTCGGCCGTCAGATTTTGCAAATCTTCCAGTATTTGCTCGGTATTGAACTGTACTTCCTGAATGAGTTTCCGTATGAAGGTACTCCAGTGAGGATATACTAACAGATCAAAAGCCTCCTTCTTAGGCATTTCCCAAATAACAGCATCTTGTAGTACTTCAATAGCTTCATCTGATGGGGCATCTGTGGTGAAGCTTTTCTGGGCGGTAAAGCAGTAGGGAGAATGGGTGAAAAACTTAGTGATGTCTCGCCCATCTTTATCGATGTAGAATCTCAAGAAGCCCGATTCTAAAAAGTACAGCTTACGGCACAGTTTACCGCTTTTAAGTAGGATGTCTCCACGGCTATATTCCGCTCTGACCAAGCAAGATGCTATCAATTCCCATTCTGTATGAAGGACGGGGGTGTACTGAACTATATACTTTCTAAAAGGATGCAAGAAGTAGGGTTTGATACTGATGTCTAAGTTATGGTTTCCATTCCGCATCTCGATCTACCAGATCTCGTGCGAGGATGTCGGCATTCGGGGAATGCCTCCACCTGCGGAAGTCCAATAAATAGAGGTTGTATGGGTATGAAAATACTATTCATCACTCAAATTGGACGGTTCATCGAAAAATAATAGGGGTGAACAGCTTGTTGACGCATCTTCACATTGCATTCTCAATTTCCCCAAAAGACTTTACAACACACTCCACAATGAAAACCAAGCTTACTTACCTTTTTGCTTTTCTTTTTTTTGGGACTTCCGCAGGTAGTTTGTCTGCTCAAGCTCGGGTCGAGGGCCGCATAACTTCAGATGGTGAAGCAGCCGAAGTCATTAATGTCATTTTATTTACGCAGGCAGATTCTAATGTCGTTAAGCTGCAACTGACAGAAAGCGATGGTGGGTTCCAATTCACGGATATCGATGCCGGCGACTACTTTATCCGTACACAAGGTATTGGTTACGAGCAAACGGATTATCCGGGTTTTAGCCTGGCTGAAGACCAGCAACTAGACCTGGGTGATCTGGATATGGCGGCTACAGCTACCGACCTGAATACAGTAGAGGTGACAGCTACTCGCCCACTGCTGGAGCAACGCGCCGGAAAACTGGTGGTCAATGTAGAACAAATGATCACCGGAGGCGGCGGAACGGTTACCGACTTACTCCGGAAAGTACCTGGTGTAATTGTAAGAGGCAATCAAGTCTCTATGGCAGGCCGCTCTGGAGTGACTATTTTAATTGACGGGCGCCCTACCAAGTACATCGATATCCAGAGCTTATTGCGCGAAATGCCAGCTGACAATATTGCCAAGATCGAAGTGGTTTCCCAGCCAGGGGCCAATTTCGATGCTGAAGGTTCTGGCGGCATCATCAATATTATTTTGAAGAAGAATCTATTGCTGGGTACCAACGGTAGCGTCTATGCGCAGTATGGTTATGGTCAGCGGGCCAAGTACCGCACCGGCGTAAACCTGACCCATAGAGCCGGACCTCTGAATCTGACCGGAGGAATCAGCCTGAACCGCAGCTCTTGGGTGGAAGAACTAGACTTGGTCAGGCGTGTAGGAGAAGTGGATTACTTTCAGGAAAACCGCGATTTCGGTATCCCTAAGTCTTACTCCGTTCGCCTGGGAGGCGACTATGATATCAGTGATAGTCATCGCATTGGTATAAGCGGAAGGTTCAGCCAGGGTACCAGTCCACGCGAAGCTGATAACCGTACCGATATCGTTGATCCGGCCAGTGGCGAAATGCTGAATACATTTACCACTTTCAATACGCGCGATCGCGATTGGGATAATCTAAACACCGATGCCTACTACCGCATCAAGCTCGATACAATGGGTCAGGAGATCACTTTTGACGCCAGTTATAATCTCTTTACCCGAGAGTCTAACATTGATTTGATCGTCGATGGTGGCGGTTTCCCGGATCGCTTCAACTTCGAGCCTGCCGATGCCGCTATCTTTTCTGCTCAGGTTGACTACAAGAGGCCCATCGATGAGCATTGGCAGATCAGTGCAGGCGGAAAGATCAGTCGCGTGACTCTGGAAAACGCCATTATTTCCGATACAACCAACGCTGCTGGCGAAAGGCTATTGGACGAAAATGTATCTAATGCCTTTGACTTCGATGAGGATATCAATGCAGCCTATGTGAGTGCTGTCTATACCAAAGATCGCCTTGAGTTTAATGTAGGCTTACGCTACGAGCAGACTCAGACCATGGGCTTTAACCGGACCATCGATAGCCTGAATAATCGCGACTACCAAAACGTATTTCCTTCAGCTAGTGTCTCTATGCCTTTTGTTGGACCACTGGGCTTGTCTTTGGCCTATAGCTATCGGATCGAACGGCCTAGCTACTATGACCTGAATCCATTCATCAGCTATTTGGATGCGATTACCTTCCAAAAAGGAAACCCATTTCTACAGCCAGAGTATGTACACAGCGGTCAATTGAGTTTGACTTATGAGAAGCAGCCTTTCTTTAATTTGCTTTACGATCGTACCAATAATGTAATGACTGAAGTCACTCAGCAGAATGTGATGACGGGCGAAGCATTTCAAACGGTTGTCAACCTGGAAAACTATACCCGCTATGGTGGTAGCCTGTTCTTCCCGCTTGACTGGATTGGTAAGAATGTAAGTGGATATGGTGGTGGTATGCTCTATTTCCACGACTACAACAGCGAGTTCTTAGGTGGTCAGTTCCAGCAAGACCAGTGGTCGTTTACCGGCTTCCTGCAAATAAATTACAAGCTGCCCGACGATTGGGATCTGGAGGTGAGTGGCTGGTACCAAGGTGCTGGTCTGGATGGAATCGTTCGTTTCAATCCTCTGTACGGTGTCAGCATGGGACTGGAAAAGACCTTCTTAGACGACAAGCTGAGCTTGCAGTTCGAAGCTGATGGCATCATCCAGCGTTTCTTCACAGGAAATATCAACTACCAGGATCAGGATATCGATATCGTTTCTCGCTGGGAAGCGCCGGTATTTTACCTGCGTGCCAGCTATAAGTTTGGCAACCAGCACCTGAAAAGCAACGAGCGTAGAAACTCTGCTAGTAGCAGTGAGCGCAATCGATTGAATAATGATTAAATTAATCTCTGATAAAATATGAAAAATGCAAAAGGCTGCGCTCTAAGCGCAGCCTTTTGCATTTTAAGGAATGAGATCATCTATCGGGATTTCCATAGTCAGAACCCCATTTTGCAATTGCCTGAGATCATCTGGTAGGTAGGCCTGACGGATGAGTACATTAAAAGTCATTTCTAGCTTAATAACTTCTTGACCAGCCTCATCGAGTCCAAGTTCTGAACGTAAGATTTGAACAGATCCTATATCAGGGCCAGGATTCATAGCATAGCTCATTCCTGAAAATCTATCAATAGACAAGTCAACTCTAGCCATGGGGCCTGCAGCGATGGTCGATTCTGGTAGCAAGCGACTTACAATTAGCTCTGGAGTCAAGAGTGGATATTCATTGTCAGGCTGTACCCACTCCGCACTATCTTGAGGGGTATTTCTAAATAAGAAAGAGAGCTGATGATATGGACTGTCTAGGTCATCTATGTTTAAGGTTAACCTAAGGTACATGTTTCTCCATGGGACCAAGGGGAGATCGTCTGTAGGGCCATCTTGTTGTAGACTATAGTTTAGGCTCAAGTCGAGAATATCACTACTCTGATAGCAAATAATATCTCCAGTATTATCTACAAATTCTAAGCTAGCTAGTAATCCCTCCGTTTCTTCGCCGCAGTGTATACTAGTTAAGTTCGGATTTTCATCGGAGCATGCGGTTTGAGATAATGTAGCTGCAATACTTATCGCCAAAAAGAATAGTTTCATTTGATTCGAGTTTAAGAGTACTTGAGTTCGGTTTTTTGAGGTGTAGTTGATTACCAACCATCGACAAGATGAATCCAGGCAAAGCGACCATTATTGATTCGAAATAATTCCTGACCTGCAAATGGGCTTTGAAGGTTGTCGGCCACTTTTAAGATTCCAGAGAATTCACCTTTCACGTAGAGCCTTGGTCGGTTTGATTCATCATAGATTATGCAGCTTTCTAGTATTCTTACATACGAGCCAGGCTGCGCGACCAGATCTTCCCTAAAGAATCTGGAAGCCTCATCATAGCTGGGTTCGAAAGTAAAAAAGAAGCGCGATTGTGTAGGGTATAGGTCTCCCGTGGGGAAGCCTTCGGTTACAAAGTCTTCCGGGTCTTCGTAAGTGTAAAGTTGGGTGTAGGTATAGCTATCGGGTACCGGCTGGCATCTATCAGCTATCATGTTGGGATAAAAGCCCATGAAGAGCCGAGGGAAAAAGCCGGATGTCGTATCCAGGGCGTAGTTGATGTAAAATTGTTGCAAAAAGGTATCGGGAGGACTGCTTGGGGCATCGCCATAAGAAAACATACTTGTAGTTAGCTGATCAAAGGTGTTTATGGTGTTGGATTCTCCGGTAACTAAGTTTTCATATTCGAAATAAAGGCTTGCTTCTTTTTCTAAGTCGTACTTACGCGGGTGGCAACTAAACACCAGAATCGAAAGAAAAACAAGTGCTGATAAATATTTCATAGGTTTACCATTTGTAGCGTAGCCCCATAAAAAGGGTTGCTGTGTTTTGGGTGTTTTGCGTGATAAACGCTTGTCTTATGTCTGCTGTTAATGACCATTTAGGGAGTATTTTGAATGATGCTCGTCCGCCCAAATAGAATTGATCTAATTTTAGCCCAACGTCTTCTGTGTGTATTCGGTCAGTTATTATTTGTGTGACATTATATACCGAGAAGTAGGTGACTTCTTGCGCTCTTTGCCTCCAGATACTTGCCTGTATTCCTACAATTGGAGCCAACTGCCATCTGCTATTCCTGTTGAATAGGGGTCGCTCCAAATCAAGGAGTACATTGACATCTCTGCCGGAGCGAGCGAAATCTATTATGTCACCGGGTGTGCTACTAATGATTTCCTGTACTTCTGTATCGTTGAAAAACGATTGATCCCAAAAGTATCGCGAGGACCCAACACCTAGCGACAGCCAAAAATTATTGAATAATTTCCGGCCATAGCGCAAGCTGAGTTGCTCTTCAATAGGAGATTCAGCATTTATTTGGGCGTTTATATCGAGGTAATTATTTCGGCCGTCTGATGCTTTGATTGGAGCAATTTGTATATTGAAGTCAGGATAAGTTGTAGGCCACTCAAGATGTATTTGCGGCGGATTTGGAATAGACGGGGCAGCTTTAAAAGGTCTGTTTTTAGTGAGGTGTGTGCTGTCTGGCGTGCTAAATCGACTTGTTTCCAAGACTGCTTCTACATCCTCATCTTTAGGCTTGGGTAGGTTTTCTACAGGATCTTGCACGATTGACTCTGATCGGACTTCCTGGCCATGCGTCTGGTCTATATCTCGGCTGTTGCTATTTGTTTCCCAGGAAGCTATTTCAGCGGAAGACTCATGTGTCTGTGCGTGCAGGAATAGGCGACTGTCCTGGGAAAAAGGAATGCCAACGATGATTAGGATGGCCATACCCCCCAGAAATTGCAGGAACAGCCAAATCAGTATTGGGAATTTATTGGGCCGAGTTTGCTGGTCAAGACCTGCTGTTACCTGATTCCACCCTTCATCTGTAGTTTGATGGGTCGGCGGCTGCGATAATGCGCTGTCGAATTCTTTCCAAAAGTCATTTTTCTGTTTCATTAGGCTGGTCGACTTAAGGGGTGATCTAGATGCTGGAGTTGTTTCCGAAGTAAGCGTTTAGCTCTTAGTAGATTGGATCGCGAGGTAGATTCGCTGATGCTGAGCAGGCTGGCTATTTCGGTATGCTTATAACCTTCTACTTCGTGCAGGTTAAATACGGCTCGGTAGGCAGGAGATAGCGACTGGATGGCTGCGAGGACATCTTCGTATTGCAGGTAGTCAATAGACTTAGGCAATACCATGATTTCATTAGCCATATCGATGGGTTGTGGGTCCCAGGCTTTTTTCTTCAACTGGTCTAGAGCAGCATTTACGAATATGCGCTTCAGCCACGGTCGAAGAGCTTGCTCGCGATCAAAGCTTGCAAGTCCTTTAAAAATCTTTATGAAACCATCGTTGACTACTTCTTCGGCTTCGGCCTTTGATCTGGCATAGCGGATGCAAATATTCAATGCCCAGCTATAATGATTGTCGTATAGCTCTCTTTGAGCCCGGCGATCATGCTTGAGGCACCGATTCAGAAGCGTGTTTAGATGTTGGTCAAGTGGCATTCACCTCTAAGTACGGTGATGCGCGCCAGAAACGCTGCGTCTATTGAAAATTAGAACCAAACCGTAATCAAGAACACCAATCTAAACTCAACTCTTGTAATACACCCGCTCTCCTTTCTCTACACTCTTCACGATCCAGGTATTTCCGCCTATGATGGCATCATCTCCGATGACGGTTTCGCCGCCGAGGATGGTGGCACCAGCATAGATGACAACTCGGTTGCCGATGGTGGGGTGGCGCTTGGTTTGTGCCAGATCTTTTCTGACGCTCAGAGCACCCAGGGTAACGCCTTGGTATATTTTAACATCATCGCCGATTTCTACGGTTTCTCCGATGACGATACCCGTACCGTGATCTATGCAGAACCGATGCCCTATGCGTGCTTTGGGGTGAATGTCTATACCAGTGCGACCATGGGCAATCTCGGTTAGCATTCGAGGTAAGAGCGGGATCTCTAAATGATCAAGGGCATGTGCTATGCGATGAACGGCGATGGCGAAAAAACCCGGGTAAGTACGCAAAACCTCAGTCAGAGTGGTGGCTGCCGGATCTCCGGAAAGTATGGCATTGGCATCGGCCAAGAGGGAAGTATGTACCTGCGGAAGTCCCAACTCAAAAGACTGCTGCAGTTGATCTGCCGGGGCCGAAAGGCGGGCCTGCATATTAGCCAACAGGCTGAGTAGCTTGAGCTGATTGGAGGAGAAAGTCTGCTCAAAATGTCTATAGCTGGGGTAGTGTTGATTGCGATAGGCTGGAAAGAGCAGCTGCATCAAGCCATCGATCCAGTCTGCAACCAGCTTGGGGGCCGGCAGTTCGTTTTCCTGCTGGTGAGCTTGATAGAGCGATTTTAGAAAGTCTGACATGGATATACGAAAGATGCAATACTAACGCAAGTGGCTATTAAAAGATTTACCCTTTGTTCACCAACCTCAGCACCGTAACCTCCGGCAAAATACCTACACGCCCAGGGTATACCAGGCAGCCTAAGCCGCGGTTGACGTATAGCCACTGTTGTCCCTGCTTGTATATACCGGCCCATTGCTTGTACATAAACTTGGCCGGACTCCACTTGAAGCCAGGAATTTCGATACCGAACTGAAAACCATGGGTATGGCCGGAAAGTGTCAGGTCAATATCGGTATCTAGCACCTGGGCTTCCCAATGGGTCGGATCATGCGACATCAGTACGCGCACATCTGCCTCTTCGGTGCCAATACGAGCAGCCGCCAAATCTCCTTTTCGCGGAAAGCGCCTTAGAGCAGACCAGTTCTCTACACCGATCATAGCCAGCTTTCGGCCGTTGACATCGATCAGCCGATTCTCGTTCATCAACAAATCCCACCCCATGGCTCGGTGCGTCTCGAAGAACTCCTGCCGGTTGTTGTCGTAACCGTCGGGGCTATTAAAATTGTAGTAGTCGCCATAGTCGTGATTGCCCATGACGGAGTACACACCGTACTTGGCTTTGATCTGGCTAAAGGTTTCTACGAATGGCGCCATTTCACTGGCCAGGCTATTGACCAGATCGCCGGTAAAGCAGACCAAATCAGCAGCTTGCTCATTGATCAGTTCTACGGCTTTATGAACCGGTGCATCGTCTGTCCAGGTACCCGAGTGGATGTCGCTGATTTGCACAATCTTCAAGCCATTCAGCTCTTCGGGCAAACCAGCGATGGGCACATCTTGCTCGTGAAGACGGTATCTGAATCCATTGCGGGCCATGCCATAGGTCAGCACTCCAAAAGGAACGGCACCGAGGGCCAGAGCCGCCTTTGCCATGAAGCGAGATCGGCCAGGATCAAATTTTACCTCGCCGGTCATTTGGTTGATTCCCCAGCTGAACACTCGGCGAATATCATCCAGAAACATGACCCCGCCTATCGGAACCTTAGATAGGATCCAGATGACAAAACCCGCCATGCCATAAATGCGCCACCAGTCGGGCTTTGGCCCTTCGTTGAAGATGTTATACAACAAATAGCCATATGCCATCAGGCTGCCTAGTCCGTACAATACCCAGATTCCCGTGCGCCAGGAAGGACTAAATGGTCTAGTCCAAACGCGAATTGCCTGAATGCTGTACCACTCCAAGATGAGGAGCATGATAAAAAAGAAGGTAGCTCGACTCATGAGGGTAGGGGTAATCCTTTTCGTTTGGCTCTCCTGCGAGCTTTTCTAGCTGCCTTTTTTTCCGCTTTTCTCTCCTTTTTATCCATTTTCTTCATCTCCTTTTCAGATGGGATATAGCCCACGAGGTGTAGGTCACTCAGTTCGCGCATAACGATAGCAGCTGTAACTGATACAAGCAGTGGACCTAACAACGCTCCTATAAGTGGAACATATAAGATGATGAAAAGTGGTAGACCAAGGCCCAGACAGACCCCCATATAACTACGTCTGACGTAAGAAAGACTTTGGTTGATAGAAATCTCAAATTGCTCATTATAGTTGTCTACTATGGCAAAACCCAGAAGGTAAGCCTGCACGGCAAGGGTTAATGGCGATTCCAGAAATGAGAAAAATGGCAATAGGGAAAAAGCAATACTGAAACCAACATTGGTGATCAGTAGCTCTAATACCCAAGAGACGACAGCTACGCCTATCATTCTGACTTGTGCGTCAAAAAAGGGTTTGAAGGTATTGGCGTTGGGCATATCCCGGCCCAGAACTACTTTGACACTACCGCGCATAAAATGGTAGATGACCACCTCCATGAGGACCAGTATGACCCACTTCAGCGAGCCATCTGTAAGCAGGTCTATGGTGTCGGACCCCAATCTGCCAGCCAGACTATTCTCACCCCAGAGCAGGTTCATTTGTTGGGTCTCGGAACCGGCACTGCCAAACCAAGCGAGTATTTCTGTGACGAAGTATAGCCCGACCAATACACCAATTATCATTAGTGCTTTAGCTACCCAGCCATAATCGCGCAGGCCGCGCCACAACTTGTAGTGCCACATGAAGCGCCAGGCACGCGGGATGGCGAGCAGGCTATAAAAAAACTGGTGTATTTGTACCGAAAGTCCTTGCAAGGTTTAGAGGATCAGGTTGATGAAGAAACTGCCAACAGCTAAGACCAGCGCAAAGATGAAGGTCCAGAACAGATTTTTGGCTTCAAATCCTTTCAGGAAGCGATCAGCTATCCAGATCAGAAAGGTCGATATGCCCAGGTTGATCAGACCGGAAAATAAGCCGAATGTGATAAGGTTGAATGGCCAGGCCAGGCCGCGAAGTACCCAGCCCGCTGTGGCGTTGAGTAGGGCCAAAACAATGGCCAGTAGGATGGCTGCACCAAAGTCTTTGACGTAAATACCTTTAAGATAGCTGGCGGCCAACATCGATAGTGCAGCGATTAATACGATATTGAGTATTAGGCTGCCTGTGGCCATTGGACTAATATTTAGGAGTAGCGTTTCCATATTCAGATAGGTTGTGAAAGTGGTGATGATCTTGATGGTTTCATTCTACGTCGGCCGCCCGGCATCTGGCCAGTTGCTCTTCAAGTACAGCGATGCGGGTGACGAGATCAGAATGGCTCATGTTGTTATAATTTGTACTTCCGCCGGTAGATGCACTACCTGAAGACGATCGATTGCTACTGCTGTTGGAGACAGTCGTTCTGGGTTGTTCCCAGCCTGCAAGCTCTTTGAATTTTTGGACCGGGTCTTCTCCGTTATAGTAAGAAGCTCCGACAAAGGCTGCGGGCAATATGACCAACAATGCTAATATTAATCGAGAAAAGCCAGTAAGGTTTTTGCGTTTAGCCATGATATTAATTTTGACTCAAAGTTGCACCTTTACAACTGAGCACCCAAAAATACTCGATAGATCAATAATAATTACAGACTAAGGCTAGTCAAAATCGGGTATGAGTTTTGCGTGCTCATTACCTTTACCCCATGTCGAAGGCGTGTATATTCGATGCAATCCGCAGCCCACGAGGAGATGGCCGCCCAGGTGGGGCGCTCTATCAGGTAAAACCCGTCCAGCTTTTGGCCAGGTGTTTGCAGGCATTGCAAAGAAGATCTGGTATTGATGATTTTCCACTTCAGGTAGATGATTTCATTGTTGGTTGCAATACACCTGCTGCCGATCAGGGCTACAACATCGCCCGGGCGGGCTTGCTCCATGCGGGTTGGCGATTGGCGCGAGGCGGCATGCAAATCAACCGCTTCAATACTTCCAGCCTGGAAGCAATAAACCTGGCTGCAGCGCGTATCGAGGCAGGGTATGATGACCTCATCATTGCAGGAGGACTGGAGTGTATGTCGCGGGTACCCACCTGGCTCAACCGCGGGCCAATGATGAATGATCCGGAGACCATCGTAAATAGCCACTAGATCCCTCAGGGTGTAGCGGCTGACTTGGTTGCTACTACTCAAGGGTTATCTCGGTCAGACTTAGATCACTATGCGCTGCGATCCCATCAACTGGCCATTGCCGCTCAGGATGCGAATTTGTTCGATGCTTCTTTGGAACCAATAACCGATGCGAATGGATTGCCCATTCTCGATAGAGACGCTCTGCCGAAGCCATCCTTGAAAGCTGATGACCTGGCCGATTTGCCTTCCCGCTTTTCCGAAATGGGGTTGGCCGGATTTGATACTATGGCCCTGCATCGCTTTCCACTCATTTCGCGCATCCTGCACAATCATACGATCGGCAATACAAGCGCACCGGCAGATGGGGCAGCTTTGTGTTTGCTGGGTAGCCAGGAGCGCGGATCAGAACTCGGTCTAAAGGCCAGAGCTCGCATACGTTCTGTAGCCATGGCCACTGTAGATGCCACCATGCTTACAGGAGGGGAGACAGCTGCAAGACTGGCCTTGCAAAAGGCAGAACTTGCCGTCGAGGACATAGATCTCTGGGAATTTAATGAATCATTCGCTGCGCCTGCCATTTGCTTTCAACGTGGCCTCGAACTGGCAGAAGATCAATTCAATGTCTTGGGCGGATCGATAGCCCTGGGCGAGCCGCTGGGTGCAGTCGGAGGTATGATGCTCTGCCATCTCCTCGATCAGCTGGAAAAACGAGATCAGACTTTTGGAAGCCTGACCATAGATGCAGGTTCTGGTTTGGCTATGTCTACAATCATTGAACGCCTGGAATTATGATCAGTTATCGCAAGGATACCGACATGATCGCTACCCTCATACTCGATATGCAGGGCCGCGAAAGCAATGTCATCAATCCTGATATTGTTACCAGTTTTAGGCCGCTGATCGATCATCTGAAAGCAGAAAAGGCTCGTGGTCAGCTAAAAGGGATCATCATCACCAGTGCCAAAAGTGATTTCTTGCAAGGAGGCGATCTGGAATCCCTGTATCATCAGTCCGATCCAGCAGCACTTTTTGATGCTGCCCAAAGGTTAAAAGAATTTCTGCGAGATCTGGAGCGACCTGGGGTTCCTGTAGTAGCTGCTATGAATGGGCACGCTTTGGGCACAGGCTTCGAACTGGCACTGGCTTGTCACCACCGTATTGCTCTCGACGACACTAAGATCAGACTGGGACACCCAGAGGTGAGTATTGGACTGATTCCCAGTGGGGGTGCCATCATCAGGCTGATGTGGTTACTTGGAATTGAGCGTGCTTACCCCATTTTGATCGAGGGACGTCGCTACAGCCCACACGAAGCGCTTAAGGTAGGTTTGGTTGATCAGCTGGCCAGCTCACAGGCAGATATGTTGGACAAAGCTAAATGCTGGCTGCTAGACAATCCCGAATACCGAAATCCATGGGATGATCCCAACCGTCAGATACCGGGTGGTTCTGCCCAGGATGCTCAATTGGGGCATCAGATAAGGCTGATTACGGCTCAGCTGTCGGCAACTTCAAATGATCAGTACCCTGCACAGCAAGCCATAATTGATCTATTGGCCGAGGGGTCAAAAGTCGATTTCGATACGGCGTGTATCCTCGATAGCCGATACTATGCCAAAGTCGCTTCGGGCCAGGTGTGCAAAAGCATGATATCCACTTTTTGGTTTGATAAGAATGCGGTTCAATCGGGTTGGAACCGGCCGAAGGGTATAGGTCGCTTTAGGCCGAGAAAGATTGGAGTAATCGGAGCAGGCCAAATGGGGTCGGGCATAGCATTTGCTTGCATACGCAGAGGACTCCGTGTAGTGCTGAAGGATGTAAGTATTCCCGTAGCTGAGCGCGGGCGCGCATTCGTCGAAGACCGGATAGACGAATATATAGTCAGGGGCACTTTTCAACCCAGCGAAAGACAAGAGATACTCAACAGACTGGAGGTAATTGACTCGAGCGAGCAATTTGCCGATTGCGATTTAGTCATCGAAGCTGTATTCGAGAACAAGATGGTTAAGACCAAAGTGACGAGAGAGGCCGAAGAGTATCTGGATGATTTTGGTGTCATGGCCACGAATACCATTTCCATACCCATTTCCACCCTGGCTGCCTCAAGCAGGCGACCAGCCAACTATGTCGGTCTGCACTTCTTTCCGCCAGCAGAGCAGGTAAATCTCGTAGAGATTGTAAGAGGCAAGCAAACAACAGATGAAACGGTGGCCCGTGCCTTTGATTTTGCCACCCTCATCCGAAAAACACCAATAGTGGTAAAAGACGTTTGGGGCTTCTATGCTGCTCGCGTTCAAAATACATACATACTCGAGGGAATCAATCTACTACAAGAAGGTCATCCGCCCGGACTAGTCGAAAACCTGGGCCTTCAGGTGGGAATGCCCAAAGGGCCATTGTCGCTGGCCGATGAGCTGGGACTGGAGATTGTAAAAAGTTACGAGGATCAGGCTGCGACTCACTATGGCAAACACTACATCCAGCATCCAGCGGCCGCAGCACTCAGAGAAATGCTGGAAAATGATCGTCCGGGTAAGAGCAGGGAGGCTGGTTTCTTTGACTACACCAAGGGTGATTTACCAACCGTCTGGAGTGGATTGAAGGACCTATTTCCAATTTCGAAAACGGATTTCGACCGGAAGGACATTTTCGAACGGTTGCTTTTTGCCCAGATCCTTGAGGCTGGCTGGTGCTTGCAAGAGGGTGTCATTGCGAGTCATGCAGCGGCTAACCTGGGAAGTATTTACGGTTGGGGCTTCCCTTCTTATACAGGCGGGGTGATGCGCTATATTTTTACTTACGGGCATCAGGAATTCATGGATAAGGCTGCTGTCCTGGAAAAAACTCACGGACAGCGATTCAAGCTGCCCAAGTATCTGAAGCAACTGACAGAAGAAGAACTGGGAAAACTAGCTATAGTCTAGTGGATGTTTTATCTATTTCTGTCTCTTTTCTTGTAATCTCCGCGTTTCCAGCTGTCGAAGAACTGTTTCCACGCGACCGGGCTGAAGATATTCATAGGAGGCCTCTGACCGACGTAGTAAGTTTGGCGCGCTTGCTGTCTCAGGTAGTAGCTGGATGTTTCACCCGGGTCGCGCTCAACCGTTTCGCGCAGATCGTAAAGCAGGTCTGAGCTAAGATTCTCGGCAGCTCTTTCCTGCAGTTCTGGAGTGACGTCCATCGCCAGAAATTCGAGCTTAAAGTGTTCGCGGCTTGGCCATGGGAAAACGACCGTTTCGGGTAGATTGATGGCATCCTGGGTGAGCAGCTGCACCATGCTGTACTTGTCATCTTCCAGATCAGCCGGAATGACATACTCGGCTATTTGGTAACCCAGAGCAGAGAAAGCAATGGTGTCTCCTCTTTGGGCTACGATACTAAAAAAGCCTTCCAGGTTGGCATAAGTGCCTCGCTGATCTCTTTTGACTACAACTGCAGCATAGGGTACGGGCTGTAGTTCGGCCTGTGAACCATCGAGGACTAAACCCGAAAACTGAACCAACCCAGGTTGATTGCTGGTAGACTCTGTATCATCTTGGGCAGAGAGACCTGCGTAAGTACAAAAAAGAAGAGCAAACAAAAGCGGACGTAGCATGGGGCTATAATTTGAGGATGGCTTTAAACCCGTTAAAATTTGTTTCTGCATAGTCAGAGGATCAAGGTGTCGGTGGGCTTTCTAGCTAAAGACAACTATCTCGTCCTACTGGTTGGGTCTCGTACTTTAATATTTCGTCGGGATCTGCCACCAGACTATGCTGATTATCGGAGGGCTAGTTCAAGGACTTCCTCCATTCTACCTACATAGTGGATGTGGAGTCCTTTCAAATAATCGGGCTCTATCTCGGCTACGTGGCGCTTGTTTGCCTCGCAGAGGATGACATTTTTCATGCCGGCACGACGGGCAGCTAATAGCTTTTCCTTGATGCCACCCACCGGAAGTACCTTGCCGCGTAGTGTGATCTCGCCGGTCATCGCCAGCTTGCTTTTCAGGCGACGGCCCGTAAATGCACTGGCCAGTACAGAGAGCATGGTGACGCCTGCACTAGGCCCGTCTTTTGGCGTTGCTCCTTCGGGAACGTGTAAATGAATGTCTGTTTCGTTGAACTTTTTTGGGTCTATTCCAAGCTTTTCAGCATGGGATTTGATGTAGCTCAGTGCGGTGACCGCACTCTCCTTCATGACATTTCCCAGGTTGCCGGTCTGTACCAGTTTGCCCTTGCCAGGACTCGTGCTGCATTCGACGAATAGAATATCGCCACCAACCGGAGTCCAGGCCAGGCCTACACCTACACCTGGGCGATCTATGGTCTCAAATCCATTGCCTACGAATAGTTTAGGACCGAGTATATCTGCCAGTTCTTCTGCCTGAACACTCAGGCTATCGGCGCGCTCATAGGCAATTTCCTTAGCCACGTGCCGCATGATGGAAGCAATGCGCCGGTCTAAACTGCGAACCCCACTTTCCCGGGTGTATCCCTGGATGAGGGCCTTCAGTGTTTTGACGGGTATCTTGACTTGGTTGGCCTTAAGTCCGTGTTCTTTCCGCTGTTTAGCGATCAGGTGGCGCTTGGCAATTTGTAGCTTTTCTTCAACCGAGTATCCTGCAATTCGGATGATCTCCATACGGTCGCGCAAGGCGGGTTGTATGCTCGAAATGTCATTGGCTGTTGCAATAAACAACACTCGGCTGAGATCAATGTCGAGGTCGATATAATTATCGTGAAAGCTGGTGTTTTGCTCCGGGTCCAGTACTTCCAGCAGGGCTGACGAAGGATCTCCTCGGTGGCTTTGACCAATCTTATCCACTTCATCCAGAACAAAGACCGGATTCGAGGTTTTGGCTTTTTTTAGTGACTGAACAATGCGGCCGGGCATGGCGCCGATATATGTTTTGCGGTGACCGCGAATCTCACTTTCATCATGCAGACCTCCCAGTGAGATGCGTACATACTCGCGGCCCAGCGCCTTGGCTACAGAGCGACCCAGGCTGGTTTTTCCCACACCCGGAGGGCCAAGCAATAATAGGATAGGCGCCCTCAGATCGCCTTTCAGCTTGAGTACGGCGAGGTGAGAAATAATTCGCTCTTTTACTTTTTCCAGGCCATAGTGATCATCGTCGAGTACTTTTTCGGCGTGGTTAAGATCGAAATTGTCGGGTGTAGTTTCGTTCCACGGCAGGTCGAGCAGCATTTCGAGATAACTCAACTGGACGCTGAACTCTGCCACCTGAGGATTCATGCGTCGCAAGCGAGCAATCTCGCGCCCAAAAGTATCTTCTACCACCTTTGGCCAGTCTTTTCCCTTAGCCCGTTGCTCCAGCTTAGCGATTTCCTCTTCGTGGGGACTTTGGCCCAGCTCGTCTTGAATGGTCTTGAGTTGCTGGTTGAGGAAGTAGTCGCGCTGTTGCTTTTCGATGTCTCCTCTGGTCTTGTTTTCGATCTGATCGCGGAGTTCGAGTATGTGCAGTTCTTTTTGGACTTTCTCCAGAATCTGGGTTGCTTTTTCAATCAGAGAATCGATCTCGAGGAGACTTTGCTTGTCTTCTACTGGTAGGTTCAGATTGCTACCGATGAAATTAAGCAGGTAGGGCGGGCTTTCGATATTGGAAAGCATAAAGGCCGCTTCGCTCGGTATTTGAGGAGATAGTTCTACGGCTCTTTGTGCATGGTCGGAAATAGATTCAATGACGGCCTTGAAGGTATCGTCATCATCAGGTGGCATGACCTGGGGGCGCGGGGTGATATTTGCGACTAGCACGGGGTCGGTAGCTGTCATCGCACTCATGTTCACTCGCTGGCGTCCTCGCAGTATGGCAGTTAGACTACCATCTGGCATTTTGAGGATCTTCATGATGCGGGCCACTGTCCCGATTTGAAAGAGATCTTCGGGTTGAGGTTCTTCTACGTCGGTGTCTCTCTGGCTAAAGACGGCTACATATTTGTGGCTGTTCCAGGCGTCGTTTACGGCGCGAATAGACTTCTTACGCCCGATGGTGATCGGGATAATAATACTTGGAAACAGCACGGTATTCTTGAGTGCCAGCACGGGGAGCTCTTCCGGCAGATCGTCAGCTTGAGTTTGGTCGTCTTCGGCGTCATCTAAAGAGAAGAAGGGAAACATTTCCGATTCTTCATCCTTAGTGCCGTGGGCCAGTTTTTTTGTCGGGTTTGATTTAAACACGAAAACCATTTAATTGTACATCATTCAACGTAAATAGTCTGGCAAAGATCATGCCAGGCTTAAAAATTGACATGAGTTTATCTTTGCGCCCATGAAAACAACCCCCCTGACCGAGATACACCGCCAGCTAAACGCCAAGATGGCTGACTTTGCAGGCTATGAAATGCCAATTGTATACTCCAACCTCAAAGAGGAGCACCACGCCGTCAGAGACCGAGCAGGCCTGTTTGATGTGTCGCACATGGGCGAATTCATCGTCAGAGGAGAAGGAGCAGAGGCCTTTCTGCAATATGTCACGACCAATGATCTCAGTAAGCTGGAACCGGGCCAGGCTCAGTACAATTGTCTGCCCAATGGCAGGGGAGGCATAGTCGACGATTTACTGGTATACAAACTGCCTCCGGGTGGCATGGCCATGGGCGATGCTCCTGCTTATTTGCTGGTTGTCAATGCCAGCAATATTCAAAAAGACTGGAACTGGTTGCGGCAGCATACTGGCGATCATGATGTGGAGATGATAGACATCAGCGAGCAAACAGCTCTGCTGGCTCTACAGGGGCCATTGGCTTCAGATATCCTTCAACCTCTAACAGAAACCGATCTGACTGGCATTCCCTATTACCGGTTTGTTCGTGGTCAGCTGCTGGATATTGAGAATGTGATCATTTCTGCAACAGGATACACTGGCTCCGGCGGGTTCGAACTATACTTTGCCGCAGATAAAGCTGCTGAAGTGTGGGAGGCCATCATGCAATCTGGTCGGGAAAAAGGTTTGCTGCCGGCAGGTCTGGGGGCAAGAGATACCTTGCGATTAGAGAAGGGCTACTGCCTCTATGGCAATGACATAGATGATACGACTAGTCCACTGGAGGCCGGGCTCGGTTGGATTACCAAGTTAAAGAAGGGGGAGTTTATCGGTCGTGATGATATGCTCGCAGAAAAAGAAGCTGGGCTAAAGCGGCGTCTGGTTGGGTTTACCCTCAGCGATAGACGTGCTCCTCGGCAGGGATATCCCATTGTTGATGCTGAAGGGCAGCAAATTGGCCAGGTGACTAGTGGCACGCACAGCCCTTCCTTGGGGCACCCGCTGGGACTCGGTTATGTTGATGTAGCGCACAAAGCACCAGGCAGTAAAATCTATATCGACTTTGGGCGTAAGCAAGCGGAAGCAGAGGTTGTAAAGTTGCCTTTCTTTTAGCATTTAGATCAGTTCACTGCGTCGGTCGACCGGATTTGATCGACCTGTTATATGCCAAAACGACTAGCCATGCTACTAAGGCGCCAACTATCCAGCCGCCCAGAATATCGGTCGGCCAGTGCTTAGCTACATAAATCTGAGCTAGAGAGATGGAAACAGCCCAGGCCAGCAGTAAGTAACCGACCCGCGGAAGTCCTAAAAACCAAGTACCCCACAAGACGAGCGCAATAGCGAGGTGATTGCTTGCATGCGAAGAGGGAAAACTCAGGCTGCCGCCACATGATACCAATTCTCTGATTTGACTCTGGAGTTCTACGGTCGCACAGGGTCGTATTCGACCAATCCATGGCTTTAGAATGCTGCTGGTAATGAAGTCAGCGAGCAATACAGCTACACCAACTGCTAATAAAACGCGGAGCCCTTTTCGCCAATCGCGCCAGAGCATAAAAATAACTAGAAAGAGGTACAGAGGGATCCAGGTTTCTCGCTTGCGCCAAAAGGGCAGGAGCCAATCGAAAAAATCGTTTGCCAGGGTGAAGTGGAAAAAATCAAAAATCGCTTGATCCATCTGTTGGTGACTTAGAGTCTGCAAAGCTAACGATATCAAATCCTGCGTATCTAATCGCAGCTTCCTATTCCCCATTTACAGCTTCCTATTCCTATATTCGTACTGACCTAAAAAAATTGGACTCATGAAAAAGGCTAGCTTTCTGGCCAGCGTGCTCTGCGTGTTGTGGGGTGGGCTCAACTTGTCTGCGCAAAATTTCTCTGAGGTTGCTGTCAGCTTAGGCATTGATCATTCATATGGTTTTGGTGTTCACGGCGGTGGAGTCAGTTTTGCAGACTTCAATCGAGATGGCTGGGACGACCTGACATTTACTTCCGAGGCAGGTAAACCCATGTATTTCTATCAGAACAATGGTGGCAATTCTTTTACGCAGCTGTTTCTGGTAGACAACACCCTGGAAACTAAAGATGCTACCTGGATCGACTATGACAATGACGGCGATCGAGATCTTTTTATTACAGCTTTTGGTGGCACCGATAAATTGTACGAAAACACGGGAAATCTCAACATGGTAGATGTGACGCAATCTACTCTGGGGAGTATGCCCAATGTAGATTCATATGGTGCTGTATGGGGAGATTACAACAATGATGGCTGGCTCGATTTGTACATCTGTCATTACTCTGAATCAGGAAGTGGCGCCATCGAAAATGACTTATACCGCAGCGACGGTGACGGGACTTTCACCAAAGTGACCAATTCTAGTGGAACGGGCAACGGTTTTACCCTCACATTTGATGCTTGCTTTGTTGATATGGATGAGAATGGTTGGCAGGACTTGTATGTGGTTAATGACAAGTTTTACCAGGCTAATGCCTTGTATATGAACACCAACGGTAATTTTAGTACCGATCCAGGTTCCGGGGCATTTATCATTATTGATGCCATGAATGCAGGGGGTGCCGACTACGATGACGATGGTGATTTCGATTTGTATGTAACCAATACTTCTACGGGTAATAACCTCCTGGAAAACGATGGTAATGCCCAGTTTTTTGATGTAGCTGCAGGTACGGGGACGGGCGTCTACCGCACTTGCTGGGGAGCAACCTTTTTGGACTACGATCTGGATCAAGATCAGGATCTGTATGTATCAGTTAATGGGAGTCTCGCATTTAATTCTCCCAATGCTTTTTTAGTCAACTTTGCAGATCTGGGCTTGAATATCTTTTCGGAGCCCTTCCAATTTTCCGGTGGTCTGGGTGGTATCGATTATGGTCGGAACTATGGTCAAGCCATTGGTGATCTCGACAATGATGGCCTACCAGATATGGTTGTTAGCCGCATGATGCCCGACAGTTTTCACATTTGGCATAATGATGAAAGCCCAACGGGCAGTTGGCTGAAAGTGGATCTCTTTGGTACAAGTAGCAATACGGAGGGTGTAGGCGCCCGAGTAGAAGTTGATTTAGGAGACAAGACGATTAGCCGCTATCGGCATGGTGGACAGGGCTATTTGAGTCAGCATAGCCATCAATTGCACTTTGGGTTGGGTTCTGTCTTTCAGATCGATCAGATGCGGGTGTACTGGCCCAGTGGAATCATTGATGTATTCAACAACATCACCAACTTGAATGATGTCATTTCCGTCACAGAAGGAGAGGCTGCACTGCCTGCCGATCTACTCAGATTTTCGGCCACCCTGGCGAATGAAGATGTCGACTTGAGCTGGGAAACAGCTGCTGAGGTCGATGTTGATTTTTACGAAATTGAACGGAGTACGGATGGGCAAGTATTTGAAGGTTTGCATCGTATTTCGTCTAGGGGAAACAGTAGTAATCTGCAATCTTATGGATGGCTTGATCGGTCTTTGGCTCCTTTCCCCCGCTACTACAGACTTAAGATGGTGGATTTAGATGGCAGCTTTGAATATTCGCCCATAGAAAGGTTGGACGGCATTGGTCAGGAAGCGGTTTTTGAACTTGGCTTACCCAATCCTAATCCAGCCTCTGATTTTGTCCGTATTCCATTCCGATTGCCCAAAGCCGGGATGGTACAGCTGGAGCTTTACGACCTGAATGGTCGCTTGCTAAGCGAAAGGCAAATAGATGGGCAAGCCGGTCAAAATATATATCGCCTACTACTAGATGATCTACCACTCAGCGGTCAGCAGCTATTGATCCGTCTCTATTTTGAAGGCGAGGAGTTGGCTGCGCCTTTATCAGTTCGCTAAATGGAGTAACACTATGAAGACGCTTCTTTTTTGCTTTTGCCTACTATCCCTAACTCTTCAGGCACAAGATTTTACCAATGTCGCTGCTGATCTGGGCATAGATACAGGCTATGGTTTCGGTGAGCAGGGTGGTGGGGTTAGCTTCTGCGATTTCAATCGCGACGGGCTAGACGATCTTACCTTCACTACTGATGCTGGCGTTCAGGTCTTGTTTTTCCGCAACAACGGAAATGGGACCTTCACACAATTGTCACTCATCAACAACACCCTGGAAACCAAAGATGCAACCTGGGTCGATTACGACAATGATGGTGACCGAGATCTATTTGTTACTGCATTCGAAGGTCCTGACCGGCTTTACCAAAACCAGGGCAATATGAATATGGTAGACGTGACGTCTACAGCCTTGCCCGGCATGGGTAGTCTCAAATCTATGGGCGCCGTTTGGGGAGATTACGATCGTGATGGCTGGCTCGATCTCTACATTTGCCACTACTACTTCAGCGGGTCCAATCTCGAAAACGATTTATATCGCAATCAGGGAAACGGCACCTTTGTCAAGGTGACTTCCAGTACACCAGCCAATAACGGCATTAAGCTAACCTTCGATGCCGCTTTCGTCGATTTGGATGAAGATGGCTGGCAGGATCTGTATGTCGTCAATGACAAGTATTCTACGGCCAATGGACTATACATGAATACGAATGGTAGTTTTCAGGCGGCTCCAAGCCAGGGTGCTGATGTAGCTATAGATGCCATGAATGCAGGTGGCGCTGACTTTGACGATGATGGAGATTTTGATCTCTATGTATCTAATTGTGTCCTGGGCAATGAGTTGCTCAATAATGACGGTTCGGCCTTTTTCTTTAATCAAGCTCCTCAGACGGCGACCGAAGTATTTCGCGGTTGTTGGGGATCCAACTTTTTTGACTACGACCTGGATACCGATCAGGATTTGTACGTGAGTGTCCAAAGTAGCCCAACGGGTATCGGTAACCCCAATGCCATGCTGGTCAATCTATCGGAGATTGGCACGTATGTCTTTCAGGAACCCTTCCAGTTTAGTGGTGGTCTGGCAGGAGAAGATCACGCCAGTAGTTATGGAAATGCCATAGGAGATTTAAATAATGATGGTTTACTTGATATAGCTGTTGTGAATGTTGGTGGAGAGGATTTTTTCGTTTGGGAAAATCAAGAAACCACTAGCAATAACTGGCTTAAAGTCGATCTATTTGGAACCACCAGCAATAGCGAAGGGATAGGTGCACGAGTGGAAGTGGATGTGGCTGGTGAGACCTTAACGCGATATCGTCACGGTGGTCAGGGATATTTGAGCCAAAACAGTGCCCAATTACATTTCGGCCTGGGATCTGCCACCCTGATTAATGAGATACGTGTCGTCTGGCCCAGCGGTACAGTGGATGTGTTTAATAATGTGACCAGTGTTAACCAGGTTTTTTCGGTCGTAGAGACAGAAGTCGTTTTGCCTGCTGAATTGGTCCATGTAGCTGCTCGAAAAGTACCCGCTGGGGTTGAAGTCAGCTGGCAGAGTGCCTCGGAGTTTAACCTGGAGAAATACGAGCTGCAGGTCAGTACCGATGGACGTAGGTTTGAAGTGGTCACTGAAGTGTTGGCTCGTGGGGAGTCTGAGCTATTGAATACCTACGATGCTGTAGATGTCATGCCAAGAGTCTTTCCCCGCTACTACCGCTTGAAAATGATTGATTTTGACGGAGCGTATAGTTATTCGAACCTGCTCACGGTTGAAGAAAATGACCCTTCTGGCTTCGAATTGGGAGTGCCTAGCCCGAACCCAGCTGTTGACTTTGTCGTACTACCCGTCACAGTGCCTGCTTCCGGCCAAGTTGATATACAGCTTTACGAGCCCGATGGTAAACTCCTCCACCAGTTTGAACAAGCCGTAACTACTGGTCAGAATCAAATTCGGTTGTCTCTACCTTTTTCTCAAATTGTGGGAGGGAGTATTCGAGTAGCGGTACAATTTGAAGGAGAATTCAAGTCTACAGTTATTGTGATGAACTAAGAAGTTTGCAGACTCGTCTCCGCAATTACCAATTTTTCATAGAAAGTCTTATGATTTACCTAACAAGTTGATTCCTATAAAATTTAACATAATTTATTCTTTCAAAAATTTTGCTTGCACTTATTTTGTAATTGAAAGAGCCATGCTCTTGATTTAACGACCTTTACTTTACAAATTGTAATCTCTTGTTATGGGACTAACCCCTACCCACTCCTCTACATATCGTTGGGTGTTTACCATGCTTCTGACTGGAGCTTGTACACTTTTCGTTTTAGCCCAAAATATTGCCAGCTGGGACTTTGAACCAGACCCCGGCACAGCCAGCCCAGCTACAGTTGCGACCAACGCATCGGCTGGCGATGCTGAATTTGGCCCCACCAACAACAATATAAACTTCTTCTCTGGAAACGGCAGTGATGAAGCCTACTCTGCGGCCAACTGGCCAACCGGTGGTATTGCTGGCGATCGCTACATTGAGTTTTCAGTGGAAGCGGATCCCGGTTTTGTACTTAACATTACTGGCATCACTTTCGACGAACGGCGTTCAAACTCCGGGCCGACCCTGTTCGATGTAGCCAGCTCTTCAGATCCTTCCTTCTCCCCAAACGCCATCTATGGTGGCGCGTTAAATGTGGTGCTTCCAGATAACGATAGCTGGCGTACACAGACTTTTACGCAAACGGTAAATGGTGTTGAGACTTACGTCTTCCGCATCTTTGGTAAGAACACGGAAGCTACTGGCGGAACCTGGCGTTTCGACAATGTATCCATTCAGGGTGAGGTTGTCGTTGCACCTCCTACTACGGTAGGGTCAGCAACCCTGGCTTGCGATATGATTGAGTCTGCTACTTTCGACGGAAGCTTCAGCACAGACAACATCGAATGGTTTGAAATTAATTATGACGGTAGTGCTCCTGGCCTTGGTTTCTTGGTTTCGGATGCGAACTTTGATACAGAGCTTGGTCTGTATGACAGCGATGGCAATCTCATAGATAATGATGATGATGGTGGTTCTGGCTTATTGAGTTCACTATCGGCTGTTGGCCTATCAGCGGGGACTTACTATTTAGCTATTGGCGAGTTCAATACAAACTTTGGGGGTGCCAACTTCAATGTTACTGGGAGTGACTCCTTTGATACCTTATCTTATTCACTACAGGCCGCGACTTTTGCCTGTGACGCTACTTTCCCCACTAATGATCTATGCGCAGACGCCATCACCCTGATGGATGGCGTTACAGTGACAGGTAATACATCGCTGGCGACAGCCGATTCTTCTGCAACCGCTGAAGATTGTTTCGATGGCGATAGCGATGAGCCGGGAATCTGGTATACCTACACCCCAGTTTCTACTGGTAATCTTCGCGTGGTGGTTTGTGTAGATACACTAGAAGCTTGGGAGTTTCGTGCTTTCTCCGGTACCTGCGACTCTTTGTTCTGTGAGGAAGGAGAAGACGATGACTGTCTGTCTGGAGGTATAGTCAACATGCCTGTGACTGCAGGTACTCAATACTTCTTTTTAGTCAATGCCGAAGGAGATAACCCATTCAATCAATTCGATGATTTCGATTTCACGGTAACTGAAGTCCCTGCACCTGAAAATGATGCCTGTGTAGATGCCATCATGGTAGAGTTGGGCGAAATGGTTAGTGGTAATACAGAGAATGCCGCTTCTGAAAACGACATTACAATTAC
>JBCBVN010000014.1:0-25298 GCA_039817625.1 Bacteroidota bacterium
TCCAGGTTGATCAGCACGATGTCTTGGTTTTCTATCGATAGCAACTCGGCCAAATGGAATCCCATATCGCCAGCACCGGCAATAATAATTTTCATAAAGCTCGATTAAGCCCTTTTGAAACGCAAATAATGTGAAAAAGATCGGCATACCAGCCATACTCGACTTTCTTGATCGTATACTTGTTATACCGAAAAAGGGATGTCTAATTCCAAATCGACATATCGAATACTTGCTGTTTGCCTGGGCAACATATGCCGAAGCCCGTTGGCCGAGGGACTACTTCGACAAGAAGCAGATAAGCGGCAACTACCCTGGGAGATCGATTCGGCGGGCACCTCTGGCTGGCATCAGGGAGAAGCACCCGATTCGAGGAGCAGGGCTGTAGCCAGGCAGCACAATCTGAGCATAGACCAACAGCGCTCGCGAAAAGTCAGGTTCGAGGACTTTGCGGAATACGATTTGATTTTAGCCATGGACCGTCAGAATGCTATAGACTTACGCAGGATGGTTGCCTCTTCCCAAAGCGGGCGTGCCCATGTAGCTGAGATACTCGATATTTCGGGATTGTCGGAAATTTATGGGCCAGACGTTATCGATCCTTATCACGATGACGATGGCTTTCAGTCGGTTTATGATATCCTTCAGCAGGCTGCTATTCACCTGGCTGACCGATATGAAGCGGGTCAACTCCCCAATCAAAACCCAGATTACAGTTCGTGAAGGCACATAAAATTCTCAATGATCCGGTCTATGGGTTTATCAGCCTCCCTCATGGGCTTTTGTACGATCTGGTTGAGCATCCATACTTCCAGAGACTTCGGCGCATCAAGCAGGTCAGCCTGACCCATTTGGTTTATCCGGGTGCTCTACACACCCGCTTTCACCATGCACTGGGTGCCCTGCACCTAATGGGTAAGGCTATTGAGGTACTAAGGTCTAAGGGTGTTCTCATCACTGATGATGAAGCTGAGGCTGTTCAGGCTGCGATTTTGATGCATGATATAGGCCATGGACCATTCTCGCATACCCTCGAGCATACCTTGATTAAGGTGCATCACGAAGAGCTGTCTTTACATTTTATGGAACGGCTCAACGAAATATTCAACGATCGATTAAGTCTGGCCATACAGATATTCAGAGGCGACTACGCTAAAAAATTTCTTCACCAACTCATCAGTGGGCAGTTGGATATGGATCGCCTGGACTATCTGAGCAGAGATAGCTATTTCACGGGCGTCAGTGAAGGAGTCGTTGGATACGACCGCATTATTGAAATGCTCAATGTAGTTAATAACAGATTGGTGGTCGAAGAAAAAGGGATTTACAGCATCGAACGCTTTCTGACCTCCAGGCGGATCATGTACTGGCAGGTCTATTTGCACAAAACGGTTTTGGCTGCAGAGCAAATGCTGATCCGTGTGTTGGAGCGGGCCCGCGATCTCATGCATGGCGGGAGTAGTCTCTGGGCACCTGAGACCCTCACTTTCTTTCTGGAACACACGATCAAGCCAGCAGATGTTGCAAAAGACCGCAACAGCATGCTAGACCGCTTTGCGGCACTTGATGATACAGATATAGCAACGGCCCTCAAAGCCTGGCAACACGACTCTGATGCCCTTTTATCTTACCTGAGTTGGGGATTGGTCAATCGGCGGATCTTTCGATTGGAATTCAGTGATACTCCCTTTGAGCGGGGCTATGTGACCATGATTCGCGAGCGCTTGCATCGGTCGAAAAAACTTCCCGCAGGCGCTTCAGAATATTTGCTTATTCAAGGGCAAGAGAGCAATACAGCCTACAACACCAGTCAGGAGGAGATTGAAATATTGACCAAGGCTGGCTCGGTCGTTCCCATGTCACAGCTGAGTGACTTCGGTATTCGACCAAAGACCTTCACCAAGCATTTTCTTTGCTATCCCAAAGAAATAGATAAACTTTGAGTTTAATAGTGCCCAATTAGACCGGAGGTCTGATTGGGCCAAGTAAGGAGTTTTGCTTTTTTCTGATTTATAAGAAATCAGAAAAAAACAAAACAACTTTTATTTGCGCTCGCTGAATTTCTGCTATGCAACCACTTATTACTAATGATGCCGTTGTCTTTGGCATCTTAATGCTAGTCCTGGCATTTGTCTTCACCACAGCCGATCAGAAGGAAGGCTTCTGGAACAGATTTTACAAGGTAGTCCCTACGCTACTCATGTGCTACCTGATTCCGGCTTTGCTAGCCTGGCCGCTTGGGTTAATTGGCTATAGCTGGTACGATTTTTCAGCCTTATCGGAAGCACTGCAGGCCGCAGGTCATGCTGCACCACCTGAAGGATCGGTCAGCGCCATCAATTTGTGGATGGCCGAGCAAGGCATCGAGTCTTCTGATTATGCGGGCTATATGAGCAAGACCAAACTCTACTTCGTGGCCAGTAGGTATTTGCTTCCTGCAGCTCTGATCCTTCTGTGTTTGAGTATAGACTTTAAGGGCTTCCTCAAATTGGGTAGTAAGGCACTGATCATGTTCTTTGCGGCCACTCTGGGAATAGTTATTGGTGGTCCCATTGCGCTATGGGCTACGAATACGCTCTTTCCCGGGTTGGTCAATATTCCCGCTGGTGAATTGGGAGGCGGATTAGCCACCATTGCCGGAAGCTGGATTGGAGGCGGAGCCAATCAGACTGCGATGAAAGAAATATTTAATGTTGAGGTAGGGCTGTTTGGTCAGATGGTGGTGGTAGATATAATTGTAGCCAATATCTGGCTGGGTGTGCTTTTGTATTTAGCTGGTCGAACGGAAAGAGTCAACCGATGGCTACGCGCAGACAATAGCTCTGTGGAAGAACTCAAGGAACGGGTTGAAGCCTATGCAGCCTCCATCATGCGCATGCCAACCACGGTAGACCTGTTTAAGCTCCTGGGCATCACTTTTGGTGCTGTAGGCTTATCTCATTTCGGAGCCGACTTCCTGAGCAGCACTTTTGGAGCAAACAAGGAAAGCCTGGATGCAGCAGGCCTCCAAACGCTTTATAGCCATTTTTTCTGGCTGGTTGTCATCTCCACTACGCTTGGCCTGATCATGTCATTCACGAAACTTCGTCGAATGGAAGGCGTAGGAGCTGGCCGCTGGGGAACTGTCTGTATTTACGTGCTTGTGGCTACCATCGGTATGCAGATGAACATAGGAGATATTCTGAATAATCTTGGGCTTTTTGTAATTGGCCTCATCTGGATGTCCATCCACGTTGGCGTCTTGTTGTTGGTGGCTTACCTTACCAAATCTCCTTACTTCTTTGTTGCTGTTGGCTCTCAGGCGAATGTCGGCGGAGCTGCCTCAGCCCCTGTGGTCGCCAGCTACTTTAGTCCGGCTTTAGCGCCGGTTGGCGTGCTCATGGCTGTAGTCGGATATGCCGTAGGTACTTATGGAGCCCTGCTGTGCGCGTACTTGATGGGGGCTGGCTAGTGGGTAGTGCTCAAAAGACGAACCGTTTACCCATCAGCTTAACAGCCGATGCAGAGCGCCAGGTGCGTGCGGGCCATCCTTGGGTGTTTGATCAATCCATCACACGAATAAAAGGTGAAGGCAAGGCCGGAGACCTGGGTATGATCTTCGATCGAAAGAAGAATAAGCTGATGGCTATTGGCTTATACGATCCAGATTCGCCCATACGTCTGCGCATCATTCACCGGGGCGGTCCCAAAACGATCGATCGCCAATTTTGGCAGGAAAAGCTTGAGACAGTAATTCAAACGCGGCGAGAAATCATATCCTCTGAGTATCTGGAAAAGCTACCTATTTCTGGCTGGCGTGTAATCCATGGAGAGAACGATGGCTTTCCGGGCCTTGTGGTCGACCACTATGCAGGTACCCTGGTCATTAAGGTTTATAGCCCGGTCTGGATTCCCTGGCTCGATCTATTGAAAGACTTGTTTACCGTGGCTTTTGAAGATCCGACTTTAGTCCTCCGGTTGAGTCGCCAACTGCAAAAGCATACTGATCTGCCTCAGGGGTGGAAAGACGGCTGTGTGCTTCACGGCTCGCTGGAAGGCGAGGAAGTTGTTTTCATGGAGTACGGTTTGAAGTTCAAGGCCAATCCCATTAAAGGGCACAAGACGGGCTTTTTCCTCGATCATAGAAACAACCGGAAACGAGTGGGTGAGCTTGCCAAAGGCAAGCGCGTATTAGACCTGTTTAGTTATGTCGGGGGCTTTAGTGTACACGCTCTGGCCGGAGGAGCTAAAGAGGTGGTCAGTATAGATATCAGTCGCCAGGCGCAGGCTCAGGTAGTGGAGCATATTAGCCTGAATGGTCTGGAGAAGAGCAAACACAGCACAATGGTTGGTGATGTGTTTGAGCTGCTAAAGGGATTAAAAACCAAAGGTGAGCGCTTCGACCTCATCATATCCGACCCGCCCAGCTTTGCCAAGAAGGCAGACGAAAGCGTGCGAGCTCTCAAGGCATACAGTCGCCTGGCAAGGCTCGTTATTCCGCTGGTAAGTCAAGGAGGGATTTATCTGGCAGCAAGCTGCTCGGCCAGGGTTAGTGCTGAGGAATTCTTTGAAGTTCAAGAGCAAGAACTAAAGAAGAGTGGCAGGCAGTTTGAAGAGATCGAGCGTCAATACCACGACTTCGATCACCCCATTGGCTTTAAGGAAGGAGCTTACCTGAAGGCAGCTTACTATCGGCTTAAAGGCTAGTCAATAGCGAAAAACACATAATATTCTGTTAAAAGGCCAAAATCCCAAACGCAGGCCTAATTTCACCCGTCCTGGCAGTGTATCTTGGGTTGTGACTCTATGATACTTTTCCAACATTAACCCCTAAATCAAAACAGTTATGAGGCTACTTACTGGACTCCTCGTCCTTACACTGTCCATACTACCACTCACTGAGCAGGTACATGCTCAACTAAGACTTCAACAAATTAACTTATCCAAGGGCTTCGATCAAGATATGCTAGGCGACATGTCTGGCTCCTATCTCATTGAGGCTGGCCGGCAAAGCGACATGTCTTACGACTACAGCGAACTCAACCTGGAACCTAAGGATGCGTACAGCTGGATATGCGAAAATCCGCACTTCCGGCTGGGAGCCATCTGGGTAGACCCTACGAAGCCAGGCCTGGAGATCGGAACCAATCTACTATTGATCACTGGTCGAATTGATGAGATGTCTTATCGAGGAGCCTATACGGGCTACGGTACCAATGATTACCTGCATATCAGCCAGCAGTCAAATGAGCTGGCTGTGGAAGCGACGATTGGCTATAGATTGAGCGGTAGAAGTGCATGGGCACTGACACCACTGGCTGGAGTGAATTTTGGCTATCACTGGGGCGATGTTTCTGTATACGGAAGCGCACCCGTATGCAACACCAACCAGGTGGTATGGCGCTCAGGTAGCGATACCGAGGCACCTTGCGCATCACAGAATATCTATGATATTGCGCTTGCGGACGGAGGGATTTCAGCCCGTGCATGGCTGGGAATAGAGGGCAGCGTCTTATTGTTTAACGAGCGCATAGAGCTCGGAGCCACGCTGCGCAGAGGATTGGGACTTCGTACCGTAGGTGAAGCGCCCGTACAAACTACTCAGCTCGATAGCTGGAGCTTGTCTTTAGGATATAATCTTTTCAGGCAGTGGTAAATTATTTGCGGCGGCTAAAATGGCCGCCGCAAATAATTAATTCTATCGGGCTCTGCCCTGTAGGGCTGTTTCACCCAATTCCAGAAATCTACTGGCTGTCATGGCACCCATGGCGGTGTGCACCACTTCGCCGTCTCCATTGATAAAGATATAGGTAGGCATAGCCCGTACCCGATACTGGCGAGCCAGAGTCGGGCCTTCTCCTTTTTCTACATCCAGCTTTAGATTGATGAAGTTGGCGTTGTAAAAACGGCCTACTTCTTCCTGGTTAAAAACGCTGCGGTCCATCATGCGGCATGGACCACACCAGGTAGCATAAGCATCAACAAATATGAGTTTGTCTTCTTGCTGGGCTTGCTCGAGCAGCTGAGCAAAAGGGCGGTCTTGCTCAAAAGAAATACCAGCATCCTGGGCTTGTAGGCTCAGAAAAAATAAGGCACAGAAAAGTGTATACGCGATTTTCATGGTCGTTTAGTTTGTCGAGCTTACAGCCGGTGCCGGGCTCGAGGTTTTTTGGGGTTACCCGAGAGGTAACGTTAATTGGCGAGCACAAGGTATATATTTATTACGACAATTGTCGTAATAAGAAAATGTTTTTTTAGTTTCTACCCATCCAGTCGCGAAGTGACACCAGTAGGGCTTCCCCCTGATCAGTTTGATTTATAGACAGCCGCACGGGATCTCTACTCGTTTGGTCCGCGCTTTCTCTGACCTTGATCATCTTCATCAGTTCTTCGCGCTCGCTGGGCTTAAAATCTGCGAAACTTCGCCTTAGGGCGGGCAAAATTCTTTCGAATGAAGTCCATTCTAATTCGGAAACCCATTGTAGCAATAGCTTCCGCAGGCTGTGATGATAGAGTAGCAGCTGGCCACTCGACCTCAAGAAACCAGAAATCCAGTATGCAGCCAACTGTGGCGGCCTACTGCTGGTCAGGGCCAAGGCCAGCGCTTGTTCTACCTGCTCGGACTCAATGGCCTGCTGATCGTAAAGAAGTCGCCAGGCTAATCCTGCGCAGAGATCGTGCGATTGATCGGCAAAAGCCAATCTTCTTACGCCATCTATCCAGATTGCTTCCAGGTCTTCGTGCTCCAGTTGAGCGAGTGACTGATGTGCCCTCCCCATCGCGTAGGTCAGCTCCTCGGCTTGTTCTTCATCTATGTTGAGTGCAGCAGCTGGCAGGTTAGCGCTCAGACGCGGAAGCAGTTCGTTTATGAGAAGGAGAAGGCCCGAAGTGTCTGTTTTTCGACTATCGCCATACCTGATGGTATTGACCAGCGTGGGCAATCCTGCCAGTAACTGTATAGGTTCATGAGTAGCAACAGCTCTCTTTTTTAAGTTTTCTAGCAACTCTGGCACGAGGTTTTGTAAACCAGCTCTGAGCGCGTCGAGAACCAATAGGGCTAGCTTGGCCAGACTCTTGAGCCTCTTGGCTTGCTCGATGACATAATTAGCCGCCGCCCCAGCAACGGTATTGCCGTAAGCTGCGCGTTCCAGCAGTAATAGGTTGAAGTCGGGTTGCCATTCGAGTAGCCAGATTTCCTTGAAGCTACCCAAAGTGTGCGGACCCACTTCCTGCGTTTCACCCCAGTTTATATCGAGCAGCCGTAGTCTGTGCAGTAGTTGAGAAGCTCTGTTTTGATTGGACTTCCGCAGGTCGAGGCCTCCCCTCGGTTTCGTCTTGGTTGCTCTTAAGTACTGTTCACCGGTTGTTTCCCAGTATTTGGCCAGGCGAGTCGTTTTTAATTCGGCACGCAGATCGGCCATGAGAGGTACAGTGCTGGCGGTTGGCGGAAGTTTGCCCACTTTGGTTCCCAGACTGAGTTTCTCTCGGATCAAGTCTAGCCGCTCTGTTTGGCCATTGGCGAGGGTGCCGAGCGCTGCTTCATGCAATTCGGCTAAACCCGGAATCGCGAGCTCACGCAGGGCCGCCAGAGACTTGGCCAGGGCAACGCCATCTGTTGCATGCGCAGGACCTGCATCAAAACCTTCCTGGCGGAGCAATTGGGCGGCGGCTACCATCCATCGCTCCGTTGTTTGTGCGGGCGAATCAAACAGCAACTCATAGTAGGCCGGAGAAATTACACCGGCACCATAGCCGCTTTCGCGAGCAAGTCGAGGATAAGACCATGGTACCCAGGCAGAGGCGACTTTTACCCTGGGAAGGCCTTTTAGCCAGGCCCGATCAGCGCCAACTTTGAAGGCACCAAGGTCCTGTAGTGCCGGACCATGCCAGGCACCGACAACAACAGCTATTTTCTGTGCTTCTGACTTTAGTGCCTTTCTAAGGCATTGCCGCATATAGGCCTCTCGCCTATTGGTTTCTTCATCTATCGCGCTAGGGTAGCTTGCCCTCAATTCGCCAATCAATTCCAGCAACTTATCGAAGGTGTCCTCGGTACCTAGTGACCTTTCCAGCGTGATGTCCCACCAGCGTTCGCTATCGTCATAGCCGGCCATTTCTGCTGCCAGAAGCAATGGGTCACGTCGCATACGTTTGGCCAGCTCATCTTCGGGAGTGGGCGCTTGCTGGAGGTCAAAAAGACCAGGAGGGGGGGCGGCCTCCTTGGCGAGATAATGTTTGGCAGGTAAGTCGATAAGCTGTACCGGTACGTCTCTTTTTCCGGCCCATCTAATCGCTTGATATTCTGGGCTGAAGCTGGCGAAAGGCAAGAAACTCGCTCGTTCAATTTGTGCTTCCTGATAAAGAACAAGAGCTACGGGCAGCTCCAAATCAGGATGCAGAAGATCTCTAATGATAGACTGAGCATCTTCAGGAGCTTCTAGCAATATCAGGTCTGGCTGATAGGCCTCCAGGGCTGACCGAAGCCGCCTGGAAGAGCCAGGGCCGTGGTGCCGAATGCCAAAGACTCGATATTGATCAGCCAGCCCTGGCACTAGTCGGGATCGTTGATTTCGCTATTCAGATTTTGAAAAGCTCGGCTCAGGTTGTTCAGATCTCGATAAAAAACAAACTCGATCCTGCGGTTTTTTGCTCGCCCTTCGGGTGTCGCATTGCTGCTCAGAGGAGCATACTCTCCGTAGCTCGCTGCGCTGAGTCTGCTTGGGCTGAGGTAAAATTCATCGACTAAAATCCGGGTGATGCGAGCAGTCCGCGCAGCTGCAAATGACCAGTTGTCGATCCGGCCTTCTTCAGAATCGGTATGCCCTTCAATGCGCAGTTTGAGCAAGGGCTGATCTTCGATGACGCGAGCTACTGCGCTTAAAATAAGCTCGTGATCTGCACTCAGACGGCTACTACTACCGGGTCTGAATAAGTAGCCTTCAGGTATGACCAGATTGGCTGAACCGGGCCGAAATCGGAGTTGGATGCTGCCCTGTCCGCTCAGAACCGTATCGAGTTCGGCGACTAGCTCAGTGACAATTTGCTCAGCTTGCTCGTTGTAGGTCGCCAGTATATCCGCATAGCCTGCTTGCATGGCTTGATATCTACTATCGAGCTGGTCTTTGTCTCTGCGAAGCTGTTGCAGGTCGGACTGTAGGGTAGATTGGGTAGCGCTAGCTGAGTTTTGAAGTTCTCTGATCAAAAGTGCTTGTTTTTGGAGATCGTCTTGCAAGCGTTCCTGGGCGGACAACAGACCTGCGGAAGTCCCCTCACTAAAAATCAGGCTGCTGTCCAATGTTGCGGCGATAGCCATCTGTTGATCCAGGCTGTCGATAACGACCATCAATGCGCGTTCGTAGGAAGCAACTGTCTCTTTATGCTTTTTCTGGGTAACGCAACTGCTGCTCAGAAAAAGTGCAAGCAAGCAGAAGGATAAGTGGTAAAGTGTGGGCAAATCGGGAGTACTTAAGTGAGCAAATGAAAAGCGTTCCGCTTAGCGGATGAGCAGCCTTCGAGTTGCCATCAGGCCACTCTTTGATCGTATGCGAATCAGATAAACTCCGCTGACCCAACCGCTACTTTGTACGTTCAGCTGATTTCCAGAAAGCTCTTGGTATTTTTGAATCTGACGACCAGTCAGATCGTATACATCGACCTGATCTAATTGCTCATCGGGAGTCAGGAGGATCTGGAACTGATCCGTTGCCGGATTGGGAGCGAGTTGCCATAGTGCGCTGGCATCTGGCTCAGATACGGATGTGCAGCTATTGAAGCTCGCCGCATTGAATTCGCCAGCCTGGCCATCGCAATAGCTCGCAATCTGAAGCTCGTAAACATCGCAAAGGTCAGAAAGATCTATGCTATAACTGTTTCCAGTCAGGATCACCTCAGTCCATGGATCGCTGGAATCTACTAATCGATAACGGAGCAGATACTCTCCACCCGGTGCCAACGAAGAGCTCCAGTTGATGACTGAGACCAGATCGTCTGTGATGTCAATAGACAAAATCTCTGGAGGTACACAGCCAGGGCTGGCGACGATTTCGACACAATAGTCTTCTATCTCCCCTGGCCGCGATGTTGACGGGCAGGCGCTACTGACATTGTTAAACTCCATGATGACGCGCATGCGGGTTGTACCGACTTCTGCATTGTCTGGGATGGTGATCACATCAATTGCAGGGTCGCCATCGTCGGCATCTGCTTCAGCGGCCACTTCGATACTGCTGAAAATTCCGTCTTGGTTGAAGTCGATCCAAACTTTGAATTCTTCACCAAATTGGGTGCCCGAATAGCCGGGAAGCCCGGTAAAAGGATATTGGCCGCCTCTGGCCAGTGTAGGAGCTTGAACAGATAATCCGTAGTTGTTGTAGCCATTGGTCTCTGGACCGGAACTCTGATCGAGCAAATTTCCAATGTTTACTCTGGCAATCCATTCACTACCGTTGCTGAAATCAGCAGGGGTGCAATAGGGGGCATCGAAGCAGGCTCCGCAGCCGGGAGTCAAAAATTGGATGCTCTGCCCAAAACTAGTTGCCGCTGTGTCGCAATCTGTTCTGATTTCTGCTTCATAGTTTGTGCAGGGAGATAAATTGGTGACTAGAACACCGTTGCCTTGCGTCTCCTCTTCAAACCAATTCTGACTGCCAATGGGTCTATATCTGATCTGGTAAACCTGGCCTGCAAAGACCTCGCTCCATTCGAAGGCTGCAGCGAAGGTTGAGAAAACGATAGCGGTGAATTCTTCAGGCAACTCACAACAACCATCTGTCTGGAAACTGGCTAGCTCCGTTTGTAGCGCAATACCCCCGCAGCTGTAGGTGAACTGGTATTCTATATCGCGGCAAAAGCCGATTTCGCTGGAAAGATCTAAAGGAGGAGTAGGGTTGTCGATGACTGTGAATGGCATGGAAGATCCTACGGGTCTGTAGCGAAATTGTACCGATTCTACATCGGCTATGGTATTCCAGCTGATGAGCACTTCAGGTCCTTCGGCATTTACCTTGATCGAGCTCGGTGGGAGGCAAGATTCGCAGAGATCGGCCAGTTCTTGCATGGCTTCGTCTACATTGAGCCGTCCGCCTGATACGGTTATGCCCGCCAGAGAAGAGTTGGGCGTTGCTGATTCGAGTATGACTTCTTTGACCAGGCGAGCCGCTCCTTCGGGATCGCTTTCCAGCAGCTGTCCGAAGGACGAGCAAGGCAAGCTGTACAGCAAGGCTACAGCTCCGGTTACGGCTGGGGCGGCGGCTGAAGTGCCCAGAAAGTTGCCGTAATTGTTGTTGATTACGGTCGTGAATACCTGCTCGCCATAAGCGCCAAGATCGATGGAAGTGGAGCCGAATGCAGCACCGGTAACTTTCTGGTCATTGTCGTTCAGGTTGGTCACGCCGATTAAAAATTCACTGGGGCAGCTGGTGGGAAGATCGCCCACTATATCTACGTCTACGTTTTCATTGGCCGTGGCTCCGATATTGAGAATTCCGCGCAGACCGAGCTGGTCGTATAGGCTGCACCAAATGGGGCTGTCCTCTGGCTGGCCACCATCGATTCCCCAGCTGGCATTAGTGGCTACCACATAAGCCCCTTCCTGCCCATCGGTATTGTCGTAAGCGATGCGCTGTTCGAGCGCATAAGAGTAGGATTGAATGACCTCACTTTCAGCAGCAATAAAGTCATTTCTGACCATCATTATCTTGACGCGCCAGTTCATGCCTGCTACACCGATTCCATTATCGCCTCTGGCACCCACAATGCCACTTACAGAGGTGCCATGACTACCGCCTTCGATTATGTTATTGTCGAATCGCGTGTTCCAGCCGTTGACGTCGTCGATAAATCCATTTTGGTCATCATCTATGCCGTTATTGGGGATTTCATCGCGATTGACCCATAGGTTTGGCGCCAGGTCTTCATGGTCGCTATCTAATCCATTGTCGATAACACAAACAACGATGGTGTCTCCATTGGTGGTCACTCCACCTGTAGTCAGATCCCATGCATCTGGTGTATCGAAGTCTGCATTGACTTCTCCTCCGCTTTGGCCTACATTTCTATGCTGCCACTGCTGGCCAAAAAGGGCATCGTTGGGAATAGCTCTTAGCGATACGAAGTGATTGAACTGTAAAGTCTCTACTTGCGGCTGTTTGCGAACGCTTTGGTCGACAGCTAGCTCGTGATAAACATCGTGATCGTATTCAAGCAGCCAGATATTGAGCGGATCGGAAAGCTTCTTAAAGGAAGATAGCTCTGGTTGCGAAGCGCACCACGACTTCCCATCAACTTCGTCTACCAGGTCAACGATCAGTTCCCCTTGTCGGTGATCTAGCCATTGTGCCTTTAGGGATGAAGAGCAACTAAAAATGAAAAAGAGTAAGTAGATAGAAACCTTGTAATACATGGGTCCAATTTAGGCGATTAAATCATCTGATACTTTGAACTGTAAATGTAAGAAGGGGGTTTTGATCGCTTGGCGACCAAAACCCCCTTCTTGACAAAATCCAGAAATTACAGTTATCCGTTCATGCCGGCCAAGAACTCGTCGTTGTTGGTCGTAGAGCGCATATTCCGCATCAGGAATTCGAATGCTTCTTCTGGCTTCATGTCCGAAAGATGGTTGCGAAGCACAAACATTCGTTGGGTTGTCTCCCGACCAAGTAGTAAGTCATCTCGGCGTGTACTGGAAGTAGTAAAGTCGATGGCCGGGTACATACGCTTATTGGCGAGACCTCGATCCAGCTGTAGTTCCATATTACCCGTGCCCTTGAACTCTTCGAAGATCACCTGGTCCATCTTAGAGCCAGTTTCGATCAGAGCCGTTGCCAATATGGTCAGGGAACCACCACCTTCGATGTTTCTGGCTGCACCAAAGAACTTCTTAGGTTTTTGCAGCGCATTGGCTTCTACACCACCGGATAGAACCTTGCCACTGGCCGGTTGAACCGTATTATACGCACGCGCCAAGCGAGTGATGGAATCGAGTAGGATGCAAACATCGTGACCACATTCTACGAGTCGCTTAGCTTTTTCCAAGACGACATTGGCTACGCGAACGTGATTGTCTGCGGGCTCATCGAAAGTAGAGCTGATTACTTCTGCCTTTACGCTGCGTTGCATGTCGGTAACTTCCTCCGGACGCTCATCGACAAGCAGGACGATTAGGTAAGTCTCCGGATGATTTTCCGCTATGGCATTGGCTACATCCTTGAGTAAGAAAGTTTTACCAGACTTAGGCTGAGCCACAATAAGACCACGTTGCCCTTTACCGATTGGTGTGAAGAGGTCTATGAGTCTTGGGCCATATTCGCGTCCGGTTCCGTTACCTGAAAGGTAGAAGCGCTCAGTTGGAAACTCTGCTCTCAAATAATCGAAGGGCACCCGGTCACGAATTTGAGCCGGATCCATGCCGTTGATCTTGGTCACATCGGTGAGGGCAAAATATTTTTCTCCCTCCTTTGGTGGGCGGACAGGGCCGGTTATCGTATCGCCTGTTCTCAAGCCATATGAGCGTATCTGAGCTGGAGATACATAGACATCATCCGGGCTCGTCAGGTAGTTGTAGTCTGCAGAGCGCAAGAAACCGTAGCCATCGGGCATCATTTCCAGAATACCTTCTCCATTGACTAGACCGGTGAGGTCGTAGGTTGGCTTTTGCTCTTTTTGGCGGCGTTCTCTACGATCTTCGCGATCGTTTCTGTCGTTGTTTCTTCTGTTGTTGTTATTGTTCCGATCCTGTCGATCGTCGCGCTCTCTTTCTCTTATGCGCAAGCGGCGGTCGTTTGACCGGCTGCCACGGTCATTACCGTCTTTTTGATCTTCGGAGCTTCTGCGGCCACGCCGATCTCTGCGGTTGTTGTTTTCTTCCTGATCGTTCTCGCCGTTGTCGCGTCGGTTGCGGGTGGAGCGCTTTGGCTTTTCCTCGCCTTCTTTTTCATCAGCGTTTTCGTTTCGACGGCTGCGAGTGGACTTTCGTGGTCGCTCATCGGTCTTTTCTTCCGAAGTAGAGCGGCGGCCCCGAGTAGAGCGGCGCGGCTTCTCGCCATCTTCCGAGCTCTTGGTACTTCGGCTTCTGGTGTTGCGCCTCATGGGGACTCGGTCAGTATCTGAGGCAGCTACGGGTTCAGCAGCAGAGCCAGCCCCTTGGGCGGCTTGATGATCGATTATACGAAGAATCAGGTTTTGTTTATTGAGTCGCTTGTAGCCACTCAGGCCCATCTGTTCGGCTAAATCTTTTAGCTCGGGCACCAACATGGCATTTAGTTGCGCGAAGTCTAGCATTACTATAAAGTGAAGTAAAATAATCGCTTTCTCTGCTAGGCAGGAACTCCTACCTCAACGGCTGACGATTCGAATAATCCTCGAGAAAGCGTGGTCAGAAAGTATTAGAATAAATTTGCCGGACGGCAAGGAATGAAACACGCTTGTAGAAAAGCACAAGGGGGGAACACCCCAACGTGTGCCGCAAAAGTACAGTATAATTCCTGAGTCCGTATAGTATCTTTGCAAAAAAATGACAGACTGACCCTCAAGTTAGGCTGTTTCCCCATGTATTTGGTCTGAAAAAAAGGACACGGACCATCTCGAAATCAACCCATTTATGCTCAGAATTAGTCGCCTGCGTACTGCTCGAGAAGAAGTTTTAGCCGGAATGGCGAAGAGGCAACTGCCCAATGCCGCCGAAACCCTGGATCAACTTATACAGCTAGACGACCAGCGGAAGTCGCTGCAAACCCAACTGGAAAATAGCCTGGCCGATCGAAATCGATTGTCCAAAGAGATTGGTCAGTTGTTTAAGTCGGGCAAGCAAGCCGAAGGCAATGCGCTGCGCGAACAGGTCAACCAATTAAAAGAAGGAGCTGGCACTCTGGAAGAGGAGCTCCAGGCGGTAAAGGAGCGTTTGCACGAAGAGTTGGTCAAGTTGCCCAATGTGCCGCATGAGAGTGTGCCTGCCGGGGTAAATGAAGAAGACAATGAGGTTTTTCGGCCCTTTTCGGGAGAACTGCCCAAATTGGGCAGCGATGCGAAGCCCCACTGGGAGCTGTCTGAAGAATATAAAATCTTCGATCTGGAGTTGGGGGTGAGAACGACAGGAAGTGGATTTCCAATGTTCAGAGGGCAGGGAGCCAGACTTCAACGCGGGTTGATCAATTTCTTCTTGGATCGGGCCATTGCCAATGGGTATGAAGAGTTTGTAGCCCCCCTGTTGGTCAATGAAGCCACGGCCTTTGGGACGGGCAGCCTGCCCGATAAGGAAGGTCAGATGTATTATGTGGGAGCTGATGATTTCTACCTCATACCTACAGCTGAAGTTCCTCTGACCAACATATATCGCGATCAAATAGTCGATCCACAAAGCTTCCCCATCAAACTTTGTGGCTACACGCCTTGCTTCCGTCGCGAAGCAGGGAGCTACGGAGCGCATGTGCGTGGCCTCAACCGAGTACACCAGTTCGACAAGGTTGAAATCGTACAAATTGCCCATCCGGATCACAGCTATCAGGTCCATGAGGAAATGATAGAATATGTCGGAGGACTGTTGGATGAACTGGGATTGCCATTCCGCATTTTGCGGCTATGCGGTGGAGATCTGACTTTTGCCAGTGCCCTCACCTACGATTTTGAAGTTTGGTCGGCCGCTCAGGAGCGTTGGCTGGAAGTTAGCTCGGTTAGCAATTTCGAAACTTTTCAGAGCAATCGGATGAAGCTGCGGTATCGGGGTGAAAATGGGACAGCTTTAGCGCATACCCTAAACGGAAGTGCGCTGGCCCTGCCAAGAATCATTGCATCCTTGATGGAGAACAATCAAACACCCGATGGCATTCTGCTGCCTGAGGTATTGCATCCGTATGTAGGCATGGATAAACTGGTCAAGCAGGCTTAAGCCAGATTATGAAAGGAAGGGGAGCATCGATATAGACTACCGCAGGTGGTAGCCTCTGTGTGTAAGTTGTTTGTTATACATTGCTGTAGAAACAAGTAAACTACACCAACTTTCGTTCTGTTATGAGAAGGTAGTTTAATCAAAACGCATCCTTATGGGAGGTTATATGGTGTATATCGTCATCGCTGGGGTGTTTTCCCTCATCGGTGCTTATGTGAGCAATCGGCTCAAGTCTAAGTTTAACCACTACTCGAATGTGCCGATGGATGGCAATCTGAGTGGTGCAGAAATCGCTCAGCGTATGCTGGCACACTACAACATCAGCGATGTCAAAATTGTGCGTGGGCAAGGTTTTCTCACCGATCACTATAACCCATTGACCAAGACCGTGAGCTTGAGCCCACCAGTATTTGATGGTCGCTCAGTAGCCTCTGCAGCCGTAGCGGCCCACGAATGCGGTCATGCTATACAGCACGCCAACGCCTATGTCTGGTTGAAGATGCGCTCGGCCATTGTACCTGCTGTCAAGGTAGCAGCAAGTGCCCAGCAGATACTGCTCTACTTTGCGCTTGGCGCTTTGGGCGTTACGCAAAGCCCGACCATATTGATCATTACAATCATTGCTTTTGCCATTACTGCCCTGTTTAGTTTGGTTACTTTGCCTGTCGAATTCGATGCCAGTAACCGAGCATTGGCCTGGTTAGACAATAGCGGCTTTGCTTCCAGTCGTCAGTACGATGGGGCAAAAGATGCTTTGTGGTGGGCGGCAATGACTTATGTAGTCGCAGCTTTGTCTTCTTTTGCTGTACTGCTTTATTTGATTACGATCTTCTTGGGCAACCGAGACTGATCGCTATATTAGCCCTTTAGGAAATACCCAAACCAACATGGACGAACAACTATTAGAGGACAAACTTACTGAGCAGAAGGGGTCGATGAAAGATTCCATTAGCTATCTGGAACAGGAGCTGATCAAGATACGCACAGGCAAAGCTAGCCCTGCTATGCTCAATGGCATCGAGGTAGATTACTACGGAAGCCAAACGCCATTGAGCCAAGTTGCAAATGTAGGCACGAGCGACTCTCGAACCCTCACCATAAAGCCTTGGGAAAAGAGTATGCTTGGCCCCATCGAGCAGGCTATTTTCGCAGCTAATCTGGGCCTGACGCCTATGAATGACGGTGAGACCGTACGCATCAGCATTCCACCCCTTACGGAAGAGCGTCGTAAGGATCTGGCTAAGTTGGTGCGCAAAGAAGGAGAAGATGCTAAGGTGTCGATCAGAAGTGCTCGCCAGAAAGCAATGGACGCCATCAAAAAGGAAGTCAAGAATGGCTATCCAGAAGATGCCGGCAAGCGCAAAGAGGAGCAGGTAGATGGCTGGACAAAAGGCCACATTAATCAAGTCGACGACATCGTAAAGTCGAAGGAAGAAGAGGTCATGACGATATAAATCCACTTTTTAACATGGATTTATGACGGCGGGCGGTCCAAAATACCAGTGGTGTTTTGAACCGCCCTTTATATTTGGGCTGTTATCCCATTAACCCAAATAACCTTTGCATAATGAAGCAACTATCCCTCTTTCCCCTATTGCTGCTGGCATTGATCGTTGTCAGCTCCAGTTCATGCCGATCTGATGATGACGATGGCTCTAATAGCCTCTTTTTTGAGCTCAGACACGATGGTAGCAATTTGACTGCCCCTGCTCTGCCCGCTGGATACAACGAGTTAGCGGCCAGATTTACACGCAACGACTTATCATCAGTTGTTGGTGGGCAGCTCGAACGCGTCCAGGTTTTTCTGGCTCGGGTACCTCAACGAGTAGAGATTGTAGTCTACGACCAGGGGACAGAAAGTACACCAGGGCAAGAACTGTATGTACAAGATGTAACAGCTAATGTGACCACAACCGGTTTGCAGGAATTCCGCCTGGATACACCTATTTCAATAGCCGATCGGGAAATCTGGATCAGTGTTGGCGTACTTGTCGATCAAGCTGGCGACAGAGTAGTTGGCTGCGACGCAGGCCCCGCTGAAGAGGGAGGAGATCACATCTTATTCTCTACCAACCAAGACTGGGATACCTTCAGAAACCTCTCCGGAGGACAGGAAAGCGTAAACTGGAACATCAGGGGTGTCGTGAGGCGGCCAGAATGACGGCATATGTACGAAAATCCGTAATTTGGTGTAGCTGATGATGGCTGGTGAAGTCACCATTACTATCTTTCGATCCCGTGAAACGACTTCTATTTTTAATCTTGCTCAGCATTGGCCTTTTGGCCTTGCCCAGACTGCGTCAGTCTGTTTTCCAGACAGGAGATCGCCGTACAGATTATGAGGTCGAAGGTATCGATGTGTCTCGCTATCAGTCAGACATCGACTGGGATGCCATTTATGAGGATGATTTCGAATTCGCCTTCATGAAAGCAACAGAGGGCCAGGAGCTTGTAGACGAGTATTACGAGCGCAACTGGCGTGCCGCGGGAAAAAGTGGGCTGAGGCGTGGAGCATACCACTTCTTCAGACCCGAAGTCTCTCCTACGATTCAGGCACAGCATTTCTTTAATCAGGTCGAACTCGATATGGGTGATCTACCCCCTGTTCTAGATGTAGAGGTTAGGGGAGAGCTCAGTGTAGAGGAGCTGGTCATAGCGGTTACGAATTGGTTGGAGCTGGCAGAAGCCCGATACGGCCTTCGACCTATTCTATACACAGGGCAAAAATTCTACAATCGCTACCTGGCAGGTCGGTTTGACGACTATCCATTGTGGTTGGCCCGATACGCATCTCGCGAGCCGGTGCCAGCTTGCGGTCGTGAATATCAGTTCTGGCAATACGATCAGGAAGGTCGGGCAGACGGTATAGAAGGTCATGTAGATCTCAACATATTCAATGGGACTCTGGAAGAATTGGATGCCCTGTGCACACCAGTCGGAGAGCCTTCTGAGCTTGAAGTTCGATACGCTAAAGAAAAGTAAGCACAGCCTACAGCTAATTCTCCTAGTCTTATCTTTGCCACCAGCAAAAAATTACTTGTCATGCGACTTATTATTAGCTTGATTATTGCTTTGCCTTTGATGCTTCCTGCTCAGGGTATAGAATTTTTCCACGGCAGCTGGGAAGAAGCCCTTCAAGCAGCCCACGATCAAGATAAACTGATCTTTGTCGACGCATATGCCAGCTGGTGCGGGCCATGTCGTAGAATGTCTGCCCAGGTGTTTCCGCTGCCCGAAGTAGGAGAGGTGTACAACACGGCTTTCATCAATGTCAAGCTGGATATGGAGAAGCCCGAGGCTACAGAGTTCAGGAGAAAGCACTCGGTAAGCGCCTATCCAACCTTGTTTTTCGTTAATGCCGAGAACGAGGAAGTGCACAAGTCCGTAGGAGGGAAGTCGGGGCCCCAGCTCATTCAGTTGGCCGATGAAGCTTTGGCGCGGATGGACGATCTGGAGGCTTATCAGGTTGATTATGATGCTGGTGAGCGATCACCCAATTTTATGTACAAGTACATCCGCGCACTCTTGCGCCAGGGCGAGCCGCATCTGAGAGTAGCTAACGACTACTTGCGCGCTAACTCGAGTGAGCTGGATACCCCCGAGAACCTAAAGATTATTTTGCTGTCTGCTACCCAGACCGATAGCCGTATCTTCAACCTAATGCTCGATAAGCAGACAGCGATCATCGCCGCTCACGGGCGAGAAGCGTTTGAAGCTCAGGTCCGCGAGGCGGTACACAACACGGGAGAACGTGCGGTCGAGTTTCGCTCTGAAGACATGCTGGATGAAGCGGTAGGCTACTTGGCAGATGTGCTTCCGCAAGAAGCCGAGGCTTTTGAATTGAAAAACAAGGTGCTGCTGGCCGAAGCCGGCACAGATGCGCGCCAATTTTTCAAAGCAGCAAGAGATTACCGCCGCAAAGTGGCCGAAGAGCAGCCCGGTCAGATGCGAATGCTATTTGGTTGGCTCAGCGATTCCGACTTTTTATCTGACAGCAGGGTCATGGACCTGACTGAGGAAGTTGGTTGGGCGTATGCCGAATCTTCGGAAGGATACCGGGAGATGTATATGCTGGCTGATTTTCTGAATAAGCAAGGTCGAAAGACTTCTGCCCTCAGGGCAGCCGAAATGTGTCTGGATCGCGTACCCGAAGAGGAGGTTGGCCCTCGACGTGCCGTGACCGCGCTGATCGAGCGGATTGAAAATGCAGGCTAAAGCCAAGCTGATTTGGCAAAGACTCCTCGCTACTTACAACTGTCGAAGGCTCGAAATGCCGGGCCAGTACCCAGAATTCCCATAGAGTGGGTAGAAGGGAGGCCTATGCGACTGAATAAGTATCTGGCGCATTCGGGCCTGGCCAATCGCAGAACCTGTGAAAATTACATCAAGGGAGGCCAGATTGAGGTCAATGGCCAGCAGGTGAAGAATCCCGGTTTTCTGGTGAGCCGTGGCGATGAGGTAAGTCGATGGAAGAAGCCACTGACCGTCCAGCCAGGACTGGCTTACGCTCTGGCTAATCGGGCAGCAGGGATAGCTGAAACGGAATTGGGAAAGCTGCTGCGTCACCCCGATTTGCCTGGTCTCGAATGGAAGAGTGTGTTTCCGCGACCACAGTGGGTGTCAGGCCTGAGCCTGCTGACCAATGATGAGGCAATGGTCGCTAAACTAAGCAGCAAGGCTCATCAACTTAAGGCGAACTTGCTGATACCTGAGCAGATGAACACCAGCGTGATCAGCCTGGCAGAACTAGAGAATCTCCCCGTTCTCGACCCATCAAAACCCCAGGAGGATCTGATCAGCCTGATGTCTTTCGATAAGCGCGATCTGCCTCGTGGCTTCTATCGTTTTTTGCGGCCGGAGGAAATTGGTTGGCTGCGAAGCGCCTGATGAAAACGGAGATGTGCAAAAATCCAGACTACTAAGCCTTGTCGGTTCGGAAGGCTGGGCTAACTTTGTGTCATTCCTGTGTAAGTTGAGGGTATAGAGTGCTCAATATTTTGGACTTCCGCAGGTCGAAATCATTCCGCCCAAACAGTTTGTCATGACGCCTACCAGCAATGAAGTCAATTTATTTGCCATTAACCAGACCAAAGAGCTGGCTGAAAAAATAGCTCGCTCCTATGGGCAAGAGCTGGGAAAGGTCGAAGTAGCACGTTTTAGTGATGGCGAAATGCAGCCGGTTATACAGCAATCGGTGCGAGGTAGCTATGTATTTCTGATTGGGTCTACCTGCCAGCCACACGATAATTTGATGGAATTGCTGCTGACCATAGATGCAGCCCGTAGGGCATCGGCAGGGTATATCTGTGCGGTCATGCCGTACTTCGGTTATGCGCGTCAGGATCGGAAGGACAAGCCCAGGGTACCCATCAGTGCTAAGTTGATTGCCAACCTGCTGGAAGCTGCCGGCGCTGACCGAATCATGACGCTCGACTTTCATGCCGATCAGCTGCAAGGCTTTTTTGATATCCCTGTAGACCACCTTAAGTCTAAGGCGATTTTTATCCCGTTTTTCGAAGAGCAAGACCTGAGCAATGTGACCTTTGCTTCGCCAGATGTAGGTGGAGTAAAACTGGCGCGCGACTACGCTAAGTATTTCAATCGTGAGATCGTCATTTGCGACAAGTATAGAAAGCGAGCTAATGAAGTAGCCGGCATGACACTGATCGGAGATGTGACTGGAGCGGATGTGATCATTTGCGATGACCTGGTCGACACAGCTGGAACCCTCTGCCGCGCAGCTGACTTGATCATGGAAAAAGGCGCTAAGTCGGTCCGGGCTATAGCTACCCACCCCATACTATCGGGCAAGGCCTACGAAAATATAGCAGGGTCAGCCCTCCGTGAGCTCATTGTCTGCGATACTGTACCCCTCCAAAAGCATAGCGATAAAATACGCGTGCTCTGCGCGGCTGATCTTTTTGCTCAAGCCATCAGAAATACCCACACCAACGAGTCTATATCTGCTCTGTTTGTGTAGAGAGAGAAGATCGAAAACAGGATGAAATAGCTGTTGATCTAACGAAAAAAGTTTCTTACCTTTGCGGCCCGAAAATTCAACAACGCCATGGAAGTAGTAGCCATTGACGCACAAGTACGTGAAAACCTAGGTAAGAAAGCCTCAAAGGCAACCCGCCGCGAAGGCGTTGTACCTGCCGTACTCTACGGTCAGTCTGACCCTGTTCACTTTACAGTCAATCCTTTGGCTGTTCGTCCTCTGGTATATACCCCTGAATTTAAGTTGGCCGAGGTCAATCTAGATGGCAAGTCTCATAAGGCCATCGTCAAGGATATTCAGTTTCATCCGGTTACTGACGAGATTCAGCACATCGACTTTTTGGCCCTGACCGATGGTCACCCCATAAAAGTTGCCGTACCTGTACGCTTCGTAGGCAGCAGTCCGGGTGTTCGTACGGGTGGTAAGCTGCAGCAAGCCATGCGCCGTATTAAGATCAAGACGACTCCTGATAAGCTGGTAGACCACCTGGTACTCAGTATCGAGGGTCTGGAGCTGGGTCAGTCTATTCGCGTTCGCGATCTTGAGGTACCTGAGGGTATAGAAGTACTCAACCCAGGTGCTTCACCTGTCGCTACAGTCGAGATTCCACGTGCACTGCGTTCTGCAGCTACTGCAGCGGCCAAGGCCGAGAAAGCTGGTGGCGACGAGGAAGCGGAAGCTGTTGCCGAGTAAAGACTTACATTCAAAATGTACTTCGGAACGGCCGCTATCTAATTGATGGCGGCCGTTCCGTATTTTGCATTAAAGTTTTCCTAAACTATGCTGGTCGGCCATACCAACAGATGTGCTCGGGCGGTTAATTCCTTGTGTGATCAAAATTTAGCTTGAGCCGTAGGCCGCTTTAAGGAATTCAAAACCTTTGTGGTGCTGTGGTCGGGATCGCACTCAGAGTTTCTCGTCTTAAAATCTATAATGACTCTACCAACGATCCGTCCGACTGTATTACTTGCTGCCATCAGCCTGGTTTTTATGGCTTCCTGTAGTGCGTTTAAACCAGCAGCAGGAACATCCGGTAATCGGGATGTATCCACCCGCGGAAGTACAAATACCAGTAGCTCCGCTTCGGCTAATGCCATCGTAAATATGGCTGAAGACCTGGTGGGAACGAAGTATAAGTATGGTGGCAATACTCCGCGAGAGGGGTTTGACTGCTCAGGTTTGTCGGTCTGGGTTTATGATCGTGCGGCCGATGTGCAACTGCCTCGTACCAGCTCTACTCAGGTAGGTGAGGGGCGGCGAGTGCGCACAAACGATGCTCAGCTGGGCGATCTGGTTTTCTTTTCTCGTGGTGGGCGCGTTTTTCATGTGGCCATTGTCGTGGACACCGCTCCTGGGCAGTTGTGGGTCGTACACGCCACGACCTCCCGCGGGGTGATTCGCGAAGAGATTTTGGGCAATAGCTATTGGGCTCCGAAGATGAGTTCGGTCAGGCGGTTATTGTAGCAGCTTCTTCAATCCCATTAATGGTATGTGCGCTTGTCCGGGGCGGGCATTGAGGTCGTATCTGATCTCCTGCATGGTCTTTTCGATGAGGAAAGTGTCCAACAGCACATTGAGGTCGTTTTCGTCCCCAGGCAGCAGGCGACTGTTCTCAGGTATAGCCTTTCGGTAAGCGGTAAGCATCTCGGCAGAGAGGCATTGGCAAGCCGTGTCGAGCCATTCGCTGAGGTAGTTGTAGCGTCGCTCGGGCTCGTGGCTGAATTCGTCGAGTATGAGGCCGGCAGCGTAGTTGAATGAGCGGATAAGGTTGGCCAGATCCTTGGCGGGAGAGCGGCGTAGGCGGCGTTGGCTGTAGCTGCTGTCGGGATCGCCATCGAAATTGCGGATGACAAAGCCTTCTCCTTTCAGGTCGATTTGCTCTAGGGTCAGATCGCCGTGTAGGCGTACCTTATCGGATTCGATCTTGTGCGCGAAGACGCGCTTGAGTTTTTCTTCTACTTCGGGGCGGCGATCTAGTAGGTCGTTGACTAGCTGGCTATGGCTTTCTCCCAGTGAATCAGCTCGCTTTTGGAGCAGTTGAAAAGTGGCGCGCACCTGTCCTTTGAGACCGGCGAATAGAGAGCGCTGATAGTGCAAAGACAATTGCTCTACTCCAAAATCTTCCTGATCGACTTCGGCAAACAGCAGGTGCAAGGCGGCGATACCGCGCCCGATCTCAGCTATGCGAACGACGAAGGGCGAGTTGAGTAATTCCTGGATCAGCTCGGGCATGTCGCGAAAGACCATGGCATCGGTCAAGGCAACGTCTTCAGGATGTTCGGTGCTGGCCTCCCCTCGGTAGTTGAGTAGATCGTTGGCCAGGTTGCGGAACTGATTGATGACGTAGTTCCAGGCGTTGTCTTCTATAGCCTCTCGCTGCTCAAAAACGACCAGTGAAAGGTGTTGTTTCTTGTATTCGAAGGTCTGCTCCATCACTATTGTAGGCGCAGAGCCATAGCCTCGCTGGTTGAGTAGGTTTTTGATCTCCACATCGGGTACATTGCCGTGTGGGTCTAGCCTGCGCAAGTACTTGACGCGCAAGTCTCTGGACCTAAGTAGCATATACTCAGGGCCGGGGTGCTCGATTTGCAGGTCTTGATCGCTCATCTGGCGGAAGGCTTCGGCCTTTTCCAGCTGAAATCCAGGCACCTGGCTAAACTCCTGCAATCCAGACATGAGAAAGCGTAGGAAAGCATCGTCATAGAGGGCATCCATGAGTATACCTTGTTGGCTACCCAGGTCGATACGCCCGATGTATTGCTCGTCGTGGCCATAGTCTGTGTCTTCCCGGTAGTGGTGTATGGCGATAGGCAGCTGGATCAGTTCTGGCAGTTTTTCCTGGTATCTCACGCTCAGTAAGACCCAGCCAAAGTGACGCTCGCCATAAGGCTGCATCCGATAGTCTTCTATGGTGACCTGCTCCAGTTGCTCACTGGCCGGACCAAACCAGCTTACGCTTTTGAGGTAGTTGGGTAGAAGGCTGCGCTCCATGGCCCTCAGGTTGCTTTTGTTGAATAGCTGACTGGCGTCTTCTGCGGACAATTCCACTTTATGCAGCTTTCTGATGTCACTCGGACTAGGCCCCGCGGGCTCTACCTGCAGCCAGTAGTAGCCATAAGCCCCGATGGTGATGGGATAGTCGTCTTTACCGATTTCGGGGAAATAGTTTCGCCCGAATACTTCGCGCACTTGTCGTCCTTGAAAGTCGCACAAGTCAAGTTTGACCGATTGTGGGTGTCGGCTCAGGTTGATGATGACAACTACGGTCTCGTCTTCATATTCCCGCACGAAGGCCAGGACCCGACTGTTCTCGGGTTGTAGAAATTTGATGTTGCCGCGGCCAAAGACCTGAAACTCCTTTCGCTTGGCCAGTAATCGACGCGTCCAGTTGAGTAGGCTATTGGGATTGCTCTGCTGGCGGCGAACGTTGATCCAGCGATAGCT
>JBCBVN010000015.1:0-24851 GCA_039817625.1 Bacteroidota bacterium
GTTGATAGCCATCGCTGTGTTGGTATGTTGCCGACCTGCTGTAGTTCAAAGCCAAACTACCACCTACCTGCATTGTGGCCGTTTGATAGATGCCACTTCTGAAGAGGTGCAACAGGAACGTACGATTATCGTAGTCGACGATCGGATTCAGGAAGTGAGGCGTGGATATGTAGATCCTCCCACTGGTGTAGCGGCCATCGATCTGCGAGCGCATACGGTTATGCCTGGCCTGATAGATATGCACGTACATGTGGAAAGTCAGCAGAGCCCCAATCGCTATCTGGAAGTATTTACCATGGAACCTGCTGATGTTGCATTGAGAGCGACCAAATACCTGGAGCGTACCCTTATGGCTGGCTTTACAACAGTAAGAGACTTGGGTGGTACAGGCGTTAATGTCAGTTTGCGCGATGCTGTGAACCGGGGGTATGTAATAGGTCCGCGTATTTTTACGGCTCAAAAATCGGTGGCGACTACCGGCGGTCATGCCGATCCGACAAATGGACGAAGAATGGATCTTTCGGGAGATCCAGGACCCAAGGAAGGAGTGATCAATAGTGCTGATGAGGCCTATGCTGCTGTCCGAAATCGCTATAAATTTGGCGCTGATTGTATCAAGATTACGGCTACTGGCGGTGTGCTGAGTGTAGCTGGCGATGGGTCAGGACCTCAGTTTAGACAAGAAGAAGTCAACGCGATTGTGGCAGCGGCTAATGACTATGGTATGCACACGGCGGCACATGCCCATGGAGCTGAGGGAATGAAGCGTGCAGTATTGGCAGGTATAACGACCATCGAGCACGGGACCTTGATGACAGAGGAGGTCATGGATCTGATGATAGAGCGAGGAACCTATTTAGTGCCCACCGTAAGCGCAGGCCGATTTGTAGCCGAAAAGGCCCGACAACCGGGTTATTTCCCCGCCATCATTGTACCTAAAGCCATATATATAGGCGAGCAGATTCAGGATAATTTTGCTCGGGCATATGCCTATGGCGTACCTATAGCATTTGGAACGGATAGCGGTGTGAGTGCACATGGAGATAATGCCAATGAGTTCATCTATATGGTAGAATCAGGTATGCTACCGATAGAAGCCATACTCTCAGCTACAGCGATACCTGCCAAAATCCTGGATCGCGAAATGGAATTCGGAACCATTCAAGCTGGGCTGTTAGCCGACATTGTTGCCGTTAGGGGGAATCCTTTAGAAGATATCAGCGTTATGACGGATATACCCTTCGTCATGAAAGAGGGAGAGATTGTTAAACACGCCACTGAGTGACCAAAAAGATCTATCAGTGGGAAGGATTTAAATTATGCCCATTGCCAGATCGACGTATAGACCCAATAGATGGTGGCAGCGCCACAAGCACCTTTCGACTATGGTGCCTGCCGTTCTCAGGAGGCTCGAGCCGGTCGTCTACAGCCGCACTACTCTGGAGCTGGATGACGGAGATTTTTTAGATCTGGATTGGGTGAAATCAAAGTCCGAAACAGACCGATTGCTGATTGCTCTGCACGGCCTGGAAGGGTCTTCTGTTAGCTATTATGCGCAAGGCGTAGGAAAGCATTTTAGTGAGGCTGGATGGGATGTGCTGGTCACCAATCATCGAGGTTGTAGCGGTCGTATAAATAGATTGTTGCGCATGTATCATATGGGGGCTACTGATGATGTTGGGCGCCTGGTGAAGCATGGCGTAGAACTCGGGTATAAGAAGATCGGGATCGTTGGCTTTAGTCTGGGGGGGAATCTGTGTCTAAAATATCTGGGAGAAGAAGGTCACCGTGTACCTGCTGAAGTAGTAGGCGGGGTCGCTTTTTCGGTTCCTTGTCATATAGCTAGTGCCAATCGAAAAATAGACAAGCCCCACAATCGCATTTACTTACTTCGATTTTTGCGTAGTCTCAACAACAAGGTCAGATTGAAGCATCGCGATTATCCGGATCGCATTGCGCTGCCTACTGGTCAAAATGGTGACAAGTGGCCATCGAGCTTTGCCGAGTTTGACGACCGTTTTACGGGCCCCATACACGGGTTTGCCGGAGCTGAGGACTACTGGGAAAAAAGTAGCTCACGCCAATTTATACCTGGAATAAAAGTCCCTGCCCTCTTGGTGAATGCACAAAATGACACGTTCCTATCTCAGGAATGCTTTCCATTTGATGAAGCCAGAGCTATGGAGAATTTCTGGCTGGAAACCCCTGAAAAAGGTGGCCATGTAGGGTTTGGTGGACCTAAGGGAGAAGCCTATTGGTCCGAGCAGCGAGCACTTCAGTTTTTTGAGCAAACAGTCGGCTTGGGTACTACTTATCCTGCTCCCAAATCAAAAGCTTATCTCTAACTGCGCGTATTCTGATATTTTTATTGAGCAAGCTAAAAATGGTTAGACTGCAAGTACCGCTGATGTCTGTTCGCTCGGCTTCGTTGGGTATACGAGTAGAGATCATATCAGTCGCTCCAATTATGGATAGCGCACCAAACGCCGCATTGAATTGGATATTGAAAGAGGTACTACTGTCGAAGGGTAGAGTGACCGTTCGTGGAGGGTTGCTTGGTTGGTCGGTATCGTCTTCAATACCTCCTGGATCTGGCAGACCTCCAGGAGGAGTTTCGGGTGCTACACCACTGACAATACTGAGTTGATTGCCCAAAAGTCCGATGAGTACACCTTCGGGCGTTGTGAGATCAAATTCGTGGGCCTTACCATCATCGATCAGGTAGATGGTTGTTCTGTCGCTGGATAGTGTGAGTGTGTTAAGCATGTCTGTATCTGTTGGGTCTTGAACCTGAGTCCAATTAATAGTCTGGCCCTTCGATGATTCATCGCGGCTAATTGTCCCTTTGGGTCTTCTTATGGGTGCGCGATCAGATTTTTCTGTAGCAGGAGGGGCATTTCTTGGAGAGGGATTTGTTTGGGTACGGGTACTTGGCCGGGTTCGCTCATTTCCGCGATCCATACCTAGGAGTTTACGTAGCCTATCCCAAAGACTCATGACTTAAATTGAACTGGGTGAGGGGGATGTAGATTAAACTGCAAGCTAGTGAATTATTTTGTAGGAGATTGCCTTCAATAGCCTAATATCTCCAGCATGGCATCTACAGATTGTGGACCGTGCAATTCGCGATCTACAAGGTGTCCTTTGTTGTCGAGATCAATCAGGATGTGGCGTGGCGTAGGTATCAGGCAATGCTTGATGCCGCCATAACCAGAGATGCTATCTTGGTAGGCTCCTGTATGAAAAAAACCAAGATATAGTGGTTCTGTGGGTTCGGATTCGATGGTGGGGAGATAAACCTGACTTTCGTGCACTTCGCTATTGTAGTAGTCGCTATTGTCGCAGCTCAGTCCCCCTATGTTTACTCTTCGGTACTTGTTTTGCCATTTGTTGATGGGCAGTAAAATGAAGCGTTCGCCTATGCCCCAGGCATCGGGTAGGGTCGTCATCAGGCTGCCATCGATCATATACCACAGCTCGCTGTCGTTCTGCTGTTTTTGCTCGAGCACGCTGAAAATATGCGCACTGCTTTCTCCTACGGTATACTTCCCGAATTCGGTGAAAATATTAGGTTCTGGCAGATCGCGCTCTTCGCATATGGTGAGTATATTATTGACGATCTCTCTGACCATATACTTGTAATCGAACTCAAACCCAAGGCTATTTCTAATGGGCATGCCCCCGCCAATATTGAGCGCGTCTAGGCTTTCTGAATCCTGCTTGAGCTCTACATACACCTCGGTTGCTTTTCTCAGCTCTCCCCAGTAGTATAAGCTGTCCTTAATGCCGGTATCTACGAAGAAGTGAAGCATGCGCAGCTTAAACTTCGGATTATCCTTTATTCGTTTGTGATACAGATCGACCAGCTGTAAGCGCCTTAATCCCAGGCGGCTGGTGTAAAACTCGAAGTTGGGCTCTTCTTCTGTGGCGAGGCGCAGGCCTATTTCCAGGGTTTCCCCTTCCTGAAGACGGGACTCGTAAAAATCGAGCTCGTGTCCGTTGTCTACTACTGTAACGACCTGCGTAAGTCCATCTGAAATCAGACTCATGATGGCGTTTAGGTAGTTTAATGGTTTGAAGCCATTGCAGACAATTCGGATATTGTGTTTGATTTTACCCTGCTGATAAAGTCTGCGCACGAGCTCTACATCGTAGGCAGAACTCAGTTCGAGCTGAGCGCCGTGTTCTATCGCTTCTTCTACCACATGAGCGAAGTGATTGCTTTTGGTACAGTAGCAATAATGGTATTTGCCCGTGTAGCCAAGCGATCGCATGGCTCTGGTGAAGAGATTTCGGGCACGCTTGATTTGCTTCCCTATACGCGGCAAGTAAGTAATGCGCAGAGGAGTACCGTACTTCTCGATATAGTGCTTGAGGGGAATGTCGTTAAAGGTGAGGTATCCATCTTCCAGATCAAAGCTTTCTTGGGGGAAATAAAAGGTCTGATCTATGAGGTCGAAGTACTTGTTGGCCACCGGCTGGTTTGGTTAGATGCCGCGAATATAAGTGCTTGGTCGGTTCAAGAGGCAGCTCCGTGTAGAGCTACTTGTCTGGCTAAAAGAATAGACTCGTTCTCTACCCGATCCGGGTCAGGAACGCAACAGTCAACAGGGCATACCGCCGCGCACTGAGGCTCGTCGTGAAAGCCTACACACTCCGTACATTTATCTGGAACGATAAAGTAAAAATCGTCATTAACAGGCTTTTGCTCTGCATTTGCATCTACGATCAGGCCCGTTTCTAACTTGTAGGGCTGATCGACCTTTGTCCCATCGCTCATAGACCATTCGAGGCCGGGCTCGTATATGGCTGTGTTGGGACACTCTACCTCACAGGCGCCGCAGTTGATGCAGTCGTCGGTGATCATGATGGCCATGATATCGTTGTTTGTTTTCGTTCAAGGCTGCTTGCCCCGAATCCCTAAGTTTTGCTATCTAATAACGCAAATTCAATCGATGGGTTCCAAAGATTTACTTTAAAATCACCAGTCGTTGTAAGTCACCCTGGGCGGAGTTGTCGCCTTCGCCTTTTAGACGGACCTGGTATAGATAAACGCCACGAGCCAACTGGTCACCATAGTCATCTCTACCATCCCATTCTATACAGTCTTCTAACCTCACCGTGCCGTCACTGAAAGGAAGGTCGCCTTCGAGGGTCTTGACCAGGCGTCCACTTACCGTATAGATTTGTACCAATACTTGTACATCTTGCCCGGTCAGGGTATGATCAAACTGGAAGCAGGTGCGGTCAGTAAAAGGATTAGGGTAGTTGAGTACTCTGGTCAGGGCGGCCCGTCCATCAGAGGAGACAATAAAGTCTGTGCTGCCTGTAGCGCTGTTATTGGCTACGTCCCAGGCGCGAACAGATATGGTGTGTGGGCCGGGCTCCAGATCGAATAGTGGAAATCTCACTTCACCACGTCGGAAGTCATCGGTAGCCGCTTCGTAGTAATCGTTCAGTATGATGGGGTTGCGGGTATCTTCATCAATAACCGCCTCGAGGTCGTGGCCTATGCTATTGCCGGTCACATTGATGCCCAAATCATCACTCAATTTGACCAGTAGGGTGGCTTCTGTGCCCACTTCGCCACCAGAGATAAAGCTTTCGTCGTTCATGAAAACTTCAACTACCGGACCCTGGTCGTCGGCTACGGCATTTGGATCAGTTCCACCGACAACAAGCTCATTGTAAGCTCCTGAAGCGTCTGTACGCTGAGCGGGATCGGCTGCGTAATAGCTGATTTTAGCTTCTCCGAAAGAGTAGTTGATGTCGCGTGGGATAACAAAACTGAAAGAAAACTGTCCATCCGCTACTGTAGCCCGCCCACGGAAGATGATGCTGCGCTGTACTTCATACGTTCGTGCAGGAGACCTCGGATCTTGTTGCAGTGTGGTCACGGACTGAGGTTTATCGTATACCGTAGGAAATATGGTGCCATTAAAATCGGTCAGGGGCTGCCCATTGACGTCTACGATCTCACCTGTTATGGTCACTTGTTGTAGTGCCCGAGCCGTGTCAACTCTACTTGAGCTCACGGGCAGTCCATTGACAGAAAGCGTACGCACCCCATGGATGGGTAAAGCAATGACGGTAGCCGGGTCGCCAAGAAGAGTGAACTTTCTGGCGTTTCTGGTCGAGAAGGACAAGGAACTACTACCCGCCGTGGTGATGTTGTTCTTTGCTATTCGTATGACATCGCCCAGTGTGCGCCACTCGCCATCTGGCCGATCCAGCATGGCTTGTACGGTCTCGTCGGTCAGTCTCTTATTTTCGTTGGCGTATACCGGTCGGGTGGTCGTGAGCAAAGCGACGCCGCCACCTCGATCAATGAGCAAGGTCTCTTCGCCAGCGCTGACAAAATCGGCATCATCGAAACCAGCAAATGTGCAGGTGGCTGTTATAAATACCGGATACTGATCAGGGTTTCGCCAGTTCCTGATCTGCGGAATACTGAGTACCCGCTCCTGTCCCCAGCCACGCGGACCGCCATGGCCCAGGTAAGTGATGGCCAGGGAGCCTCTGAATATTGAACGATCCAGACCCTCAGTCACGGCTGGGAATCGATCTCCGGCCGATTGACTAATCTGTGGAAACAGATCGAAATACAGTTTGTCGAAGTTGAGGTCGGGTCGGCGTTCTGCTACCGATTCGGCCACATCGTCTACATCGTCGCTATGGGTGGCAGCGTCTTCATCATCACCCACAAAGACCATGCGGGTACGCCAATCTCCCAGTGCTCCCGGTGCCGTATCATAAGCGATCAGCTTGTCGATAACGGCCTTAGCTTCTGCGGCGCTTTTGACGGGAAGCCGGCCAATGGCGATATTCAAATCCGGCTCTAGTGGTAGTCGGTTATTACTGGTACTGAAGATGCCGAAGAAGTCGTCGGCGGGGAAGTCTTCTACTTCGGTATACTTAAACTCCCGCTCGTAAACAGGAATAAAATTGGTGCCGAAACCGTAGATGTCTCTATGGTCAAAACTGCCATCACCAACCAGCAAAAGATAGCGGAAGTTGGGGTCTCTTTCCCAAATCATGCGGGCAAAATTTCGAATGGCCGCCGGATCATCCTTGCCGCTACTAAACTCGTTATAGATCTCTTCGATGTCGATCAGAGCAACTTCAAATCCATTGAAACTCCGACGGTGCTCGGCTAGTCGCTCGGCATTTTGGCGGAAGGTCTCATGGGTGACGATGAGCATATCTGCCCGCTGTATTCCATGCAGATTCTGATTGGCTACCTCACCTATGGCTTCAGCCTGAAGCAAATCATTTCCGGGTCTGAAGGCAATGTACTCGTACACATTATCTCCAGAGGCAACGGATGCATTACTGCCTTGTAAATTGATTCTGCCAATTTGATCGGCAGAACCAACTCGCCACACCTGGTCATCGGCATTTAAATTGCTGAACTGGTAAGTTGTGTTGATGTGATTGCGGCTATTGCGGTCGCGAAAACTCATCTGAGCACCATTAAAGTTTAGCTGGCGTCTCGCTACAACCTGCACATAATCGAGCCAGGCTTCGCTTTCTTCCGAATTGGCTGGGGGCGGGTACTGGACCGTCACATCGAGACCGGCCTGATTCAAGTTGAAGTTGGCATTGAGCATGGTTGGCCGAACGGCATCCTGGGTTTCTTCTCGCCCGAAGGTTACCCGCGAAGCAGTGTTGCTGGTGAAAACTTCCCCATTGACCTCAACATTGAATCGGTTGCTCACATCAGCACGCAAAGCCATTCTCGCAGTCAGCTCAGCCGATGAGCCAGGCACAAAGTCAGGTACTTCAAACAGACGCCCGTAGTTTTGCTCACGAGAAACGCGGAAAAAGTCGCCATACCACGACTTTCCAGAGCCACTTGCATTTCCGATCAGGTGTAGGATGTTATCTCTTTCCTCTTCGAAAATGTAGCGAGCTTCATAGGAATCGGTAGTATAAGTTGCACTTCCGCTGGTGGATAGTTGATTCACTCGCCGCCCGTTACCGGGTTCTATCTTGAGGTAGTAGTAGTTGAAATCATCGTAGAGATGCTGCTCAAAAGCAAAGCGGTTATCGTCTGCATCGTACACCCAGCGATCTGCAGTCTGCCCGTAGAAGTAGAGGGCATCACCACCATCAAAACTGCCGTCTTCTTCTCCTGATATCCAAATGGGCAATTCGGGCAGATCGTCTGGAAATTCGTCGTCGACCACTTCTGGCAATATACCGCCCGACTGGCCATATAGCCTGATTTGCCTGGGGTTGACTCCATCCAGGTTCATACCCAGCTCGTCGGTTAGGAAGCTGCGGGATAGCTTGTGTATGCCCGTCTCACTGACGGCAATTTTGAAAACCTGCCCATCGGCCAGGATAGATCGATCGGTAAAGCCATTGGATCTACCTGCCCCTGGAGCGGGTAGGCGGTTTACTTCCAGTTTCACACGCTTGAGTCTTTGTACACCAGTCAAAGTGCGGACAACGGGAATAAAACCAAGCTTGGCCAGGTATCCTTCTGGCTGGCGACTAACGCTCGTCTGAAATTCCAAAGTTTCGGATAGTGAGCTGACTTCCGCTAGTGGATGGGGGCTGAAATCTTCATATTCCGCTTCGATGATTCGCACGTCCAGATCGCCGCCGGCAGGAGCTCTCCAGGATTGTACAGCCGTTGGCCAGGGCCCTTCCAGACCACCTTCAAATTGATAGCGAACTTGGCGCTCACCATTATATTCAATAACGATTGGTGCATCAGTCCAGTCAAACTCGAAATCGATAATTCGTTGAGCTTGTAGTGTACTAATGGCAAAAAGAAGAAAAACAGGGATCGATAGCTTGTGCATGTGCTTCATGGAGAGTAGGCCTTGCATTGGTTGGTCCGAGAACAATTCGGTCCAAATTTGTTTCGAAAGTACAATCATTTAACGCCTGGGAAAAATTTTGGATTGCGCTTTAACTGCCGTGGAGCCGACGATAAATACCCCTACCTTGGCAATCATAATGGTCTTTTGATGGTTAATAATCTGATGAAACCCCTGTTTACCCTTTTACTGACTCTTTCGGTGGTCTCCGGTGCAGTAGCCCAGGATCCTGTGTTTAGTCAGTTTTTTGCGGCTCCACTCAGGCTGAATCCCGCATTTACAGGTATCTCTTCTGCGCCTCGACTTACAGTCAATTACCGGGCACAGTACGTCACTTTCCCCAATGCTTTCACCACTTATGCCGTTGGCTACGAGCAGCCAATCACGAATACGCCATCATCTTTCGGTCTGACGGCTATGGTCGATCAGCAGGCAGATGGTGCGTATACCAACACCTACTTTGCGGGTACTTACAGCTATGAAGTACAAGTAGGGGAGGAGTTGCGCGCCAGACTGGGGTTTTCGGCAGGTATTTTGCAGACCTCCATTGATTTTGATCGATTTATATTCGGCGATGTGGTAGATCCCATCGACGGGGCAGGAGACCCGACAAGTACCATGGAGACCCTGCAATCTGATGCTAAAACAGACTTCGACGCTGGTATGGGGCTGCTGATCTATGCGCGTGGTCTTTACGGTGGTTTTTCGATTGATCATCTAAATCGCCCTAACGAAAGCTTGTTTGAGGTTAATGAAAATCTATATGCTGGCCGTCCAATGAGACTGAGCTTTCACGCCGGCGGTCAGATCAATCTCAAGCGATATTCCAATGTAAGAAGGCCTGCCTATGTGACACCCAATATTCTGTATACCCGTCAGGCGGCTTTCGAGCAGCTGATGGTCGGTGCTTACTTTGGTTACGGTGCTTTGTATATCGGAGGGTGGTTCAGAGAAGGTTTTGAAAATCGCGATGCTCTGATCGCCCTGGTTGGTGTTCGGCAAGGCGTGTTTCGTTTGGGTTACAGCTACGACCTGACGATTTCTCCACTCAGAGATGTGCCCGGCGGTCTTGGTGGCGTACACGAAATCAGTCTCGCCTTTGATTTTGGAGAGAGCAAGGAGCTACAGCGGCGTCGATTCAGAGGACGGTATAACGACTGTTTCGGTATGTTCAGATAGGGCCGCTTATTCTTGACTACGACTTGTTTATGTCATCTATACTCACGGTCGATCTCTTCAGGTGCCAGGCCATTAACAGGAGGCCTGAAAGCAGTACGAATCCGCCAATTGCCCACCAGCTGAGGTTGCCGACCTGCGGAAGTACCAATCCCAAAACAACCAATACCAGTATACTAGCAATGGTTACTAACCAACTGGAACCCATTTGGGAAAGAGATAAACGTTTGTGGGCCAGTATGATGAGCCCAGTGGTAATGAAGGTTTGAGTCAGGCTGGTAACGGCTGCGCAGCCTATAGCGCCATAACGCGGCAGTACCCACAGATTACCGGCAAAATTGAGCACAACACCAAGGGCGAAGATTCGATTCATAGGCCGGAGCAGATCTGCTGCCACGCACAGCGAACCAAAGATGTAATTGCCACATACGGCCACAAAGGAAGGAATGAGCCAAGCCAGGATTTGACCTGTGCGTAGGTCGGCAAATTCGTACAAGTGTTGTGTGATTGGACCTGCGGTGATGGCCAGAGAAACGCTTATGGTGGCTGCGCCTGTCAAAATCAGCGGTGTGGCTGTGCGCAATAGCGGAACTACGGACTGCCCTTGACCAATCAAGCGAGAAAACATGGGAAGCAGTAGACCAGCCAGCAGGAAGCCGCCCATATTGGCAGCGTCCAGTAGACGGTATGCGGCGGCATAATGGTCCGCTTGAAGAACTCCGTCTGGGAGTAGCCTTTCGATCATAACAGCATCTAGTCGGGTATAGGCAGTCATGAGCAAGATGGCTAAAGCGTATGGCCAGGCGCGTCTGAGAAAACTCAGGGCTAGCGTCTTCTTGAATTTGGGTAGCCGGTACGTCAGCTTCGGCCATAGGAATGTAATAACAATGACGCATGCTAGTCCCCAGGAGAGGGTCTGAGCAAAGACAAATTTATGCAGGCTCAATAGCTCTGGAGTAAGTAATAGTAGCCCTCCAACCAGGACCAGCATGAGTACCTTATCGACTACGGATATCCAACTGTCCAGTCGGTAAAATCCCAATCCGCTAAGGTTGGTACGCAGAAAGAGCAACAGACTGTTTAGCCCGAGATTTAGTCCAACCATAGCGAGTAAACCCAGGGTAGAGCGGTCATAACCCAGCGTCATTCCACCTAGTAAAAGCATGGCCAGAAAAATCCAGAATAGCATGAGCTTGAGACCCAGGAAATATGGAAAGTACTTGGAGAGTAATTGCCTGTGCTGACTGAGCTGGCGATTGTTGAAGTGCTGTAGACCAAAGTCAGCCAGAAGCTGGAACATCAAGCTCAGATTGAAGAGACTGAAATACAGGCCGTAATCGCCTCTGGGCAAAAGGTTCTGAACTTCCCGCTCCACGACCAGTAGATAAGTGCCTTTAATGGTGAAGTTAAGGGCCAGCACTAAAAAAGCATTGCTCAGGAAGCGCTTTTGCATGGGGCAAAAGTAATCTATTACCACTGGCTAAAAAGGCTGACATTAAAGTTCAGACTAGACTGAATACGTATCTTGTAGCCATGGCATTGAATTTAATCATTATCAACGGGCCCAATCTCAATCTGCTGGGCAAGCGGGAGCCCGAGATATATGGAGACGATACCTTTGAGGATTTTATGCTGCACTTGCGTGGCCGCTTTGTCGACGACGAGGTCGAATTGTCCTATTTTCAATCAAACCATGAGGGTGAACTCATCGATAAACTGCACGAGATCGGATTTGCTTACGATGGCATCATTCTCAATGCAGGAGCGTACACCCACACCAGTATTGCGCTGGCCGATGCCGTGGCGGCCATCGAGGCCCCGGTCATAGAAGTGCACATTAGTAATGTACATTCCAGAGAGGCCTTTAGGCATAAATCCTACATATCGGCTGTCGCAGAAGGCGTGATTGTGGGTTTGGGTTTGCGCGGATATGAGCTGGCGGTGAGTTATTTTGTGTGATGGGAATATGGCCATTAGTCCTCATGTAGCATAAAGACAAAGGACAACAAAAAAGCCGTGATCAGTTGATCACGGCTTTTTTGTTAGGCTTTAATCTCGCGGGCGAGCTTCTTATCGGCCTTAGTCTTTGGAATGGTGCGGAACACATAATCCCAGAAAGGCTGAGACACGCCGAAAAGGATCTCGTTTTCACTGTAGTGGTGAATGCTGTGATTGATCCAGAGGCTCTTGAGGAAGTTGCGGGGCGGCTTGAACACATGCACGCTGTAATGCACCATGAGGTAGCCAGCATAGCCTACGACGAAACCTGCTGTAAAGGCAAAAGCCATTTGACTGAGCACGAGCTTGAACAAGAAGAGGAAAAAAGTAGCAAGAATGATTGCCAACCAGGGAGGCATAGCCAGTCTTTCTTTGTCTCTTGGGTAATCGTGGTGATAACCGTGGATGGTGTAGGTAAACTCTTTGTACTTCTCACCGGCACCGTGAGGTGGGTGGTACAACCAGCGGTGCATGGCATATTCTATGAAGGTAAAAAAGAAAGTACCTGCCAAGAATAGACCGATGATCTGGAGGATGGTTAGATCGGTAACTACATTAGTATACCAGATCAGGCCAGCTGCATACAAGATGAACATGCCTACAGGCACGCTGATGTGCGTTTTGGTAATACGATTTAGAAAATCGCTTTCGAATGGACCACGAGAGCTGGTCGCATTCGATTTGAATTTCTGAGTTCTATTTGCCATTGTTTCCTGGTTTATCGGAAATGCAAAGATAGGGGTCATACTGAGATGATCCCCAAACTCTTTTGCTTTCTGAATGTCATTATTTGATCTTCAAGCTCTTCTTGAGCTTGCGTCCGTACATGCGCTTGTAGATGCGATACATTCTTCTCAGGTGCTCGACGCTGTAGGTAGCCGGTTCTCCCTTTTCGTTGAGAAAGCCTTGTTCCTGCATCCAGGCATCGTTGTAAATCTTTCCGAGGTATCTGCTGCCGTGGTCAGGTAGAAGTACGACCACTACATCTTCTGGCTTAAGTTGCTTGCGTATGGCAAACACGGCCTCCAGGGCGGCTCCACTACTGTAGCCACAGAGCAGACCTTCCTTGGAAGCGAGTTCCCTAACGCGCAATGCAGCGGCTCGGTCACCTACTTTAATGAAGTCATCGATGAGATCGAAAGCTACATTGTCGGGGATGATGGTTTTTCCCAGACCCTCTACCTTCCAGCTGAAGATCTCGTCTTTATCAAACTGACCAGTTTGCCAGAATTTTTTGAGTACGGAACCATAAGCGTCTACGCCTACGATGCGTACATCTTCACTTTGTTCCTTGAGGTAGCGAGCGGTCCCGCTAAGTGTACCTCCGGTGCCGGCACAGCAAACGTAGTGCGTAACTTTTCCTTCGGTATCTCTCCAGATTTCCGGTCCTGTACTATGGTAGTGGGCACCGCTGTTGTCGAGATTCCAGTTTTGGCGCAGGTAGATGCTGTTGTCGATGGTAGCTGCCAATCGCTCAGCCTGCATATAATAGCTTTCCGGATCTTCCGGATCTGCATCTTTGGGGCATAGAATGATTTCCGCACCCAGCGCTTTGAGCAGGGCCTGCTTTTCGGGACCGGCCTTGTCGGTAAGGGTCAAAATGCACCTGTAGCCTTTGACAGCAGCAGCCATAGCAATACTGTAGCCGGTATTTCCGCTAGTCGCCTCGATGATGGTGGCACCAGGTTTGATTCTACCTTGCCGTTCAGCTTGTTCGATCATGTACAGAGCTGCACGGTCCTTGGCGCTTTGGCCCGGATTAAAGGCTTCTACCTTGGCATAAACAGTAGCCGGAATGCGAGTACCGCAGATGCGATCTAGTTGGATAAGAGGGGTCTTGCCAACTGTCTCCAAAACGTTGTTGAAGCGCATAAGTATGGAATGTTTCTTCAATCTATCTGACGAATGATTTCCAAATTTGGTAACAAGACCATTTTAAAAATCATTCTGCAACCTAACAAAATATCTACAATAGAAAGTTCGCTTAGAATTTCTCATTATTGCAGAGGCTTAGGAAAGGTCGCCAATTCGGTGCTATCCGAACATTACAAATGTACTCAACAAGCTCTGAGGTACCAAACTACTCCCAATCGTTTGATTATTCTATGGCAAAACATCAAGTAAAGCTCAAAGCGCGCTTAGTCCTCATTCAAGAGGGTGAAATACTGCTGCTGAAGCAAACTAAACCGAACGGAGGTAACTACACATTGCCTGGAGGAACCATAGAGGAGGAAGAGTTTGCACGTGAGGCGCTCATCCGAGAGGCACGTGAAGAAGTGGGCATACATCTGCATAAAGAAGATCTGCATCTGGCCTTTATCGCGCACAAGAAAACCGGCAAAAAGCATCGTATAGTCTTCTACTTCCAGACCAACATCTACTCCGGTCGGCCGAAGTCCAGGGAACATGATAAGTTCTCCAAGTTCATATGGAGCGATCTACAGCGACTACCAGACAAGTTGACGCCAACTATTAGGCAAGTGATAAAAAGGCTACGAGCTGGAAAGCTGTACACGGAGTTGTCTATGGATCAAGACTAAAAAAGTGCAGACCAACTTTTCAAATAGGTCTTTTTGAAACAACCAGCTATGAAATACACTCATGATCTAATTGTAATCGGAGCTGGTGCCGGAGGACTGGGAGCAGCGGGCTTTGGTGGTTTGATTGGCTTGAAGGTGGCTTTGATCGATAAGTCGGCAAAGAATTTTGGTGGTGATTGCCTGAATTATGGCTGTATTCCCAGCAAGGCGTTGCTGCACATAGCCAGCCAATTTGCAGGAGGTAAATCGGCAGAGCGCTTTGGTGCTCAATTTTCAGGCAAGGCAGACTTTACCAAAATCATGGATCACGTGCATAATTTGCAAGATGTGATCCGGGCTCATGAATCTCCTGAATATATGAGGGAGCAGTATGGGTTGGAGACGATTATCGGTCATGCTAAATTTGTAGGGCCCCGCTCTGTTGAAGTTAATGATCAGGTCTTGAGCGCACCTAAAATTGTACTGGCCACAGGTTCCAAGGCGCGCGAATTAAAAATTCCCGGTAAAGAGCAGGTTAAACTATATGACAATGAAGGGCTGTTTTGGTCGTTAAACGAGCTGCCGGAACATCTACTTGTCATCGGTGGAGGCCCTATAGGATGTGAAATGGGGCAAGCTTTCAGGCGACTTGGTAGTCGGGTGACCATCGTAAATTTAGGGTCTAGGCTACTGGCAAAAGATCCGGCACCCATGGGCAATATATTGCAGGATTGTCTAGAGCGGGAAGGAGTAGAGATTCGTAATGAAACAGAAGTTGCTGCTTTTACGAGCCCAGGTACGGCTGATCTGCTGGATCATACCGACGGCTCTATTCAGGAAATAACTTTTTCCCACGTGCTTAATGCAGCTGGTCGCAAAGTAGTAACGGAAGGTCTAGCTTTGGAAAAGGCAGATATACGCGTAGATGATGGTCGAATGGTGACTAACGATCGATATAGGACAACTAATCGTAACGTATTTGCAGTTGGGGATGCTTTGGGCAGAGAACAGTTTAGCCACGGAGCGGAGAAACACAATATAGATTTGTGGAATAATCTGCTGAGCCCCATCAAAAAATCACACAGACTGAAACATTTCAGTTGGGTCACATTCACCGATCCGCAAGTGGCCTCTTTTGGGTGGACTGAAGCTGACTTAAAAGCCGAAGGGACTGATTTTGAAGTGGTCGATCAGCCTTTCGATAAAGATGACAGAGCTATTGCAGCGGAATATCGATATGGGCTACTACGCTTGTATTTGGGTAAGGGCAGTGCCATCCGTTCTCCCAAAATACTGGGAGGATGCATGATCGCGCCTCAGGCTGGCGAGATCATTCAAGAACTATTGTTGCTCAACCAGCAAGGGAAGTCTTTAAGTGCACTCACTCAGAAAATCTATGCCTATCCCGTTGCTTCCAGAATCAATCAGAAACCTGCCAGAGATCGGGTAGAACAACAGACGCTCAGCCCGAGGATTAAGCGGATCATGAAGTGGTGGTACCGATTTAGATTCGGTAAACCTGATTGAGCAGAGGTTTGGAGTACGCCTAGTTAAACTTGGCTTTCAGCTCGCCAGCCAGGATTTTCTTGCCTTCCAGACTTTTGGTAGTCGTAGGCACCGCAAGCAACCTTGCCTTTGGAATAAGCTTGCCCGTAACGGAGCATTGCCCATAGCTCTTATTGTTAATTCGAGTCATGGCATTTTCCAGGTCGCGGATGTAGTTGCGCTTGCGAACAGCCATATCCGACAGCATTTCGATATCGCTATTAGTATTGCTGTCATCGCCGTAATCTGCGCCAAAATCATCTGCCGCTCTGGCAGAGTAATCCCGAATCTGCGTTCTTAAAGTTTCCAGATCCTCTTTGGCCTGCTTGTAGTTGTCTTGTATGATTTGACGGAACTCTTCGAGATCAGCGTCGGGGTAACGCTCTGTAAATTTTGTATGGTTGGTAATTGTCGTGTTCATGGTAAAAGCTTAAAAAAGGTTTATTGCTGCATCTATGCCAAAGGTTGGGGGACCTGAGTGTCAATTGGCGGATGTTGATAGGTTAGCTAGGTATCTATCTTGTAGACGTTTATAAGTGAATAGAGTCACCTGAATGGCGTCTTATCAGAGGCTGAAACGCTGAACAATCAAAATAGTTGGGCGAAAATCAAACTGTTTATCAGGGAGTTACCGACCTGCGGAAGTACAAATTTTGAAAAAAACGCTTGGCAGGTAAACGAAATAGGGCTACCTTTGCATCCGCTTTTAGAGGGCGAAGCAGAATACAACGCTCCTCAACAAGCTGTTTTCAATGATTTTACCATGAATACACTGTCTTACAAGACTAAATCGGCCAATGATGCCACGGTAGAGCGCCGCTGGATCATCGTTGATGCTGAAGGTGAGGTTGTAGGCCGCCTGGCGAGCCAAATCGCTCATTTGTTGCGCGGAAAGCACAAGCCTTACTATACACCTCACGTAGATTGCGGTGACCACGTAATTGTAATCAACGCAGACAAGGTGCGCTTTACGGGTCAGAAGATGACCAATAAAGTATATCTGCGCCACACTGGCTACCCAGGTGGCCAGCGCAGCATAACTCCTGCTGAGCTTCTGGCGCGTAAGCCATTTGCTGTGATCGAGAAGGCGGTAAAAGGAATGCTACCCAAAAACCGCTTGGGTCGTGCCATGTTCCGCAAGCTTCACGTGTATGCGGGTGCAGATCACCCACACACAGCTCAGAAGCCTGAAACTTATAACCCAATACGATAAGCGTAGCTACGTATAGCGTATGGCGACCCCGGTGTTGCTAGGCCGCTGTACGCTATACTCAATACTCTAAAATGGAAATGATCAACGCCATTGGCCGCCGTAAAGCCGCTGTTGCTCGCGTTTACCTTGCACAAGGAAAGGGCAACATTGTAATCAACGGCCGCGAATTGAAGAGATACTTCCCTCAGGAAGATATCCAGAATAAAGTGACCGCTCCCTTCCGTGCTGTTGAGGTCGACCACAATATCTACGATCTGAAGATCAATGTAGATGGCGGTGGGTTCAAAGGCCAAGCAGAGGCTATTCGTCTGGCCATCTCACGTGCACTGGTTAAGTTGAATGAAGACTTCCGTCCCGCGCTGAAAACAAACAAGTTCCTGACTCGTGATGCTCGTGTTGTCGAGCGTAAGAAATACGGAAAGCCCAAGGCCAGGAAGAGCTTCCAATTCTCTAAAAGATAAAGCGTATTGCGTTTTTCGTAAAGCGTATTGTGATTCACTACATGTTGTCGCTGTACGCCATACGCCCATCGCTTTACGGCAAAAAAATAAAAAATGGAAAAGCCCACTCAACAGCAGTTGCTCGAAGCCGGTGTTCACTTTGGTCACCTTCGTAGGAAGTGGAACCCCAAGATGGCGCAGAATATTTTCATCGAGCGCAATGGTATTCACCTAATTGACCTCAATCGTACTGTCGAATCACTGGATCGCGCTGGAAATGCCCTTCGCCAGATTGCAAAGGCCGGTAAGAAGATCCTTTACGTAGCTACGAAAAAGCAAGCTCGCGAAATCGTTGCAGAAGCAGCCAGAAGCGTTGAAATGCCATTCGTTGTAGATCGTTGGCAAGGAGGTATGTTGACCAACTTCAAGACCATCCGTCGCTCCATCAACAAGATGCAGAACATCGAGCGCATGCTGCAAGATGGTACCCTAGATAGCGTCACTAAGAAAGAGCGCCTTACGCTGAGCCGTGAGCATGCCAAGATGCAAAAGGTACTCGGCGGTATTGCTGATCTGACTCGTATTCCTGCTGCTATGCTTGTTGTTGATATCGTACATGAGCACCTGGCTGTAGCAGAAGCTACTAAGCTCAAGATGCGCACCTTCGGTATCGTCGATACCAACGCTGACCCCAATGCTGTAGACTATGCCGTACCCGGTAATGATGATGCCAGCAAGTCTATCAAAATTCTGGTAGACTATCTGACCGCGTCCATCAATCAGGGCCTTGAAGAGCGTAAGTCTGAGCAAGGCGCTAAGCAAACAGCTAACGAAGCAGAAGCTAGTGCCTAATTAGCTGGCAGGCCTTGCTTGCCTACTACACCAAATACAAACACTTCCAAAAAATCAAGAAGCAATCATGGCAAAAATAACTGCCGCTGATGTAAAGAAACTCCGTGACATGACGGGCTCGGGTATGATGGACTGCAAAAAAGCATTGGCTGAGGCCGATGGCGATTTTGAAAAGGCCATTGAGATTTTGCGCAAGCGTGGCGAGAAAGTCGCTGCCAAGCGTTCCGACCGCGATGCCAAAGAGGGCGTAATTATTGCTCAAGTCAATGACGACCATACCAAAGGCGTAATTGTGCGCTTGAGCTGCGAGACGGATTTCGTCGCCAAAGGCGAAGATTTCATCAAGTTTACCAAAGACGTAGCCGATATCGCGTTGGCGAACATGCCTACAGACCTGGATGGATTGAAGGCGCTCCCAATGGAAGGTAACCTAACCGTTGGAGACAAGGTAACGGAGCTGGTTGGTAAGATCAATGAAAAGATCGACGTGACCGACTACCGTACCATGGCTGCCGACCAAGTAGCTCCATACATTCACATGGGCTACCGTGCCGGTGTGCTCGTAGGCCTCAACAAGTCAGGCGAGGAAGCCTACACTGCGGGTCGCGACGTGGCCATGCAGGTAGCTGCCATGCGCCCAATCGCCCTGGATAAGGACGGCGTAGATCCTGCAACTGTAGAGAAGGAAATTGAAATTGGCAAAGAGCAAGCTCGCGCTGAGGGTAAGCCAGACGCCATTCTCGAGAAAATTGCCATGGGTAAGCTCAACAAGTTTTTCAAGGAGAACACGTTGCTGGGACAAACCTTTGTCAAAGACAATAAGAAGAGTGTAGCCGACTACCTGAAAAGCGTAGATAGCGACCTCACCGCAGTAGGCTTTGAGCACGTAGAGCTTAGCTAAATAAGCGATACACAAGCCAGAGCGAAAAGCCGCGTTAGCCGAATGGTTGACGCGGCTTTTTTAGTAAATGTCATCCTTAGACAGTGGCCTTCCTTCTTCTATCCATTTGAACCCCTCTAGCTCGGGTTGTACACCGGGAATAGGCAATGGTACCAAATGACCGTCTGTTTGACCAATGCAAGAAAACTGCCTGATACCGCCTTCCTTAAAATAGAAGACCATACTACTACAGGCCGTTTCGTTCATGCCCAAATAGGCGTTTTCAGAGTCTACCGGATAGTAAATAGCCTCTGCATTTCCATCTACCTCTGTGCGTCTCAATTCCTGTTCTATGAAGTAGGCGAATATGTCCCTGCCTTTGATTTGATTGTAGAAAACCAGGTCCATGCTAGTGACAACCAAGGCACGCTGTTTTAGATGAACCTTGTCCAATGACTGATTGCGCAAATAGACGTCAATGGTATCTGCCAGAAGTTGCGAGCTGTCTTGCCACATGACCGGGTCTTCGTAAAGGGTCAGGATGGAGTCACTGGTAGAAAAAGACAGAGAATCACCAACAGCCTGGAGGTCGCTTTTAAATACCCTTACACGATTGTAGGCGAGTACGGTTCTACTGGTATCAGATATAAACTCAGTATCAAGTGCGCTGCTGTTTGTTGTGTCTGGACTTCCGCTGGTCGGAATCGTATCCATTAACCCGAGGCTATCCACCTGCTGTTGCAGTGTGTCTGTAACTGAGAAGGAAGAATCCGGTTGTAGATTATCGATATTCACCGTGCTGTCTACCTGAAGGGGTAGGATGGAGGTCGTGTCTAAGAGCCTATTTAGCTTGGTGGTGTCATTGTTCTCGCGCTCTTCCAAAGTGGTATCAGTCGCGGTCTGGACTTCTGACTGGGTAACGACCTCGAAAGCGACAAGGGTATCTGCGGCTAGCCAGAGGCTATCTCCATCTAGTTCTGTGATCATAACCGGGCGGTTTTCCCGTCCGGGATGACCGCCGATGGCTTTGATATACCCTGTTTCGTCCTCGTATTCCATTCGGGCTGATTCGATGGTCAGGTTAGCACTGGTGTCTCTCCACACTACTATCCCTTCTGCAATTCCCAATCCAGTCTCTTCGTCAAAGTTGACACTATTAGCCATCAGTATAGTAGGACCGTCAGTAATAACAGGTCGGCCACCCATTACCTGGTAGCCACCCGTTTCTGCCATGTAGATGATGGTATCTCCACGCACATCACGGTCGCCGTCGACTACTTTAGCGTTGCCTTCCAATTCGTATTCATCGCGAGCGCTATAGTATCTCAGTATATCACCCTGGGCTCTTCTGGTATCGCCTTCTTCAAAGTAGGCATTTCCCCTTAGGGTATAGACTTCCTCGAGTCCACCCTGAAAGCCGATGGTGTCTGCAACAGCCGCTTGTTTTCCCTTCTGGAACTGGGCATTCTCTCTAAACTCGGCACGCTCGTTAGCCAGGTCGTAAAAGCCTGCTTCACAATAAATGGTGGAGGAATCGGAGCGTATGATGGTTGGGCCTGTAAAATATACGATTTCCTCATTGGCCTGGTATTGCAGACTATCTGCTCGCATCTCAAATCTATCGTCGATAACAACTACGCTATCGGTAAAAATAGCGAGCTCCTGATCAACCAGATAGCGGCCTCTTTTCGATTGTAGCTCAGTTTGGCCATTGGTCATTCGGCCGGGCGTATTGTAAATAGCCACTTTTGTTTTCAGGTCGTAATCCAGAGCGGCAGTATACAACTCTACTTGCCCGTTTTGTAAAACGACATCCTCTCGCAGACGTGCAATCTGGTCTACGGCATTGTAGTTTAGGCGCTCGGCAAAGGCCGCAATACTATCTCCTTGTTGAATGATCACCTTGCTGTAGGCATACAGCTCTACTTGATTGATCAGGATGGCACTATCTGCATACATGTATACGCTGTCCTGGCTCAATTCTACATTACCAGTTAGTTTTTGCACATTTCCTCTTGGGTCACTGGGTATGGCGTCGAGGAAATCGGCTTGATCTATATTTACTTGCTGTGGGCTTGGTATGGAATCGACTTGTGCCACAACTGGCCGAGCTACCAGGCTCAGGCTGAAAAGTAGGATGATTTGATAGATTCGCATGAACTGTAGACGGTGCTACCTATTTCTAATGAAGACCCAAAAGTACGATCAGTTGTTTGTAAGCGTTTTTGATTTATGAGTTTCTTAATTTTACCGCTCCAAAACATTACGTAGCTATCAATAGAGTTCCGACTTATGTTGCAACGAATCCAATCAATTTACCTTCTCTTGGCAGCAGTAGCTGCCGGTTTACTTTATGTGCTTCCCGCAGCTCAGACAGCTGTAGCTGCTGAGGCGAGCTATCTGTTCAGTGATAGCCGCTTTACGCTGGCTGACGATGTAGTGCTTTTAGCCTGCTTTGGATTGGCGGCACTATTATGGGCGATGGGTATTTTCCTGTTTCGCAATCGGCAACTTCAGGTAAAGCTCAGCACTATTGCATTGCTGCTTGTCATTGGAGGAAGCGCTTACGGAGCTTATTTGTTTACCCAGGATGCCGCCCAGACAAGTGCTGTATTAGCTGCTGGAGTAGGCTTACCACTGCTGTCTTTGATCTTTGGCTGGCTGGCTAACAGAAGCATCAAATACGATGAAAAACTTGTAAGAAGCGCTGATAGGCTAAGGTAATACCAGTACATACTTTGGAAGTACTGCAAAAAGAGCTGAATTGCTTGTTGTGCCTTTTCAATAGGCTATGTGTACAATGCGCGCGTAGGCAAACCGCGCAGCAAAGCTGCCAGACCCTTTCATTTTCGTAAAAATGCGCTAGCTGACTGGTCATAAAAAAAGTGCTGCCAATCTACAGATTGGCAGCACTTTTTTTCAGCAAGAATAATAGCTCGAAAAATTATTCCAGCTTTCCGGTTCTCAGATTGGTAGAGTACATAAGTCTGTAGCTGTTGTTTTTACGCAACTCGACTTTCACATCTTCTATAATACCGACGGTTGCTTGTTCGTCGACCTTTAAAGCGTTAGTCATTCTAGAGCGTTCACTCTCTGTGAGTACAGAACGCTTTTCAGCCAGAAACTTGGCAATCTCCGATCCCAGTGAAGAATTCTCGATGATCTTGTCATTGAGTTGAATCCGTGGGCTCGTACCGTATATCCGCTGGTTTTGCACTGTCGGCTGACCAATGTGGATATTATTGACCAAGGACTTGTCTTCAATCTTAGTCAATTCCGTCGCACTCGGTATGCGCACGCGCACCAGCAACTCATCTTCCCTCAATACGGTTACGACCATAAAGAAGAACAAGAGCATGAAAATGATATCGGGCAGGGAAGCGGTTGAAATGGCCGGATCTGATTTGCCACGATTTTTCTTAAACTTGGACATAAGTGTCGGTTTTTATCCTTCGTCTCCAAAAGCAGTTGGTTCTGCCTCGGAAAGGTTTATCGGAAAAGTTTCTTTCAGGTAGTCGGTTTGCTCGCGCGTCATGGCATTGGGCTCATAACCAACATTGAAGCGATCACGAGCAGCTCGATCCCACAATTCATTGTAAGCACCCCGGACCTCGTTGTACACCTCTATGTAAGTTTCATAGTTTGTACCACGGTCGTTTTGAATGGAGACAATAGCATCTTGTGGGTTGTCTGACCAATTGGGGTTACGTCCATTGTTGGTAATGAAGTCGACTACACCCTGGCGAAGTTTGCTGACCTCAGTAAGTTCACCGTCCACCAGCAATTGGTTATTAGAATTGACCAGAATAGCATATACATTATTCTTGGCAAATTCCAGTTCTGGTGGCGGTTCATCTGACCAAGGCGGCAAGTTGACACGAAGCCCTTTGTCGTCTACAATTTCAGTGGTGACCAGGAAGAAGATCAGCAGCAGGAAAGCGATGTCGGCCATCGAGCCTGCGTTGATCTCGTTTTTCATGCGGTCACGAGTTCTACTACTTCTTGGCATGGTTCCGTAATTATAAGATCAATTAAAGAAGCTGCGAATACCAAATGCCAACAAGGATACTACGGCAATAACCAGCAGGATCAATGAGGCTACGATAGAGCCACCAATAAATTTGTAAGTGCCGGAACTCATTTCGCCTCCAGAGGCATCATTGAAGGTGTTTACGGCATCGACTAGCATGGGCCCATCAGCTACCGGATCACCAGCAGAAGCGCCAAATCCGATAAAGACTAAAACGGCCACTACACCCAGGCCTATAAGACCCTTCATACTTCCCTTTGGGTTGTCAGCAATCTGAAGGACGCCGAAAACAAGGGCGGCAATAGCGCAAACTACCAGCAAAGCGATGGTTGCACCGATACCAAAAGTAAAGGAGGCAGCCTCATACTTTTCGCTATCGGGACTATCTGCAGTCAGTGACGCATCACCACTGCTAAAGACCAGTACAATAAAGATGAGTGAAATAGCAGCACCTACACCAAGGGCTAAGAGCTGACCATTCTTTTTTAAGAATTCGTACATAAATGAATACGTATTGGGAAGGGGAAAGCTCCTCTATTCAGGAGCTTTGCCCTTCTGATTTCAGCCTGTTTCTTAGGCAGATTAAGTACTACTTGTAAACGTTGTGCGTGTCCATCATATCGACTAAGGCGATAGATGCATCTTCCATACCATTTACGATACCATCAATCTTATTGACGATATAGTTGTAGAAGATTTGCAGAATGATGGCCACAATCAGACCGAATACCGTGGTCAAAAGGGCTACCTTAATACCACCGGCTACAACGTCTGGAGACAGGTTACCTGCTTCTGCGATGTTGTCAAATGCCTGGATCATACCAATTACCGTACCCATGAAACCTAACATCGGTGCAATGGCAATGAATAGTGAAATCCATACTAAGCCGCGCTCTAGCAAGCCCATTTGAACACCACCATAAGATACAATGGCTTTTTCAACAGCATCTGGGCCGTTACCGGTCTGACGCAGGCCTTCATAAAGTACGCTTGCTGTTGGACCAGGGGTAGACCTGGCAACTTCCTTGGCACCTTCTACATCTCCCTCCGCAAGGCGATCATCGATACGTCCCAACAACTTGGTTGTGTTGGCTGACGCAAGATTAAGGGTGATGATACGCTCTATACAGAAGGCAAGTCCTAAGATTAGACAGACGAGTACGATGGCCATGAATCGCCAGTCACCGTCAATAAATTGCTTCTTCAATACTTGGAAACCCGATGCTTCTACAGTTTCTGCTTCTTGTGCTAAAAGACTTGAAGCCGTGAATACTTGAACAGCAAGTACTGAGAGCAGGGTGAAAAATCGTCGCATAGCCGTGTTTGGTTTAACGAATGTTTTGTAGGTAATTTTATTTGATGCTGTG
>JBCBVN010000016.1:0-24722 GCA_039817625.1 Bacteroidota bacterium
ACTGACCAACCGGCCATTCCTTTCCGAAGAGGATGGTCTGCACAAAATCAGAGGCAAACCGGGTCGGACGTTCTACGCCGTCCCGGCCGGTGTACCTCGATCTAAATAAAGAGGTTGCGGAAAGGGCATACCAGCCATTAGTGAAAAACTTCTCCAATGTGCTTTCTATTCCAAAGTTTCGCCCCGTACCGTCTGCAACCAACTCAATATTGGCAAAATTCCCTTGAAAGTTGATGGCTGACTCGGAAAGTGCTTCCGGAGCAGTAGCTGTTTCTGGTACGATGGCCACACGCTGTAAATTCTGATAATAAGCTTCGATCTGCCAGCGCCAAGAGTCGTTAAATCGCCAGCTGTGGCCAATCACATAATGAGTAGCCGTCTGAAGCGGTAGACTGCTATTGAGTTTATCCGTTCCACCATTGGGAAGTGGAATTTCGGCCAGGTAAACGGGTAGGGCTTCAATGCGACTATGTGTACCAAATCCCAAACTCAATGATTTTCCCAGGGTGTAATTCCACCGTAACCCCAACCTTGGTTCTAATGTCTGTTGCCCATCCAGACCAAAATAAGTAGTGTGGATACCAGCTGTCGCTGTCAGGTTTGTACGTAGTCTTAATTTATACTGTGCGTATGCTTGAAGGAGGTAGGTTGCTCCGTCTTGTTCGAGATTAATGGTGCGTTCCCCTCCACTTTCAATGGCTTCTAATAAGTCATAGCTGATTCGACTACCTATGGTACCAATTTGGATGGTTTGTCGTGCATTGATTTTTTGGTTATATCTGAGACTGGCTCTGGTCGCACGATTGATGAATTTATCGTCGAAGAAGAAATCGAATTCTTCGAAGTCTTCATCTGCCCGGGTCGTCGAATAGCTCAGAATACCTTCCAGATAAGCATTGTCGCTTAGCCTGTGGAAGTAGTTTGCACCTACCGTTCCCCGATTGGAAATAAAGCTGCTGATTTCTGGGTCTCCTTCAAATTGATAGGCGTTGCTACTTAGGCCTCCCAGGCCCCAGACAGAAAGCGAATGGCCCCGACCAATGGGCATATGTACTTTGAATGTAGCATCTTGAAACCGGGTAGAGTTGCCCTGCCCGGTAATTTGAACACCCATGGCTTCCAGCACCGTCAGGGTGGAGTATCTGTAATTGAGGAGGTATGAAGCCTTACCGGGCTTCCCGATCGGGCCTTCAGCGGCCAGGTCAAGTCCTAAAAAGCCAGCCTGGAAAGCATATTCTCTCTTGTCGTTGTTGCCTTTTCTCAGCCTTAGGTCAAAAACGCCAGAAAGGGCATTGCCATATTGTGCGGGGAAAGCTCCGGTAAAGAAATCGCTATTTGCCAATACGTTTACACTAAGCGCGCTTATACCACCGCTACTGGCTCCTTCCTCACTGAAATGATTGGGGTTTGGGATTTCTACGCCTTCCATACGCCAAAGCATGCCTCGTGGGTTATTTCCTCTAATGATAATTTCATTCGACTCATCATCGGCATTGGCAACGCCGGCGAAACTCTGAGCCATTCTAGCCGGGTCGTTTATAGCTGCCGCGTATCTTTTTGTCTGGTCTACACTAAACGATTGGGCTGATACGGTTGCCATTTCATCAATAGGTGTTCCATTCAAACGCGAAGCAGTAATTTCCACTTCTTGCAAGTCTACTAAAGACTCAGTAAGTTGAATGTTCAGGTCTATTTCTTTGCCTGCCCCGACAACCAATTCCTGAACCACCGCATCCTCGTATCCTATACTGCTAATCACGAGACTACGCCTTCCTAATGGGACATTTTCAATTCGAAAGTTGCCATCGAAGTCTGAAATGGCACCCAGTGGCGGCTCACTGTTTAAAATATAGACGGAGGCAGATACAATGGGCTGTAAGGACTCCCGATCCACAATGACTCCTTTAATGGTTTGTCCATTCGATTGGGCGAGAAGTTGGCCGTTAAAAGTAATAACAGAAATGAATAGAGTAATAGACCCTAGCGCATAAGTTGTCTTCATAGGTTCGTGAGGCTTAACAGTCCTAAGGACGTAATTTAACTCGAGGCTTGTTAGTCAGAACGGCCTATTAACGAAACTATAATATTCAAATGCGAAGTGCTGCTATGGGAGCCACTTTACTTCTTCTGTTCCAAACTCTTTGGCCAGGTATCTCGATAGGGTGAAAAAGTAATCTGATAAACGATTGAGGTAGGAGACCAGACGCTCGGGCAACTCAACTTGCTCTCCCAGTGCAACGGCTTGCCTTTCGGCTCTTCGGCATACGGTTCTACAAAGATGAGCTGCAGATACAGCCGGATGACCGCCTGGTAATATGAAAGATCGCAATTGAGGTAGGGCGTCTGTCATTTCATCAATGGCCTTTTCCAGCATGGGGATTACCTCGTCAGAAATCTGCATCTTATCTACATTCTCCCGATCATCAGCCAATAGTGCTCCAGCTGTAAATAATTGTTGCTGTTGCTCATGGAGCAGAGCATCGACCCCATCCAAATGTCCGCGAGTATGATCTCTTAATGCACCAATATGTGCGTTGAGCTCATCTAGGTCACCATAAGCGATGACTCGTAGTGCGGCTTTGCTCACTCTTCGTCCACTAAATAAGCTGGTTTCCCCAGCATCACCTCCTTTGGTATATATTTTCATTCTGTAGGGGAATAAAGAATGGATATCTACAGCGATGCTCGAAATGAAGTATCCATTTCGAGCATCGACATGGAATTTATCGGATTAGGGTAAACTGGCCATCCTGTTGAATAGCCTCTCCATTTTGATTGAAGGTGGCAATAAACAGATAGGCTTCCATAGGCTGAGGCTCACCATTTTTAAAGCCATCCCATCCTTCTGTAGGGTCGTTGGTATTCCATACTTCCTGGCCCCATCTGTTGAAGATGGTCAGGTTGTAATCGGTCACAGATCCATTGAAGAATATTTTGAAGAGATCATTTCGGCCATCACCGTTAGGTGTGATAATATCCGGGAATTCATACAGAGCTGTCTCGACAGGAATACTGAACGTAGCTGCAATTGGGCAATCACCCGGAGAGCTGATCACATTCACTTGATAGTCCAACGACTCAGCTCCAGGCAAGGCCGTGACGGTCAGGATTTGACCTTGACCACTGGTTGGATCACCTCCTGTTCCAGTCCAAGTGTAAGTATATGTAAATCCGGCTGGTGCATCACTGGCAATTAAATTGATGGTTGTTCCTGCGAATATGACATTATCAATCAGTGGTATGCCCTCCGAATCAGTAGCGATAATGTCCAAATCGATGGGCTCCGACACTCGAGTCACGTTGACTACATCTGAAGTAGAAGAGCAATTGGCGGCATCGGTGAAAGTAACGGTGTAGTTGCCGTTTTGTGGGTTTGTGAGAGTGATTTGTTGCCCTGTTTCAGTCGCACCACTTGGGAATGTCCAAACGTATGTACCTGGTGTATTCGAAGGATCTACCGTGGCACTGAGCACTACAGAAGGTTCTGATGGGCACAGAGACACATCTTCGCCAGCTTCTACGGTGTAGTCTGTGTTTATCACTGTAATGGTGAAGGTTTCCTCGATTGGATCACAGTTTGGCGTAGAAGCTGTAACCATATAAGTTACGGTTTCTGTTGCGGTTATCGTCGGGGCCGGTTCAGATGACATAAAACCGTCACTGCCTGTCCAACTATAGGTTGTTTCCGCATCGGAGTCCAAGTTGAGTAATACCTCTGTTCCTGGGCAAACGACAACATCACCAGGTGTTTCGAGTGTGGGTGCAGGAAATACAGTGAGTGTAAACTCTTGTGTATCTGTAAAGCAAGGAGTAGAATACGTCAAAAGGATGTTGACGGACTCTAAGGCAGTGAACTCATAGGTCGGCCCTGTGAAGACAGTAGTACCATCGACTGACCAGGTAAAAGTTTCTGGTGTGTTTTCGGGTACTGTTGTGCTGGATGCCGAAAAGGTTACCTGGTCACCCACGCATGCTTCCTGTGGGCCATTAGCTGTAAATTCTGCAGAAACCAATACCAGCACAGTGATTTCTTCTGTAACTGTTCCGCACTCATTGGTCGCGGTAAAGGTATAGGTTGTTGTTTCTGTCGGTTGGAGTACCGTCAAAGGATTGTCGGTATCGATTCCTCCTCCTGTAATAGTATAGGTTACGTCAGGCTCTGGGTCAGACAACAACAGCACTACATCATCTCCAAGGCAAATGGCTGGGTTCTGTATAAGAGTAGGCTGGGGTAGGGGGTTGACCTGGATACTAACCCCAAAAGTAAATGGGCACTCACCCTCCTCTGTAGTGAAGGTGACCTGGTAATTGGTACTCTGTTGCGGGGTAGCGACCGGATTGGGGCATTCTGTACAAGACAATCCTGTTTCCGGCATCCACATAATAGTCCCTTGATATTGGGGTTCTATGAGTTCAAAGTTGAGTTGAACACTTTCCCCGGGGCATATCTCGGTAGGGGGTGTAATATCCACTGTAGGAGGTCGAATGACATTTATCTGAATCAGGCTGGTATCCCTGCAAGCTCCATTGGTGTTTATTCTGGTAAATAAAGATGAGTCTTGCGCAATGACGAAGGCATTCAAAAGGCTATCGGGTGTCTGTGTGCCTGGTCCATTGCTCCAGCTGTGCGTAATCCGAGGGAAATCAAACGCATCATAAGTTGGTGAGATCAAGAAAAAAGTATCTCCTGGACAGTAGGGGTCTTCTTCTGGATTTGCGGTAATGGTTAAATCTGGAAGAGAATCAACCGTAACCCAGACCGAGTCTATCCGGTCACATCCATTTGCGTCAATGGTGGCAAAATACTGGACGGAGACATCTGGATCAACGGTATAGGTTGGTCCAGTTTGTGACGAGACACCACCAGCAGCAGGGAACCAATTGATTTGAGTACCTGGTGGGTCGGCAACAGCGCTGAGATCTACTGGGCCATCGCCCAGACACAAAGCAACCGTATCGGGATTTAGGATTTCTAAATCAGCTGGAATCACAGTTACTGTTACCATAAAGGTATCGCTACAGTTTCCGTTGTCTGTTGTTCTGAAAAGCGTGAAGGTGGTTGTGCTGTCAACAAAGACAGGAGACTCAGGGTCGTTGGGATCATCAAATACTTCTGCGGGTTCCCATTGGAAGGTGGTTTGTCCGTCATTGAAGCCTGCCTCTGCCAGAACAATAGTTGATCCCTGACAAATGGTCGTATCCTCGATAACGGTCACTGTAGTCTGAGAATTGAAGTCGATGAAAACGGTATCACTAACTTCACAAACTCCAATATTGGCTGTGACGATCACGTCTGTGGCAAAGAATGGATTTATGGTAACACTATCCCCGTTGCTGGGGCCCTCAATGAAGAAGTCAGGCTCCCACTGATAGGTAGGATTGGTAAGGTTGTTTTCCTGGGTGATCACTAAGCCATCTCCAGTACATGCGGGAATGGTATCTCCCCCGATGATGTCAATCTCTGGACTGATGACTTCAAGGAAAGTAAATGCGGTATCTGAGCAGATACCTACGGTGCCTATAACAGATATCTCTTGGGATACCGTAGGCAAGACCGTAGTTGATCCTATGAACGCATCGGAAAATATGCCGGCGGGTTGCCAGAAATAACTTTCGGCTCCGGTGGCTTCAATAGGAAATTCGATACCCGCGCACACCCTGAAAGTGTCTAAATTACCAAGAATATTGACTTGGGTGGCATCTTCTATAACAGCTTCAAATGCTGCTGCTTCTATCGTACCACATCCAAAGTTGGCGCTCAGGTTGATAAGTATGGATTCTGTGCCTTCGCTAACCCCGTCAGTTAAAATGGTGATGGGGAAAGTAAAGGAGGTTTCGCCAGGAGGGAAGGTCAAAGTGTCTGGTATATCCAGGATGTAATCATCGCCCAGAGTTGCCGACCCACCTATGTTAACATCGAAGTCCTGCTCGCTATCGCCAGAGTTGATCCAGGTGATGACGATGCTATCAATTTCTTGGGTACAATCTTCCAGGAAATACTCGATGTTGTTGTTGAAATCGGCCAATATTTGTGGGGAACCGCCTCGTAAATCTGAAATGAATACGCCTGAGTCGAAGCTTTCATCTCCACGATCTGCTATGGCTAGCTTGAGGGTGTAATTCTTGCAAGGGTTTACAGAGGCTCTTGCTATCAGGCTTTTGCTTTCTCCCAGGAACCCACTGGTCAAACCATCGTATTCAACGCCTACATTGAATTGGCCAACGTTATTTCTGAAGTATTCCCAGTTTTGGTTTTGGTTGATCGAATTGATCTGCGCAATGTCACCATTGGGCAGGACGGCAATATTGAGCTGGTTGTTCAGAGAAGGTTCTCCAACTATGCCTGAGCCCTTGATTAGGAAGGCGAAGATGTCATTGAAATCGTCACCAACAAATTCGGTGTACTCCTCTGATCCAAATATGTATTCAAAGCTGATCTCATTGGTGTTGGCAAAAACATCGAGCGTTAGAATACAAGCATCTGCAGATTCTTGGAAGGCAAGATTGCCGCCAGTCAGGACGGTGATGGAGTCCAAATCTGGATCACCCATATCGGGATCTGCATCAAACTGTCCTGGCGGATTGATCACCCCGGCACCTGCCTGAGTATTCACACTTGCTGCAATACCAACGCCTCCGCTGGTAAGGAGGACACCACGGTCCAACCCCAAGTTGCTGTTGTCAGCGGTAAAGGTGCCGTATGCGCCCTCAGGACATTCTAATTCTACATTATTAACCTGTGTTTGAGGACCAGTTAGGGCTGCCACGATAGCGTCTGTACTTGGATTAGCCTCTACGTTTACTACTGTGGGAGGTTCACAAGGTGTAGTACTACATTGCCAAAAGCCTTCGAATCCTTCCAGGTTACCTGCAAAATCGGAGTTGAAAACCAGAGTGATACAACCGCTGGAGGCGAATGTCCTAAAGCAAACCGATCCTCCGGCATCGGTTACAGTCACTCCACCGAAGCCTCCATTGCTGATGTCGGCAAGGAGAATGCCGTTTGCATCCTCGCCATCATAAATCTGAATTTGGTCTCCGCCAAAATCTCCTCCCTCAATATTGTAAAAGGACATACTGAATTCTATGCACTCGTGGGGCTGGTCAGGGCAGATGGTGTAGGTGAAAGACTCATTATCACTATAGTTACCCTCTGGACCACCTGTGTCATAGATGAAACCAGTGCAAGCTGTAGATCCGCCTTGATCTACGGTGTTGATCGGCGGTGTTTCCTCCAGACAAATATTGAATGCACCAGCATTTGGAGTAGCGCTTGGACTCCAATCATTTATTCTTATAAAATAGGTGACGCCTAGAGTCAGCTGACTGAAATTAATGGATATTTCATTGACTCCATCTTCCGCAGAACCACAGAACTGTAATTCCGCAAGTCCATCTTCTGCACAAATACCCCGGTATATAACTACCTGTGGGTTCTGCATGGCTGGTATGTCACCATCTTCTAAGCCAGTGATGGTCAGTGTATAGTCTAGAATGGTGTCTGATGCCTGAAAGGTAAACCATACGTCCCTATCCACATTACCGCCCTCGAAGCAATTGGGAATGTTGAATAGGCCAATATCTGAGGCCGTAGCGTCAATGTTGTTATACAAGATATCTGGTGAGCAGTTTGGAGCAATGCCCAAATCAATGGCATTGTCACAATCGTCATTTGACGGTTGTGCAAAAACACACAAAAAGCTTATCGAGGATATTAGTAAGGTAAAGCCGAACTTCATAGGTGACAATAGAAAATGAGTATACGTTGAGAATCTGTGGACAAAGTAAGCAAATTAACCGCCAAAAACGATCTCAGGATATTAACAGTTGGCAGGAAGCCACTTCAACGACAATCTTCCAGAGAAGATTTGACTTCCTGGACTGTAAACAAGGGGAAATCATTACCCCAGGAAGTATTGATGTAGTTCATTATGTTGGTGATCTGAACTTCGCTCAGGTCTTTAATACCAAGCATAACTTGATTGTACATGGTGTCATTTACGTAGATTTCTCCTTCCAGACCATATCTGATGGCACAGATAGACTCGACTCGCCGCTCAATTAGCCAGTCTGATCCTGCTAGCGGAGGGTATAAACGGCCAAGACCTTGCCCTTCGTCCATATGGCACCCAGCGCAGTGCTGTTGATAAAGTGATTGCCCTTGGTTGAAGTTGGGTTCTCCGCATGCGGGCAGGCACAATAAGGCATAACAAAAAACGCACGCGAACCAGCTTGCATATGCCCTCATTACCAATCTTAAGTTTTGATGTCTGCTTTTGCTCAATGGAGTATGAATTCTTGCATATCTCTGACCCAAATATGACAATTGGTGTTGAAAAAACTTGACTACCAACGGGTTGATATATCATTTTTAACCAGATGCCTAATCGCAAAATTACCTGTCTTTGTTCAAAGCTTTGTCTCCTTTTCAGCGCTTTCTGCGCATGCTTAGCCTGGACCGCAAGGAAATCACCTATGTATACTTGTATGCGATTTTTAGTGGTCTTATAACACTCAGTATTCCACTTGGTGTGCAAGCCATCATCGGTTTGATTGTAGGTGGTAGTTTGTCTGCTGCAGTCATTTTGTTGATCAGTATAGTTACGGTGGGTACGCTGATCGTTGGTGTGTTGAAGGTGATGCAGCTAACCATAACCGAGAACATTCAAAGAAACTTATTCAGCAGGTCTAGCTTTGAATTTGCCTGGCGATTACCCCGGATAAGCTATGAGCAACTGCTAAATGCCTATGCTCCGGAATTGGTTAATAGATTTTTCGATACGCTGACTCTGCAGAAGGGACTTCCCAAGCTGTTAACCGATACCAGTACTGCCGTCCTCCAGATATTTTTTGGTTTGCTGTTGTTATCGTTCTACCACCCAACTTTCGTCGCGTTCAGTCTATTTCTGGTAATGGCCTTGATCGCGATCTTTTACTTTACTGGTCCAAGGGGCTTGCAGACGAGTTTGAAAGAAAGCAAGCATAAGTATAAAGTGGCTTATTGGTTAGAAGAAATAGGGCGTGCGGTAACGACTTTTAAGTTGTCCGGTCAGGCAGCCCTGCCACTAAAAAGGACTCGAGTTTTAGTTGATGGTTATCTGGATAGCCGAGCGGCCCACTTCCGTATACTGTTGTGGCAGTATGGTGCCATTGTAGTTTTTCAAACCCTCATCACTTTGGCTTTGCTTTATTTGGGCGCATATTTGGTGATCAACAACCAGATTACAATTGGCCAGTTCGTGGCAGCAGAGATTGTAATCATTCAAATATTGGGATCAGCGGAGAAGCTGATCTTCAGCATGGAGACCATCTATGACACCCTGACGGCCGTAGAAAAAATCGGATATGTCACTGACATGAGGCTTGAAAGAGAAGGCGAGGGCGTCTGTTTTGACCAGTTGGATGAGGGGCCAGGCATGTCGGTAAGTCTTAGACATTTGTCTTTTTCTTTTGCCGATTCAGATCGAAAAGTAATCGATGACTTGAGCCTTGAAGTGGCTGCAGGAGAACGCGTTTGCCTGATTGGCCCAAATCGGTCAGGAAAGTCTACGCTTATCCAAATGGTGGGATTGCTCTACTGCGAATTTGAGGGTACCATCTCCTACAATGGAATTTCATCCAGAGATATTGATACTCAAGATTTGCGCCGGCATGTCGGAGACTACCTGAGAGACGAGGACCTATTCCAGGCTAGTATTCTCGACAACTTGTGGCTGCTCCCGGAGCCGCCTGATATGCGGGCGGTTAGAAATCTATGCGATTCGCTGGGTGTGGGTGACTTCATAGCCAGACAAGCGAATGGTTTCCACACTATGATTACTCCGGGGGGGCGGAACCTGCCCGCAAGCGTACGGACCAAGCTACTCCTCGCACGAAGTTTGATGGGCAATCCGAGACTATTAGCATTAGGTGATTTTGGCTCTAGTTTGGCGCCATTTGATAGAAGACAAATTTCCAGGTTCTTGACACCCGAAGAGCGTTCGCACACCATGATTGCCATTAGCAATGATCCTTTCTTTGCCCAACGTTGTGACCGTTTGCTCTACCTCGATGAAGGCCGTCTGATTTTGGATGCGCCATATGATGAGGCCATCAAAGACGAACGCGTAAGAATCACCTTAGGTATTAGTGAAGAAGCCATTACACCATAATCCTTAGTTATGCTCAATATCAGCTCACGGCCTAGCAAGCTACCAGACCACCTGCGGGAGTTCCAAGCCCAACCGACCGGCGTGTTACCAGCAGCTGGAGGGCCATTCCGGGTATTATTGTTGTTGATAGTCTTTATGGCTTTAGTATTCTGCTTTCTACCCTGGACACAAAACGTTCAGGCACGAGGCAAAGTCACCACTTTAATGCCCGAAGATCGACCCCAGCAGATCAATGCGCTTATCGACGCTCAATTGATGGAGTGGCGTGTGCGAGAAGGTCAAGCCGTTCAGGCCGGAGATACGCTGGCGAGACTTACGGAAATCAAGCCCGAGTACTTAGATCCACAACTGGTAGAGCGAACCGAAGCCCAGGCTGACGCAAAGGAAAATAGTGCTGCCTTCTATCTGGATAAGTCCGTTGCCCTGGCAGAGTTGGCAGATAATCTTCGCGATCAGTTGGCACTCGCTCAGCAGCAGGTAGATGCCCAAGAGCAACAAACACTTGCTGAAATTAATACCCAGGAAGCAGCTATCGCTAACGCCAGGGCGCAGTTAGACATAGCTGAGCTCCAGTTAATTCGTACGGATTCTTTGTTCCGGACTGTAGGAACCAGATCCAGAGCTGATGTGGAAGAAAAACAGCGCAAGCAGCAATCTGAATTGGCTAAGCTGACTTCGGAGCAGAATAAGCTAATTGACCTGCAAAACGAGCTGAACATCATCAGGCTTGAAAGGGATGAGACACTCAGTGATTTCCGGACCCAAATCAACAAAGCGGAATCTGATCGATTTACGGCTCTCAGCAATTATCAGACTTCCCTGGGGGATCAGCAAGAATTGGAGGTTGCGGCAGAAAGCTATGCCCGCAGATCGTCATTCTATCATATTGTTGCTCCTCAGTCTGGTGTGGTTTCTGAGATAATGGTGCAAGGACTGGGAGAAACGGTAAAGGCGGGAGATGCCCTGCTGTCAATTGTTCCAAATGAACCAGAACTGGCGGTAGAGCTATTTGTGAAGCCGCTGGATTTGCCTTTGATGAAAATGGGCCAGGAGGTTAGGTTCATTTTTGACGGTTGGCCAGCTATCGTCTTTTCAGGTTGGCCCAATAGCAGTTTCGGCACATTCTTTGGAGAGATAGTGGGTATTGATAATACCACCAACAGCAAGGGAGAATATCGAATTATGGTCGCGCCTTCCGACATCAAACCATGGCCCGAACCATTGAGACCGGGTAGCGGTGCTCAAGGGATCGCCCTGTTGGACAATGTGCCATTGTGGTACGAAATGTGGAGACAGATTAATGGATTTGCCTCAGATTTTTATGAGGATGAGGACGAAGGAGAAGATAAAGGTGGATTAGGTAAGGCACCCGTTAGATCAGTCATCAAGTAAGAAATATGCTCAACATAAGCTCAAGGCCGAATAAGCTACCCGATCATTTGAAAAAGTTTCAAAAGAGCCCTGTAGATGTAATGCCTAATACGCACAAGTCATTTCGTAGAGGTCTGATTATTGTGTTCATCGCTTGTCTCGTGATTAGCTTTCTTCCATGGATTCAAAATGTGCAGGCAACGGGTAAGGTAACGACCCTATTGCCGCAGGATCGTCCTCAACAAATTAATGCCCTAATTGACGCTCAGCTGATCGAGTGGCGGGTCAGAGAAGGGCAAACCATACAAGAAGGAGATACCCTTGCTCAGTTGGCGGAAGTCAATCCAGACTTCTTGGATCCCCAGTTGGTTGAACGCACAGAGGCTCAAGCAGATGCTAAAGAGAATAGCGCGGCTTTTTACCTGAATAAATCTAATACCCTGGCTGAACTGGCAGATAATTTGCGTGATCAGTTAGCATTGACCCTTCAGCAAGTCGATGCCAAGGAACAGCAGATTCTCGCTAAAATCAATACTCAGGAAGCAGAAATTGCTAATGCTACTCAGCAATTGGCTATAGCCGAGAGGCAGCTGGCCCGAACAGATTCTTTATTCCGTACAGCGGGCAACAGATCCAGAGCTGATGTGGAAGAAAAGAGACGTAAACAGCAAGCGGAACTGGCCAAGCTCACCCAGGCTCAGAACGAAATGACCGAACTCGAGAATGAACTGAACATTGTCAGGCTGGAAAGAAGTGAAAAGACCAGCGATTTCAGGTCTAAGATAAATAAGGCAGAGTCCGATCGATTTAGCGCCCTAAGCGATTATCAGGCGGCATTGGGTGATCAGCAAAAACTGGAAGTAGCCGCTGAAGGCTTTACTCGTCGCTCTTCTTTTTATCACATTGTTGCCCCTCAGACGGGTGTAGTTTCTGAGGTGTTGGTCCGAGGACTTGGAGAGACCGTAAAGGCCGGAGATGCTTTATTGACCATTGTGCCCACAAGTCCACAGCTGGCTGTAGAGATGTTTGTCAAGCCGGTCGATCTGCCACTCATGCGCATCGGACAGGAAGTTCGATTTGAATTCGATGGCTGGCCTTCAATTATCTTTTCCGGTTGGCCCGGTGCCAGTATTGGACTCTTTCAAGGTGAGGTAGTTGGTATTGATAATACGACCAACAGCAAAGGAGAATATCGCATTATGGTTGCCCCTGAAAACATTGAAGACTGGCCCGAAGAACTCCGGCCTGGCGGTGGTGCTCGGGGTTTGGCTATGCTCGATACGGTACCACTTTGGTATGAAGTCTGGAGGCAACTCAATGGCTTCCCGCCAGAGTTTTATCAAGGTGAAGATGAAAGTGGAGAGGTAGCAGATGACAGTCAGACAAACGTTCGATAAAGTCGTTAAGTAAGCATCGTTTATGATCAGGATTTGGGTCTTTTTATTGATTTGTACCCCCTTGGCCAATCTGGTTTCAGCCAGTTTGGGTTTTGGGACTTCCGCAGGTAGTTTGTACGCACAGCAAGCTGAAAGCCTCCCTATTACACTCGACGAATATCTAAATGCCATTCGGCTCAACCACCCAACTGCTCGGCGAATCCAACTGCTTGATGATCGAGCTGCTGCAAGTTTGCGAAGGGCCAGAGGAGCTTTCGATCCAAATATTGGCCTGGATTATCGCGATAAGCAATTCGATGATGTCCGCTATTATCAGGAAGGTGAGGCTGGCCTCCGATTGCCAACCACAATCGGTGGTTTAGAGCTACAAACGGGCTTCCGATGGGCCAATGGAGTGCTACTCAACCCCGAAAACAAGCAGCCTGCCGTCGGACAGTCCTTCCTGGGTTTTGAACTGCCACTGTTGAGTGGCCTTATGACAGACGAAGCCAGAACCGGACTGGCCAGGGCCCAGCTTTTGGAGCAGCGCAATGAGCAGACTGCCAGAGAAATGACCAATGAGCTATTGTACAAAGGGACTGTGGCTTACCTCGATTGGGCCTATTCCAACCGCCAGGTACAATTGCTGCGACAGGCCATAGACCTCACCCAAGTACGTTTACAGCAGACCATAGTAGGATTTGAAGCGGGTGATCTAGCCGCTATCGATACCCTCGAAACATATACTCAGCTTACTGGGCGAGAAGCGGAGCTATTCCGGGCAGAAAGTGAGCTGGCCAATGCCCGACTTATGGTTGAAGCCCGGCTTTGGGCAGACGATGGTATCCTGCAAATCCTGCCAAATGGTTCGCTGCCTCAGGCCTTGACCGAGCTTTCTACTCAGCCTCAGCTGGCAGCGAGTTGGCAAGTTGCTCAATTGGTCAATCACCCAAAACTGATCCAGCTGCAGCTGCAGCAACAAGATCTGAATTTGGAAGCCAGACTCAAGCGCCAGAAACTATTACCAAAGCTGAATCTGAAGTACCAATTTCTGGCACGCGGTACCGATTTTGCCAGTTCTGCACCATCTAATGGCGAATCTACTTCTTTGACAGATGTACTATTACAGGATAACGCCTGGGGCATCGGGTTTGCTTTTCCCATATTGCAAAGACGGGCAAGAGGCGATCTCGCCTTAACTCAAATCAAGCAAGAGGAAACAGAGCTCTATTTGCGGCAAACCAGACGCGAACTCGAAAATGGACTCGAAGCCATTCAGGCGCAGCTGGCCCTGAGAGCAAGAGAACTCAATTTGTGGCAGCGGAATGTAGGGGCCTATCGTCGATTGCTCGAAGCCGAATTAATAGATTTCGAGCTGGGCGAGAGTACGGTTTTCATACTCAATAGTCGAGAAAACAAACTGCTTGAAGCAGAACTCAAATTAGCTAAGGCTCGTTTTGAGATGTTAAAATTACAAGCCGCACAACGCTATTTGATGGGAGCCTGGCAGTAGTAATTATTGGCTATTTTGCCGTTCCGCCTGATGTTTTTCTGAGACCATGTCGTGGCATAGCACAGCGCTGCTCAACCTAATGACGGCTTCAGTCGTTAGGTCCGCATGACCACAGTAATCTCAGGAACTAATAGATCAAATAGTCGAACACTCCAAATTGCTAAACACCTGGCTGAGTACTTAAACAGCAAAGACGAAGCTGTCAGATTGCTCGATTTAAGTGCCCTTCCAAATGGTTGGATCAGCCCGGAAATGTACTCGCCGGATGGCCAGTCACGCGAACTCAGGAAGTGGCAAGAGCGCTACATTAATGACGCTGATCGGTTCATTATTGTCACCCCGGAGTACAACGGTGGATATACCGGCCTGCTGAAGTTATTCATCGATGCGATCAGCGTTCATCGATACGCTGAGAACTTCACTGGCAAGTGGACTGCACTGGTCGGTGTGGCTTCCGGGCGTTCAGGTAATTTGCGCGGTCTAGACCAATTGACACAAAGTTTACTCTACATGGGAGGACATGTGCTACCTGGTGTGTTACCCATTTCTCAGGTAAATAGTCTGATCGATGAAACCGGAAGTATAAGTGATGAATCCACCCGCGAAAGTCTAAATAAATTAGCCGATCGCCTTGTCCAAATATAATTCTACTAATTTTGGCTCCCTTTAACACATGATCGTATGCCCAAAAACCTCCTGATTGTAGAGTCGCCAGCTAAGGCCAAGACCATTGAAAAAATACTAGGGAAAGACTACTCGGTTAAGTCGAGTTTCGGCCATATCCGTGATTTAGACAAGGGCGACGGGGCAGTTAATATCGAAAAGGATTTTGAGCCCAATTATATTGTAACTCCCGACAAGCATAAGGTCGTAAAAGAACTAAAGGCAGCCGTCAAAAAAGCGGATGTTGTCTGGTTAGCTACAGACGAAGACCGCGAAGGAGAAGCCATTAGCTGGCACTTGTGTGAAGTGTTGGGCTTGCCTGTAGAAGATACTAAGCGAATTGTTTTTCGTGAGATTACCTCGCCTGCAGTTAAGAAAGCCATTCAGAACCCAAGGAGGGTAGACATCGACCTGGTCAATGCTCAACAGGCTCGTCGCGTCCTCGATCGTTTGGTTGGCTTTGAGCTTTCTGAACTCCTTTGGAAGAAGGTCAAATTCGGTCTGAGTGCTGGCCGGGTGCAGTCCGTCACCGTAAAGTTGGTGGTCGAAAGAGAACGGCAAATCATGGCTTTCAAACCCAGCCCATTCTTTAGGGTGAATGCCATCTTTAACGTGCGCAATGAGCAAGGAAGATACGTTGAGCTCAAGGCTGAATGCCCACAACGCTTTGACGATGAAGCTGGTGCTCGTTCCTTTCTCGAGGACTGTATAGAAGCAGAATTTAGCATCGGCAACATCGAGGTCAAGCCCACCAAGCGTAGACCTGCAGCCCCTTTCACCACTTCGACGCTTCAGCAAGAGGCCAGTAGAAAGCTGTACATGAATCCGCAGCGGACCATGTCTGTAGCACAAAGGCTTTACGAGGCAGGTTTGATTACTTATATGCGAACGGACTCCGTTAATCTAAGTGAAACGGCGATTGCAGCCATCGAGCAGGAAGTCATTTCCAGCTATGGCCAAAACTACAGTCAACCCAGGAGATACAAGTCCAAGAAAAAAGATGCCCAGGAGGCCCACGAGGCTATCCGGCCATCATATGTAGATCGGCACACGATTACGGGTGACAGAGATATGCAGCGCCTGTATGAGCTGATCTGGAAACGGACCATTGCCAGCCAAATGGCAGAAGCCAGACTGGAAAAGACCAATGTAGATATTAAGGTCTCCACACGAGAAGAGCTACTGCTTCGGGCACAAGGCGAAGTCCTGAAGTTTGATGGATTCCTCAAAGTCTACCTGGAGAGTAAGGACGATGATGATGACGAGTCAGAACAGGCTGGTATCCTGCCTCCCCTGAGTATAGGGCAGGTTTTGCCTTTGAAGGAAATGACTGCTACTCAGCGGTTTACCAGGCCTCCGTCCAGATATACAGAGGCGAAATTGGTCAGTAAGTTAGAGGAGCTCGGTATTGGCCGGCCATCTACTTATGCACCGACCATCAGCAAGATTATGGACCCGGCCAGAGGTTATGTAATCAAAGAAGAGCGTCAAGGTGTTGAACGTCCTTACCAGGTCCTCACTCTGGCAGATCAAATCATAAAAACCGAAACAAAGACGGAAGTGACCGGAGCTGTTAAGAACAGGCTGATCGCTACTGATCTGGGTATGGCCGTTTCTGACTTTCTCGATGAGCACTTCGACGATATCATGCAATATCGTTTTACCGCAGAAATCGAAGATCAATTCGATGAGATAGCTCATGGAAAAGTCAGTTGGCGCCAGATGTTGAAGGATTTCTACGGCCCCTTCCACGATGAGGTCCAGAAGACATTGGAAGAGGCAGAGCGGGTTACCGGAGAACGCATCCTGGGCGAAGATCCCAAAACAGGCAGAACTATATTGGTTCGCCTCAGCAGGAATGGCCCGGTCATCCAATTGGGAGCTCCAGATGAACTGGCTGAAGGCGAAAAGCCCAAGTACGCTAACCTACCTCGCGGAGTGAGTATGGAAGAAGTGGGGCTGGAGGAGGTCTTGCCTCTATTTGAGTTGCCAAAGACGCTTGGTGAAGTAGAAGGTAGAGAAACTATAGTCGGCCAGGGCAGATATGGCCCATATGTCAAGTGGGGCGACACCTTTATAAACATAAGGGGAGAGGATCCACTGGAAATGACCTTAGAGCGGGCGAAAGAATACATCTCCATCAAGAAAAAAGAAGATGCACCGGTTGCTACCTACAAGGGTTTACCAATAACTAAAGGAAAAGGGCGATTTGGTCCTTTTGTCAAGTGGAATGGCTTATTTGCCAATGTCAGTAAGAAGTACGATTGGGAGAACCTGAGCGCCAATGATGCCATTGAGCTGGTGATGGCCAAGGAAGAAAAAGAGGCCAATCGATACATCAAACGTTGGGAAGGTCCCAAGATTGACATTGAACAAGGTCGTTGGGGACCATTTATTAGATACAAGAAGAAGTCTATTAAAATCCCTAAGATCGACGGCGAGCGTATAAGTAGGGAAGCAGCCGCCGAAATGACACTGGAAGAAGTCAAGAAATTGATTGAGGCTGAAATGCCTGATGCATTTAAAAGCAAAACCAAAAAGAAAAAGAGCAAGTAAAACAGCTCGCAATTAAATCTCCATGGCAGACGAAAAGAAAGTAAGCTCAGTCAAGAAAAATGGCCAACTTAATATCGAATTGAGCGATGAGATGGCCGAGGGTGTGTATAGTAACCTGGTTATTATCGGCCACAGCAATAGTGAATTCATTCTTGACTTTGTCCGGATGGTTCCCAATGCACCAAAGGCCAAGGTGAAGAGTAGGGTAGTAGTCACTCCTCATCACGCCAAACGATTGCTTAGAGCATTAGCCGATAATGTCAAAAAGTATGAAAAGCAGTTTGGTCCCATTAGTGATCCTACATCAGGAGGTAACGACGGTCCACAGTTTCCGCCGATGAACTTCACCCCAACTGCTCAAGCATAGCTTATGAAAGCTGTAATTCTTATGATGTATAGAGCTTTTACAAGCTAGTCAATCATCAAATAATATCGCGGAGCCTGAATTCTACACGGAAGGAATAGCCACTTCTTTCTGCTAGTATCCGTATACGCTTGCCTGTCTTTCCTTCGAGTTTTTTATTGATACCATTTAAGGTGAGTAATCCGCCTGGAGTGCCGTTCAGGCGTCTGATGAAATCACCTGCCTTTAGCCCCGCTTCATCCGCTGGACTACCAGGAACTACATTGATAATTTGATACCGGTTTAGATTTGGACCACCAGCGCTAATAGTCAGGCCTGATCTGTCGTAAGGAAATTTATTCGGCCATCTTCCTACCGATTGTGCATATACAAGTCTACGTGGATAGTCTATATATATATGGTATCGGCTCAATGCTCTATTACCAATTAGTCCATCTCTTTTTATATCGAGACTATCCAGGTATTCCGGAAAATCCTGAAAGAACATAATCATCCCGCCCATCTCGTATTCACCTATCTTTAGATTGCGTGCGCGGCCAACTGTCCCGAGCAATTGGCCACCTAGCCCATTGGCTATCGGACTTAATATGGTGGTATCCGGAAGCTCTAAGTTTTCCGCTGGCTGGAAAAACAATAGTAGGCTTAAACTAGCACCAGAATCCATAAGTAGCCGCTTGGATACGCTTTGGTTGTTGCTGATATTGATTTCTGTATCCAGATACGGGCGATTTCGTTCGAAGTGTGAAGGCAATTCTTTAAACCGGCGTGGAGGTCTTTTGAATGAGGACGGATCGTGGAGCTTTAGCACTTTTTTTCTGTAATCGATTTCCATCACAAAGCGCATCAAAAAGTCGCCTCCGATTATACCCGCGATGGGTAAACCGGTTAATCCTTCAAAGTTGAGGTCGTGATCGGTGAGCACAAGGACAGATCGATTTCTGGCGAGCAAATTGTCTCCAACCTGCATATCTATCCCTACCGCCAGCAATGCTGTTATGGTGGTACTGAGGTCTGATCCAACGATTTGAAACTCTCTCTGATAATTGGCAGATATGATGTCTGTCAGGGTGCGGTCTAGAATGATTGTATGCTCGGCTCCGGTATCGATAATGAAGTTAACTGGGATCAAATTCTGGATCAAAACCGGTACGACTATGAAGTTATTCTCAAATCGGAACGGAATTTCCACACGTCGTTGATTGCCCGAAATTCGCAAATCGAGCTGACCAAACTGCCCCGATAGGTTGGGCTGGCATGTGACCAGTAAAATGAATAAACTTACTATGTGTTTAAGATTGCTAAACATGATGTTGCGATAGGAAATACTAAGGTACTATCTAGAGTTGAGGCAGCGCCAAAACAGTTTGAGTCGTTGTATAACAAATAACACACTTGCTTCTTTTTACCCCTTGAAAATAGGGCGTTTGCTAACTTAGTGTTAAAAATGTGACAAGTCTTCTTTGGTCGTTTGTTTATTGTTTTACAAATTTGCCAAGTCTTAGCCAACACCACCACCACACAGAACCGATCATGCCAAGGTTCAAAAAGAGTAATTCATGAGGCGATCATTCAAACGGTTTGGTTTCTCGTGATTCTTTTGTTTGCACAAGAAGCGATGTTCATGGGATCTCGCACATTGTGTGAATGAGGACAACCAACTTTTCTATCAAAACTCAAGTAGTGTATGAAGCTTAATACATTATCGATCAGGCGCATAAGCGTTCTGATCATGCTGTGTTTGGGTATGACAGGAGTTGCGCTCGCGCAATCAACTGTTTCCGGCACAGTTACAGACGCCGAGAGTGGCGACCCCCTAATTGGGGCAAGCATTCTCGTTCTCGGCACATCTACAGGTACCGTTACAGATTTCGATGGTAACTATACCCTGAACGTACCGGCTAATGCCGAAGCACTTGTTTTCTCTTATACAGGCTATTCTTCACAGACCATAGAACTAAGTGGCCAGTCTCGTATCGATATTTCTCTCGATGCGGGAACCACACTACAAGACGTTGTAGTTGTAGGTTATGGTGAAGTTAGGAAGGAAGACGCCACAGGTGCTGTAGTTGCCCTGGGCGAAGACGACTTCCAGCAAGGGGTTATCGCATCACCACAGCAACTGCTACAAGGTCGTGCTGCAGGTGTGCAGATTACCCAATCATCAGGTGAACCTGGTGGTGGTATTAATGTACGTATCCGAGGAACAGCATCTGTTCGTGGTGGAAACGGACCTCTTTATGTAGTGGATGGTATTCCATTGGACAATGCTGGTGCAATTGGCAGCTTTGATAATCCAGGCCTAGGAAACGTAGCTGCTCGTAACCCACTGACCTTTATCAATCCAAGTGATATTGAGAGTATCAGTGTATTGAAGGATGCATCTGCTGCAGCCATTTACGGTTCTCGTGGTGCCAACGGTGTAATCATCGTAAAGACCAAGAGTGGAAGTGGCGATACACCATTGCGTTTCAACATGGCAACGGCTATTTCAACCATTACCCGCGAATTCGATCTACTTTCAGCTGACCAGTTTGTGGCAGAAGCTGCAGAAGTAGGTGCGACCGCAGTAGACCGTGGTAGCGTTACAGACTGGCAAGATGAAATCTTCCGTACGGCGATTTCTCAGGAATACGGTTTGTCATTCGGTGGTGGCGATGATAATAGCAATTATCGTTTCTCTGTTGGCTACTTCGATCAGGAAGGTATAGTCGTTAAGTCAGGCCTCGAGCGTCTAACTGCTCGTATCAGTGCCAATCAAAAGGCATTAAACGACCGTTTGGAGTTATCTATGTCTTTGACCGCTTCTAGAATCGAAGATCAATTTGCGCCTATTACTGAAAATGTAGGTTTTGAAGGTGACTTGATTGGTGCAGCATTGCAAGCAAATCCAACGCAGGCAGTATTCAATGAGGATGGAACCATCTTCCAGGATACTGACTTCCGCAACCCGGTTGCCCTGTCTACGTTTATTGATGACCAGGCGCAAACCACTCGTTTGTTGGGTAATCTGTCTGCTAGATTGAATATTACCGATGCTTTGAACTATCGTTTCACTTTTGGTCTTGATGACGCAAAAGGAACTCGTCGTTTCGACCGATTTAAGGACCTTCTAGTTGTTGGCCAAGACCCCGGTTTCGGAGCAATTGCTACAGGAAACAACATCAATACACTTGTTGAGCATACCCTGAATTTGGACACCGAGGTAGGTGGTAATAAGTTACAGGCAGTAGTCGGTTTCTCTTACCAGGAATTCGATAATTCAAATTCTTTTGTCCGGGCCGAAAACCTGGTAAATGGTGACATCAGACCTACTGACGCCCTCCAGAATGTTAATATCAACAATGATGCGGGTTCTTTCCTGGCAGCTTCTGGGCGTAGCCTCGAAGAACTGCAGTCTTACTTTGGTCGTGTTAACTACAACATCAATGAGAAGTACTTACTAACGGCAACAGTTCGTGTTGACGGTTCTACACGATTCGGTGAGAATAACAAGTATGGTACATTCCCAAGTTTCTCTTTCGGATGGCGTCTAAGTGAGGAAGATTGGTTCCCTGACGTATTCGAAAGCTTTAAGCTTCGTGCAGGATGGGGTATTACTGGTAACCAGGAATTCCCATCTAACAACCTTTCTACGGGTAGGATCGAAGTAGATAACGAAGGTGGTGAATCTCTGAGCTCTCTGCCTAACCCAGATCTACAGTGGGAGGAAACTGAGCAGATCAACATCGGTATCGACTTCGGCTTTGACAACGGAAAGGTCTCTGGCTCTATCGATTATTTCGACAAGAGAACAGACAATCTGCTGTTCCCAGCGATTCTTCCTAATCCACTACCTCCTGGATCATCTGGTGCATTCATCAACCTGGATAATCCAGTATTCAATAGTGGTGTTGAATTGACGTTGAACCTCAATCTTGTTGACAACGCCAATGCTTCCTGGTATTCTACCTTCACAGGTGCTTACCTAACCAACGAGTTTGATCCTGACTTTACGGGTCTGCTCACTACTGGTGCGATTGACGGTCAAGGTCTGACTGGTGCATTTGTACAAGCCATAGCCGGTGGTCAACCATTGAATTCATACTACATCCGTGAATTTGCGGGCTATGATTCAGAAGGTAACGGCATCTATCCAAATGGTGACGAGTTGACTTTCGTTGGCGAGGATCCAATTCCAGATGTAAATATTGGATGGTTGAACCAATTCACTTTCGGTGATTTTGATTTCAGCTTCTTCCTACAAGGTGTATTCGGATTTTCTGTGTACAACAATACAGCCAACGCTATTTTCTTGCGTCCAAACTTGCGTAATGCACGTAACATTACCGTAGATGCAGCAAATAGCGGCGAGGGCCCAGCGAACTTTGGTGAGGTAAGTACGCGTTTCTTAGAGAAAGGTGACTTTGTTCGCCTTCAGAACGCGACTATCGGTTACACCTTCGATACAGCTGGATGGGGTGCAGTTTCTAGTCTTCGTCTATTCCTGACAGGACAAAACCTGCTGCTATTCACTGATTACTCAGGTCAGGACCCAGAAGTTGACACAAATAAGGCGATTAACGGTATCCCGACAATTGGTATCGATTATTCTTCTTATCCTCGTGCGCGGACCATACAGCTTGGTCTTAATGCGTCATTTTAATTAAAAGTAAATTATCACAAACCATGAAGATCAATTTTCTTAATGGAGCTTTCTATTTAGCCCTGTCGGGTTTGGTGCTAGGCTTTACGGCTTGTACCGATCTCGATGACGGAGTGGAAGGTGCCCTGCGCGCAGGCGCGGTTGATGGCCAGACACTTCCACTCTTACAAAACCCGGATGCGGGTCTACAAGCTGCCTATAACCAGCTAAGTAGTTTCACTGACCAAGCTGGCGTATTCGCCATGACGGAGCACACCACAGACGAACTAATTGGCCCAACTCGCGGTACTGACTGGTCTGACTTTGGTGTGTGGCGTCAGCTACATACGCACACTTGGAACCCAGTACACCGTGATGTAATTGGCCAGTTTGGCAACATTTCATCAGGTTACTTCCAAGCTACTCAGGTTATTGCTGCAACATCTGATGCCGATATCATCGCACAGGCGCAGTTCCTTCGTGCATTCTTTATGATGTACATGGTAGATTTCTTTGGTCAGGTGCCTTTCCGTGAAGCCACAGAGGGTATCGACATCATCCCACGTGTCATGACTCGTGCAGAGGCGACCAACATGATCGTTACTGATCTGGAAGCTGCAATTACTGCTCTTCCTGACTTCACTACTGGTCGGATCGGAATTGCCAGCAAGCAGGCTGCAGAAGCACTGCTGATGAAGGTCCTGTTGAACAAAGGTGTCTGGACTGCTGACAACCCTGCAGGCCCTTATGATTTCAATCGCGCTGACATGGATCGCGTGGTAGAATTGGCTGCCAGCATTGAGAACAGTGGATTCTTCGAAATCGAGCCTGCTGGTGAGTACTTCGACATCTTCTCTCCTGATAACACTGACAACTCAAGAGAGCCAATTTTTGGTATCGAAAATGAAGCTGGCGTAACTCGTGGTAACCCACGTAACCGCTACTATATGACGCTACACTACAACCAGAATCCTTCTGGTTGGAATGGTTTCACTACTCTTGCAGGTTTTTACAACAAGTTTGAGGCTGGTGATGACCGTCTCGGCCGTGAGTACCCAGGTGTAACAGACGTATCTGGTATTCGTGCAGGTTTCCTGATTGGTCAGCAGTTTGATGGCGACGGAAATGCTTTGACTGACCGTGCCGGTGCTGCACTAGAGTTTACAGAAGACATCGATCTGTTCTTCTCTAATGAGCGTCAGGGTATTCGTGTAATCAAGTACCTACCAGATTACTCTGCCATCGATAACCCATCGAATGACTACATTTTCATTCGTTATGCAGACGTAGTTCTGATGGGCGCTGAAGCACTTCTCCGCAGAGGAGATGCTGGTGATGCCCTTGCAGCTGTTAACGCAATTCGTCAGAATCGTGGCGTAGCTGACTTGACCACACTAGATGAGGCTACTCTTCTAGACGAGCGTGGCCGCGAGCTATACTGGGAAGGATGGCGTCGTCAAGACCAGATCCGCTTTGGTACTTACCTGGGCACTTGGGACGAAAAGCCTAATGCTTCTCCAGAGCGCGCTTTGCTGTTCCCAGTTCCTGCAGACCAGCTTGGTGCTAATCCGAACTTGGTTCAGAATCCTGGTTACTAATCAGCGAACTAAGTGCAATAGAATAGTTTTCTAAACTATTTATCTCGTAGGCTGGACAATCCATAAGGATCGTCCAGCCTGCGTATTTATAGCAAGTTGCTCATCTAGATCATATCAATTTTTTTGGTGTACCAACTGCTTTGATGATTCAATATTTTTTTATTCTGCTTCGCTCTGATAGCGTCTACAGACCTAGTATGACTACGAATAATATTAAAAAGACTTTGCATAAATTCTTTAAGCATGTGCTTGCCATGGTGTGCTGTGGCATGATTTCCACCTGCGGAAGTCCAGATTCTTCAGATACATATAGCGCGCCTGAAGGGGCTCGATTTATTGAAATCTCTTCTGAGGATAGTGGGCTTGAATTTGCCAATAACCTGGCCCTGGAAGCAGATTTTGATGTATTTAGATACCGCAATTACTACAACGGTGGCGGAGTAGCTATAGGTGATTTGAATAATGATGGACTAGCAGATGTTTATCTAACGGCCAATACAGAGCGTAAT
>JBCBVN010000017.1:0-24567 GCA_039817625.1 Bacteroidota bacterium
GGGCGGTTGTCGGCATTGGGTGGCGGATCGGGTAGTACAGCGCTACGCACGCCCAGAAATGCTACGGTGGCAAGCAGGCAGCCGATGATGTATTTGGTGTCTGACCAACGGAAGGAGGCATAGAAAGCAAATAGCCACAGCGAGATAATGGCCAAAAAGGTCACGGTATTTTCCTTGGCCATAAGTCCGAGGAAAAATAGTAAACCGGCCAGGCCAGCATAGAGCCAGGACTTAGACAAGCATGCTCTCCAGACCAGCCAGGTTGATCCCAAGGCAGCACAGAGTGCGACGATCTCATCTCGGCCTTTGATATTGGCTACCACCTCCGTGTGAATAGGATGCACACAAAATACCAAGGCTATGAAGAGGGGAATGGTCAGGTTCCACTCCTGGTGGCGGGCTACGGCCACAAAGAGGTGGTAGAGTATCAGCACACAAGCGATGTACCAAAGAATATTGATCAAATGATAGCCAAAAGCCTGATCGCCGAAAATCTGGTACTCTAGGCTGAGCATGGCTAATGTCAGGGGGCGATAGCGACCACCCTCTACCAATTGCTTTTCTTCGCCAAAGAAGCCGTAAAAGCTATCGTGGCTGAAGAGTTCGCCCCAGGCGCCCGGCCCTTGCTTGACCAGGTCGTTGCTGGTCAGGACGATACTGTCGTCGAGGGCAAAATCATGGCCAAGCGTATTGGCATACAGCAGAAAAGTTAGCACGGCAAGCACGAGGCTACACCAGCGTGGATTCGTATACCAGGTGTTTGATTTGTTCACGGTATTTGTAGCTTCTCCTAAATAGGTTAGACAGACACGAAGATAGGGAGCCCGGCACTTACTCCTTCAGAATGCGGCTGGCATCGGTTAGCTTTGCCATCTACTGGCACAATATTGTGCGCTTTTTGAGAATTGAAACACACCTATGAAATCTCTATTTGTTATATTAGCCGCGGGTCTGCTCACGTTTACTTTGTCCTGTAGTGAGGATGATGAGATAATGATCGATGAGCGAGAAAAATTTCTAGGCACCTACATCGCCGAGGAAGTTTGCGATTTTGGAAATGATAACTCAATTGTGATTATTCAGTCTGTGGAGGAAAGTACTGACGAAGTAGTCATTCGGAATCTTCACCAATTTGGCACAATGATTTTTGCTGTGGTATCTGGAAATGAATTGAGCATTTCAGATCAACCGTTTGGAATCCCCTCTTATTCAGGAACTGGAAGTATAAGTGGTATGACCATTACGATTAATTATATGGTATCTAACCCATTTGGTAATTCTGGGAGTTGTACGGTCTCTTTGACTCGACCCTGAATTTTATTCTCTATCCGTTTCCTCTTCGGTGAGTTCCTCGGGCACGATAAGGTCTGGCACATCGATGTTGTAATCTCGCAGTACTAGGTCGAGAATGGGGTCTTCCCCTTCTACATAGCCATGTTTGAGTCGGTGGCCATAAAAACCGGCCAGGGTGGCCCAGTATCGGGCGGTGAATCCACCTTTCAGATCTTTGATGAGAAAGTAAATGGGCTCGCCGATCTCCCGCTCGATCATACGAATGAGGACTTTGCCCTGAGTTTTTGACATCTTCTTCAGTGGCTCTTCAAAATCCTCTTTGAGCTCTCTCTGTAGTCTGCGGATGTACCGGCGGCGATCCCTTCGAGACATGTTTTGAGTCATGTATTGTACTTCCCGAAAGAGGCGGACAGCTTCTATGGCGTAGGGATAGACCTTTCTGGCGTAGTAGCGATACTTGCGATATAGCTTGTACTCTTCGTCGTTCTCGAATTGCTCGGGAGAAGATACACTCATCTCTTCCAATTGGGCTAAGATGAGGGTGTCTCCGCACTCGTCTACCATATAGTTATAGGTAGTACCATCTATAACAGTAGTACCGGTCTGACCCTGTATGAGGGAGGTAGCCACCAGCGGAAGTACAAAAATGTAGAGTATCGTTTTCATGTCAGAGTCTCAATTTGGACTGTGCAGTCATGAAAGATAACGAAAATAAATGCGGAAAGGATGTTTAAGAGAGCGTTAAGGTCTACAAGCTTACTTTTAGAGATAGCTCGTTGAGCTGCTCATCGTCGACTGAGGCGGGAGCATCGATCATGACATCGCGACCCTGGTTGTTCTTTGGGAAAGCAATGAAATCTCTGATGGAGCTCTGCCCGTTCATGACGGCACAAAGGCGATCAAAACCGAAGGCAATGCCACCGTGTGGAGGTGCGCCAAACTCGAAAGCACCCATGAGGAAACCGAACTGCTCTTCAGCCTCGGCCTCTGTGAAACCGAGTAACTGGAAATTTTTCTCTTGCAGCTCGCGGTCGTGAATTCTAATGGATCCTCCACCGATCTCTGCTCCGTTGATGACCAGATCGTAAGCATCGGCTTTCAGAGACTTCATGGTCTCGTGATCACCGTTGAGCATGCGATCCACTTCTTCTTTCTTGGGACTGGTAAATGGGTGGTGCATGGCGTGGAACCGCTGGCTGTCTTCGTCCCATTCCAGCAAGGGGAAGTCGACCACCCAGAGGGGTTTGAATACGCCTTCGGGAATCATGTCGTGGCCTTCTGCGGCATGGAGGCGCAGCTTGCCCATCTGTGTTCGACTCTTCTCTTCTTCTCCGCTAATGACGAGCAAGAGGTCGCCGGGCTTAGCGCCACACTTATCGGCCCAGGCGGCCAGATCTTCTTGTCCGAAGAATTTGTCGACACTCGATTTAAAGCTTCCGTCTTCATTGCATTTGACATAAACCAAGCCTTTGGCACCGATTTGCGGACGCTTGACCCAGTCGGTGAGTCCGTCGAGTTGCTTGCGCGTTGCACCAGCCTGACCGGGCACGCAGATGGCTACCACAAGTTCGGCACTATCGAAGACTTTGAAGCCTTTATTCTGGGCTACATCATTGAGCTCGACCAGCTCCATCCCGAAGCGTAGATCGGGTTTGTCGCTACCGTACAGCCTGATGGCATCGTCATACTGCATGCGTGGAAAGTCAGGCAATTCTATTTGCTTCAGTTCTTTGAAAAGGTGCTTGGTCAGCCCTTCGAAGGTGTCGAGGATTTGATCTTGAGTAACAAAGGCCATCTCGCAGTCGATCTGGGTAAACTCCGGCTGTCGATCTGCGCGAAGGTCTTCGTCTCTAAAGCATTTGACGAGCTGAAAGTAGCGGTCGTAGCCAGAGACCATGAGCAACTGCTTGAAGGTCTGAGGGGATTGTGGCAAGGCGTAAAACTGGCCTTCATTCAATCGGCTGGGCACGACAAAATCTCGCGCACCTTCCGGAGTAGACTTGATTAAAAATGGAGTTTCGACCTCTACAAAGTGTTGCCCCCCCAGGTAGGCTCGTGTCGCTAGTGCCAGGTTGGACCTGAAAATGATGTTGCGCTGGAGCGGCCCTCTGCGCAGGTCGAGGTAGCGATATTGCATACGCAACTCATCTCCGCCATCGCTATCGTCTTCAATAGTGAATGGAGGCACCTTACTGGCATTAAGTACAGTGAGTTCCTGCACCAGGATTTCTATGTCGCCCGTCGGACGATTGGGGTTTTTGCTGGCCCGTTCTCTTACGGTGCCAGTGGCCTGGATAACCCATTCGCGCCCTAATTTTTCGGCAGTCTGAACCAAGCTTTCAGGAGCATCGGCTTCAATGACCAACTGCGTAATCCCATACCTGTCTCTTAAGTCAATAAAGGTGAGGGCTCCAAGCTTTCGGCTGACTTGAACCCAGCCAGATAGTTTGACTTCTTTTCCGACATTTTCCAGGCGCAATTCGCCACAATGGTGCGTTCGATACATTTTGGGCTATAATTTGAAGCCGCAAAGATAGGTACTTGCCCTCGGTAGTCGTATCTATGTGGTAAATTGCCGATTAGTTAAATATTTGGCTGATCCTCAGAAGCATTGTAATTTGGCCCTGCTTTTTGAGGAGTCTTTTTATATACCAGCATCTGTTATTATTTTCACAATCCTCAATCAGCATGTATGCGACCTAATTCTACTTGCGTAATCCCAATTCGCGCTTTACTTCTTTTGGTTCTTTCCTCCTTCTTTGTAGGTTATAATTCACTCGACGCACAGATCGTCAGAATAGATAATCCTGTTGACTCAGTAGCCTTCTGTTCTGGCTTCTTCGTTGATCAGGGTGTTTTTAATGGCCCACACGGAACCGACGAGCCAGACACGATAACTATTTGCAGCAACAGCGCAGATCCCGATCGGACGCATATTTTGTTGTCTTTTACCCAACTAGACCTTCGTGGTACGCTGGAGATTCACAATGGATCGAACACAGATGCGCCCATCATTGCCACCTTTGACGCCAACACGGGCTCTGAGATATTTTTCATTCAGGCAGATGCCAGTAACCCTTCTGGCTGTCTGACCATCGTATTTACACCCGATGGCTCGGGCATTGCAGGTGCTGGATGGAACTCTGAAATAAGTTGTGTTGCTGTTTGCCAGCAAGTCATTGCAAACATTGGCAGTAGTGTTCCCGAAATTTTTCCACCCGACACAGGATATATAGATGTTTGTTTGGGTGATCCGATCCAGTTGTTCTTTGAAACCATCTATCCACAAGACGAATTGATCTACGATCAGTCTGATGAGACATCCACCATCAGAGTTACTATGGGTGATGGTACGGTCTTTGAAGACTTTAATATCACCCACACCTATCAGGAGCCTGGTGGCTATATTATTGAGGCTTTTGTTACAGACATCAACGATTGTATGAGCACGAACCTCATCACTCAGCGAGTTCGTGTAGCACCCATTCCGGAGTTTCAGCTTCAGAATCCTACAGATGTCGTTTGTACAAATGAGCCATTCAACCTGAGCGCGAGCTCAACCTTCAACCCTGATGAAACAACCAACTTGTTCATCAGCACTCAGGAAGAAGCTTTCGGTGGCACGCTGATTTTAGCAGATACTACCTTCCTGCCAGACGGACCTAACAATCCGGAATACGAAACCACACTGGAGTTTACCAACTTCCTTCCAGGAGCGACACTTGATGACATCAATGATCTGGAAAGCATCTGCCTGGACATGGAGCATAGCTATGTAGGTGACCTGGATCTATTTATCTCATGCCCAAATGGCGAAGAAGTACAGTTGGTCTCTTTTGCCGATGGTTCTAACCTATTCGGACAGTATCTGGGTATACCCATCGATGACGACAGCAACCTGAATCCAGGAGAAGGATTTGTATACTGCTTTACACCAGATGGCGAGTTCACCTGGAACGAAGCGGTAGATGTGCTGGACATTAACGGTGCGGAATCTATTCCTGCCGGCGACTATGCGTCTGTACAGCCACTTGACGACCTATTGGGTTGCCCATTAAATGGCCCGTGGACGATTCGAGTGGTTGACAACCTCGCCATCGATAATGGTTATATATTCAGCTGGTCTATTGCCATAAACCCCGATCTGCTCGCTAACGTAGAGAGATTTACGGTCGGCTTTGAAGATACTTTCTGGTCGCCAAGCCCAAATATTACCTCAGATAATGGCGACGACATTGACGCTGTTGGTCTGGGTGCTGGTCCACAGGCCTTTACTTACAACATCGTCGATGAGTTTGGTTGTGAGTACGATACTACACTCCTGGTGGATGTATTGCCCTTGAGTGATCCAGCATGCTACGAGTGTCCAACATTCCTGGCTGAAGAGTCTGCTACCTTCAATGGAGCTCCTGGTGATATCATCACCATTGGCCTGGAAGAGGAAGACAGCAGCTTCCCAGTGCCCTGGCAGGTGACACCACTGGCCGAGTTCAGCAACGATCTCTACCCTGGTATGATGGTTCCCTACGAGTCTGCTGTGGCCGTGTCTACCATCGCTCCAACTACGATTACTGATGCCACTCAGGATATTGTATCCGTATGTGTAGACATCGAGACACCGGCTACAGGAGATATCCAACTATTCCTAAGAGCACCTAATGGTAGCTTGCTGCCTCTATCGACGAATAACGGTGGTTTTGGTTCGAACTTCACAGGTACTTGCTTTACCCCCGATGCGGCAACAGACATTACTGCTGGAACAGCACCATTTACTGGAGACTTTCAGCCTGAAGGTGCATGGTCTGTATTGGATGGCACACCCATAAACGGTATCTGGTCTATCGTAGCCTGGGATGAAGGACCGGATGAAGAAATTGGCCAATTCATCAACTGGAGCATCACTTTCCGCTACCAGGATGATTTGATTTATACCTGGGAGCCAACAGACGGCCTAAGCTGTACTGACTGCCCCAATCCAGAAATTACGCTTGAACCTGATGTCAATCAGACTTATACGCTAACCATTTCTAATGATCGAGATTGCTCAGAAAGTGGTACGGTAACCGTAACATCAGGTAGCAATCTGGTCGCTGACATTATGGGAGTTGATCCCAGATGTTCGGATGTGAATGACGGCAGCCTGACGGTAACGGTCAGTGGAGGTACGGAGCCATACACCATTTCATGGGATCCTCCAGCTGAAGGTTTTGAACTTGACGGACTTGCACCAGGATTGTACTCAGCAACCGTAACAGACGGGAATGGAGATAGTGTAGTCGTCTCCCAAGAGTTGGTGGCACCGGAACCTATCGTACTGGTTGAAGCCATTGTAGACGTAGCTTGTGCTGGTGATAGTACAGGATCTATCTCGCTGATGATCATCGGAGGAACTGGCTTATACTCAGTCTTCTGGGACGGAGAATTTGACGAAGATGGCATACTGGAAAATGTACCAGCTGGCAGCTACACCGTTGAGGTTTTTGATGAGAATGAGTGTAGTGTTCAAGCTACTTATGTAGTGAGCGAACCCGAACCATTGGTCATTATGGCCGAAGTGGTTGATGTAGCTTGTAATGGAGACAGCACAGGTTCTATCGATCTTATGGTAAGCGGAGGTACCGGAAACTATACTTTCCAGTGGAGCAATGATGCAAACACAGAAGACTTAGTTGGTATTCCGGCGGGAGACTATACGGTTACAGTGACAGACTCCTTGGGCTGTGTAGCTAGTGATTTGGGTGCTATCGAAGAAGTTGAGGAAGGCCCCGGACTAAGCGCTGACCAAGTCGGAACAATCACGGAAACAGATGTACTAGATGGAAATATCGAGATCGAGCGCATTATCATGCAAGTCGATACCATTACCGTAAACGAGCCTACAGCGCTGGAGGTAGACATTACAGTAGTAGATGTTCAGTGTGTAGGAGAGTCTACAGGCTCTATTAGCCTGGATATAACTGGCGGTACTTTCCCATATGAAGTGAGCTGGAATATCGATGCTGAAGGCACAACACTGGAAGGTCTTCCCGAGGGTACCTACAGTGCCACAATTACTGATGCGAATGGATGTACTATCGAGACCGGAGATATTGTAATTGACGGCTTGTCTCAATTGAACATCGAGTTTGATGCTACAGACCCACTGTGTAACGGAGATGCCAATGGTGTCATCAGCGTGGTAGTCAGTGGCGGCACCGAGCCATACACCTACGAGTGGTCTGATAGTGAAGTTGACCAGCCAACCAGAGATGATTTGACTGCTGGCACTTACGGCCTGAACGTAACCGATGTGAACGGCTGTACGGCATCTATTGATGGTATAGAGCTGGTTGATCCGCCTCTGCTAAGCTGTGAAATATTTGTCATCCAGGAGCCTGCAATGGGTGATGATGGAAGTATCTATGTGGTAGCCACTGGTGGTACAGGAGATTACAGCTACGCCTGGTCAAACGATGGACCAGACAACGACACCCTGGTCAACCTGGGGCCTGGCAACTATTCTGCTACGGTCACAGATGAGAATGGCTGTACAACTACCTGCTCGGTGGAGCTACAGGCATTTGCTACCATTGGAGACTTCGTCTTTAATGATGTTAACGCAGACGGTATCCAGGATGCCGACGAGCCAGGTCTTCCCAATCGCACGGTCAACTTGATTAATCAAGACAATGCTGCCTTCTCTCAGACGACCGTAACGGATGCTGATGGACGATATGAGTTTACCGCAATCGCAGGTAATTATGTATTGACATTCGAACGGCCCAATGGCTTTGCGGCCTCGCCAAAAGATGCTGCTGCTGATGATATAGACAGTGATATCAACCTGGATGGTAGCACAGATCTCATCACGTTGGCGCCTGATGAAGAGAATTTCGATGTTGACGCCGGATTCTTTGACCCTTGTTTCCCTCCTGTAACATTTGCCGGTATCATTGGCTTTGACTCAGAAGTCTGTGGTGCGGGTAATATTCCAGATTTGATTGTTGAGCTCGAGCCTGCCATCAATGGTGGTGATGGTGAACTGAATTATCTCTGGATGAAGCGCGCGCAAGGAAGTACCCAGTGGATGCCAATTCCAAATACAAATACGATCAACTATCAGCCAGGTCCAGTATTCGAGTCGACTTTCTTTACGCGCTGTGTGCGCCGTGACGAATGTGTATACATTGAGTCCAATGCCATCCTGGTGACTGTACGCGATGATGCTGTCGCAAATATCAACGGTCCGAATCTCGTATGCGAAGATGAGGGTGTCACCTTCTCTGCTACGGGTGCGGGTCCCGATGCTCAGTATAGCTGGAACTTCGGCTTCGCGTCGACGGTACCTACTTCAAATGCTCAGTCGGTTGACTTGTCATTCATCTCTTTCGGTTCATTTGATGTCACCCTGTCGGTAACGGAGAACGGATGTACGGCTACTGATGTGATGCAAGTCACGGTAACGAACAATCCGAACGTATGCTCGAACCGCCCAGCTATTGGACAGATAGGCGAGACCTTTGATCAACTAGTGACAGAAGTCTTCCCTAATCCAACGGAAGGACGCGTTTGGCTGGATGTTGCAGGAAGCAGCTCATTCGCTGGTCAGGATATGGACATGCAAATCTTTGATGCGCGCGGTCGCTTGGTCGCTCAGCGTAGGCTGGCTGCCACCGATGGCCGGATTGCACTGGACGAACTGACCAATGCCACTCAGGGCATGTACATGCTTCGACTGCTTGTCGGCGATGAGTACAGAACACACCGGATTATCGTCAGATAATCTCGGATTCATCAAGTAAAAAACGCCCCCTCTCGAGCTTTCGGGAGGGGGCGTTTTTGTTTAGGTCAGCAGACGTCGGATATGAAATTACTGCTTGGCCAGCAGGTCTCTTATCTCTTTGAGCAAGTCAGTTTCACTAGGACCAGGATCGGGAGCTGGAGCCTCTTCTTTTGGCTCTTCGGTCACCTTGTTGTAAGTGCGGATGATCATAAAGAGAATGAAGGCGATAATCAGGAAGTCGATAACCTTCTGAATGAAGAGGCCATAGCGGATAGCAGCCCCTGCCTCGACAACTTCTCCTGCCTCATTGAGGACAGGCTCACTAAGCGGGTAAGCTAATTCGCTGAAATCTACACCTCCCATGGCTTGACCGATTGGGGGCATGAGCACATCGTTGGTGAATGAAGTAACGATGGCGCCAAAGGCTCCGGCTATAATGACGGCAACGGCCAGTTCCAGCACATTTCCTTTGAGTATGAATGCTTTGAATTCTTGAAGCATAGCGTGGTTTTGATTGTTTTATGTTAGACTTTTCGGTCTCTGATGCACACAAGAGGACTTCCGCAGGTGGCTACATTGAGACGGTATCGTTTCTTTTCAGGTCACTTGTCTGGGATAGTAGCAATATAAAGAAGGTAAACATAGCTACGCCAGCACTCGTTTCGAGGGTGTTTTCGACCATCATGCTACCAAATAGAATCGCGGCTACAGACATATATAATGGATCGCGTCTAAGCCTCCGATAGCCGAAAATCAATCCACCTGCGGAAGTGCAAAATAAAATTCCGCCTAAGAGGCCACTACCGGCCAGGGTGCTCACAATCTGATTGTGTGGCCTAAGCCCTTTTTCTATGTCAAATTCTCGCTGGTAGCGCGCATCGGTTTCAGCCAGCAAATTTCCGGGACCAACGCCTAGCCATGGGTGATCCTTCCATATTTGCCAGCCAACTCTGATGCTGGTCAGTCGGGCATTGTCGGAATAGTTTTTATTGTCGTGCCCGTACTCGATCAGATGCAGTTCCCACTTGAGATATGCCCATCTGGCTTGCAAGCTGGGGATCGTCATAACGGATATGGCGGCTATGGCAATTAAGCCGACCGCGCCGGCAAGTAACCACTTCCAGCTCTGACGAATAATCGCGATGATTAGTCCATATACGGCCAGTCCGCCATAGGCCAAGACCAGTCCAGATCTTACGGCGAGGACATGTTGTACAATAAATAGGAAAGCGGCTAGTGCCAGCCACAACTTGTGTCGCTTGAATGCCCTGTTCACCGCTAGGTCGAGCGCCAGGATGGTAGTGATCGCTACAAGTAGACTAAACCTGATGTGGTTGCGTGGTACGGGCACCGGTTGACCCTGGCGAAGGGCTACATCTATGGCTTCCCAATTGATGATGTAGTTGATGACTACCACGAGGCATGTGACGGCCATAACCAATACGCTAGCGACTATAAAGCCATCGCGTTCTATTCGCCGCAGCTGCGGCAACCCTACCCAAGCTATAGGAGCAGCCATGAGCACAGATTTTATGCGCAGGCGGCCGAGGTAATAGTCCCAGTCGTAGGTCTGCCAGAAGCCTATGACGATGATGAGGTAGAGTAGGGCAAGTGACCAGAATATTGGATCTACAGGTAGCTTCTTAAGGCCTTTTATCCAGCTCGGATTTATTCCTTTTTCCGGATCCAGCACCCCAACTACGGGTAGTCCGACCAGGCCAATAGATAGGAGTACCGGACTGAAGATGAGCCCAACGTATATGCAGGCGAATGCCAATAGGGTGAGTGCAACTCGCCAAGGCCGGCCAGGAATCGGTGCTGGTGGGAACTTCATTGGCCTTAAGATAATTCTTACAGGAAAACCGTGGTATCTTTGCGAAGTATGGACGTATTTAATCGTGTTGAAGCCCTGATTCAGGAAATTGAAGCTGCCAAACCGGCAGACGCTGAAGCCTTGGAACAATTTCGCATTCGGTATTTGGGAAGTAAGAACCAGATTAAGCCCTTGATGGGTGAGATCCGCAACGTGCCTAATGAGCAAAAGCGTGATTTTGGGCAGTTGATCAATCGAGCGAAGCAGGTTGCTCAAGATCGCTATGACGCCCTTCAGGTAGAGCTGGCCGAGGCAGCAGTAGCCGAGCAGGCAGCTTCAATCGATCTGACGGCTCCTGCTGAGCCGATGCCATTGGGTAGTCGCCATCCCATTTCGCTAACTATGCGCCGGATCGTTCGGATTTTTGAACGGATTGGATTCACCGTTGCCGAAGGTCCTGAAGTGGAAGACGATTGGCACAACTTTACGGCCATGAATACGCCGGAAGACCACCCGGCGCGCGACATGCAAGACACCTACTATCTGGCTGAGGGTATGCCGCCTGCCAGTGGAGTAGGGGCGGGTGCCGCTATGCTGTTGCGCACACATACGAGTAGTGTACAGGCGCGGGCCATGAAGGCCGAGAAGCCACCTATTCGCATCATTGCGCCTGGCCGGGTCTATCGCAACGAAACAATCAGTGCGCGCAGTCATGCTCAGTTTCATCAGGTAGAAGGTCTCTACATCGCTGAAAAAGTGAGCTTTGCCGATATGAAGGCAACCTTACTTCACTTCGCTCGCGAGATGTATGGCGCTAATACCAAGATCAGGTTGCGCCCGAGCTATTTCCCCTTTACCGAGCCCAGTGCAGAGATGGACATCTGGTGGGGGCTGGAAAGCGAGCACGACTATCGCATCACCAAGGGTACTGGCTGGCTTGAGATTCTTGGTTGTGGTATGGTAGATCCCGCTGTACTGGAAAATTGTGGGATTGATCCTGAGCAGTATACCGGTTATGCTTTCGGCATGGGTATCGAACGCCAGGCGATGCTGCTTTACAACATTACCGATATCCGTCTGATGTTTGAAAATGATGTACGGTTTTTAAGACAGTTTGCCAGCGTGCGGTAGGTATCGCTCATGCAGATTCCTAATCTCTACATTAAACCCAGTCCCATTTCCGGCCGAGGTGTGTTTACCTCGATTTCTATCTTATCTGGTTCTACCATAGAATTGGCACCGGTAATTGTGTTGTCGGCCGTCGACAAAGAAACCATCCACCGAACAGCTTTGCACGACTACTACTTCAATTGGGGTGAAGATGGGCAAGCCGCAATAGCATTAGGTTTTGGAGGCCTCTATAATCATGCTTCAGATGCCAATGCAGACTACTATATGGATTTCGAGGGACTGACCATAAACTTCTTCGCCCGCCGCGATATCGCGGCGGGCGAAGAGATCACCATAGACTACGGCGATCGAATCTGGTTTTAACAGAGCCTTCCAGCATTTGAGGTACGAAACCCTGGAAGCGTTCTCCGTGTGCTAGGTATTAAACCCTTGAGCGAGCTATGCTTATTCTTCCTCGTCGACGATTCCCAGATTTTCCTTTACTAAATCCATAATGTCTTCTGACTCGTCAGCATAGAGTACGGCATTGAAGATACCTGTGTCGAATATCATCAAGAACCCACCCGCCTGGGCGACGTCCTCTACAGCTTGTTGAGCTTTAGCAACAACGGGTTCCAGCAACTCAGTACGGCGGCTTTCCAGTTGTTGAGCAGCTGCTTGTTCGAAGCCTAGCAATTCCTGGCGTTCTGCTTCTACGCCTTCAGCCATTAGGCGAAGCTGGTTGGGGGAAAACTCATCGCTGGCCTGAGCGGTCTGAAACTCTCGAGCTGATGCTTCGAGTTGTTGTAGTTTTTCTTCGCCCTGGGCAACCAATTGGTCGTTGAGCGTTTGCAATTCGGTTTCAGCCGCTGCTGATTCTGGCATTTGAGCCAGCAGAGCGCTAAAGTTGATATGGCCATAGCGTTGTGCCTGTACAGAAAGTGTTAGGCCAAGCAGGCAGCAAAAAAAGAATAGTTTCTTCATAAGGCTAGTGGAATGTGCAGATTGCTGTATGAACCGCAAAAGGACTAGTGAAAAGATGAAAGTCTCGGGAAATCTGCCAGGTCGAAGCCGAAGGCAAAAATCACTTTTGCTTCCAGCCCGCAAATGTAAGGAGAATACGCGAGTCGATGCGGTTGGTCAGTAATGCAGAAATTTTTAAAACAAAAAATGTTTTATTGTTGTATTTTTAAAACAAATTTTGTTTTTTTGTAGTGCTAAAGAGATGGAAATGAAAAATTCAACACATCCAGTCCATTATGACATTCGCAAGCTACTACTTGCTTACTGGATGCGTATCAAGCGGCAATTCACCAGCCCATGGACAAAGCTGGTATTCTTACTTAGCCTGGCGGTGCTGTTTACTCAACAGGATCTTTCCTTTGGCTTAAGTATGCATACCGGGCACTGGTTTGTCAGTGATTCAGCCTATGCTTCTGCATCAAACTTGCATGTGCCCGGTCAGAATGTGTCCTTGCTTACAGCAAGTCAGCCGCTGGCCGAGGAGGATACGCGCGATGAAGATCCGAGGCATCGCCTTCGTTTAGACTACATAGATGCTTATCGTGCTGTAGCCGAAGCCGAAATGCATGAGCATGGCATACCCGCCAGTATCACCTTAGCGCAGGGACTATTGGAGAGTGACTCAGGCCAATCAAGTCTGGCGCAACGCGCCAACAATCATTTCGGTATCAAGTGCTTTAGTCGCACCTGTAGTCGAGGGCACTGCACCAACTTTGATGACGATACGCATAAAGACTTTTTTATAGTTTATGACTCTCCAGAGGGAAGTTATGCCAGCCATAGTAGAGTCCTTAAGCATAGACGATACCGCTCCTTGTTTGATCTGGCAATGACGGACTACCGCGGCTGGGCGCGAGGATTGAGTGAAGCAGGTTATGCAACCGATCCGAGATATGCCGACAAGTTGATCAGATTGGTAGAGGAATACGATCTGGATCAATACGACCTGGCTAGATGAATACGGCTGTGGTTGTAGGACTTATATCCGAAAGAACTATGGTGTGCCTTTAAAAGAGGTACAAGATTTTTGGGCTTGTATTTTAATTTGTGCTTTCTCACGAGCTCACTTTTAGGTTTGACGTTTTGAGTGTGGATGCCTGCTTCTGATAAGGAGCGGGCTCTTTTGTCAATAATCAAGTCCTTAGGCATTTGGTCGATCGGCTAAATGTCCACAGATTTGTCCCCCGCCGATGGAGATAATAGAAATACTGAGTTGGGTCGCTACACTATGTAGTCTGGTTTATGTCGTTCTGGCGGCCAGGTCCAATATTGCTTGTTGGGTATTTGCCATTGTAGGTTGTGCGATATGGGCTTATGTGAGTTACGATAGTCGTTTGTATTCTGATGCGGGATTGCAAATTTTCTACATCGCAACAGCCATAGCTGGTTGGTGGCGGTGGAGTAAAAGTACCGGTGAAGCTGGCGAAGTACTCCCCATTAAGCGAATGACTCTTCGAGAACATGCCATCATTTGGCTAGTAGGCTTGCCAATGGGGTATTTGCTGGGGTACTATCTCGGAGAATCATGGGGAGCTGTCGCTACCTACTGGGATGCCTACACGACAGTCTTCAGCGTAATCGTCACTTTTGCAGTGATCAATAGACGACTTGAAAACTGGTTGTACTGGATCGCTATTGACATAGTTACAGGGGCTTTATACTTTAGTAGAGGGCTAGACGCTTTTGGGATCGTGATGATTGTCTACACAGTCGTGGCGGCGTTTGGCTATGTAGCTTGGAAGAGAGAAATGCAGGGGAGGAACATAATAAATCCTAGTTAATTAGACGAAATCTAAATAAATTCCGTTAAGGCTAACTCTTAAGACATATTTTCGAAGATTGGTGGCTTGAGTCGTATTTTTGCAAAATATTTACAAAGAGTATGAAAACTCGCTTGATTCAATTGTTCTACAACAAAGTACTTGCGACTTAATTCATACTCGATTAGTTTTTCGCTCAGCCTTTTGCGCATGATAAACCATCTGACCAAACGAAGTTATGGACCCCTGGTCCTACTGACTGCCTTACTAAGCCAATCACAAGCGGCAAGTGGGTGGGGTAATTTCTTGTTGTACGGCCTGGGAGGTATCGCTGTATTGATCTTCTTTTTCTTTTTGACTAGTGTTGCAGACAATCTGCTGGTCATCGAGTCTAAGGCCGTTGGTGCAGACAAGACCGGAGCTAATCTGGGACTATTTCCAAGAATGAGAGATCTCTTTGGAAAACGCAAGCCAGATTATTTGTTGGAGCAGCATTTGTACGACCTCAAGAAAGGCTTTGATCTTCCCTTAGAAGGAGAAGCTGGAGAGGAAATAGAAGACGCCGCCAAAGTAACTCGATATGCTTTGCAGCCAGGCAACTTCATTGGGATGCAGCCCATCCCCAAAATGATGGTTGAGGTAGGAGACTCAGTCAAGGCAGGAGAAGCCATTTTCTATGACAAGAAGATGGACAGCATCAAGTTTGCAGCTCCTGTGAGTGGGGAAATTCTGGAAGTTAAGCGCGGAGCTAAGCGATCCATCAGCGAGGTCATTATCCTGGCAGACAAAAAGCAAGTCTCTCGTAAGTACAAATTACCCAAGCTTGATGGAGATCGCCAGGAGTTGGTCGACTTCCTTCTGGAAAGTGGTGCGTGGCCTGTTATCAGACAGCGCCCCTACAACGTAATTGCGGACCCAGATGTGACACCTAGAGATATCTTCATTTCCACCTTCGATAGTGGCCCATTGGCCGCAGACTACAATTTATTGGTTAATGGACGTGAAGAAGTTTTCCAAAAAGGACTGGATGTCCTAAACCGTCTGACTGACGGATTAGTCTATCTAGGTTTAGATGGCCGCGCAGAACAAGCACCCGTCGATGCCTTTGCTGAGGCCGAAGGCGTAGAGAAGCGCTATTTCAGAGGCAAGCATCCCGTAGGTAATGTAGGTGTACAGATTCACCATATCCATCCGGTCAATGGAGTAGATAAGGTCTGGACTCTAGACCTGAACGGCGTTCTCCTATTGGGAGAACTATTCCTGAATGGCCGATACGATACCAGTCGGGTTATTGCTTTGAGCGGAACTCCCCTGGAAGAGCCCAAGCATGTGCGTACATACCTCGGTGCCAACCTGGGAGAGCTTCTGGACAGAAGAGTAGAAGGCGGTTTGGAAGGAAACCGGATCATCAGTGGCAATGTGCTCTCTGGCAGCCAAAAGCAGGCAGAGGGATTTGTCGACTTTTTCGATTCACAGGTAACCGTACTCGTTGAAGGCGATCAGCCTGAGCTATTTGGTTGGCTGCTGCCACTTAAAGCGAGGCCATCAATATCTCCGACCATACCGAATTTGGCGGGCAAGATGGAAGCCACTACAAATACTCATGGGGAAAAACGAGCTTTTGTAGTCACCAATGACTACGAATCGGTCATGCCCATGGACATTTACACACAGCAGCTCATGAAAGCCATTATGGTCAATGACTTTGAAGGTATGGAGGGATTGGGCATCTACGAATTGGTAGAAGAAGATGTCGCCCTGGCTGAGTTTGCCTGCGTCTCCAAGCAACCCCTTCAGCAGATTCTAAGACAAGGACTGGATGTCATGCGCGAGCAGAGCTAGTCTTCGAGAATTTTAAAACACCACAAAGCCCCCAATAAAGAAAACAGGCCCCCAGCCACCGATACGAATTATAGGTATGAAACTTCACGATTTTTTCAAACGCATTGAACCCGACAAGAGCAGCAAGTTCTTGCATACGACATACGATGCCTTCTATACTTTCCTGTTTCAGCCAGGTGAGGTAACCCACGGAGGAGGTGTACACGTTCGCGATGGGATGGACCTCAAGCGCCTGATGGTTCAGGTCGTACTGGCCTTGCAGCTATGCTACTTGTTTGGTACCTGGAACATTGGCCACCAGCACTTCGTGGCACAAGGGTTATATGAAGGTTTTCTGGAAGGTCTCCACCTGAAGCTGACCTATGGTCTGATCAAGATCATCCCCATCTTTGTTGTCACACACCTTGTCGGTCTGGGCATAGAATTTATATATGCGGCCAACAAAGGCCATTCGGTAGAGGAAGGCTTCCTCGTGTCCGGTGCGCTTATCCCCCTCATAATGCCACCCGACATTCCATTGGTCTGGCTGGCTATTGCAGTGGCTTTTGCAGTTATTTTGGGTAAAGAAGCCTTTGGGGGCACTGGTATGAACATCTGGAATGTTGCTCTGCTAGCCAGGGTCTTCATTTTCTTTGCCTATCCAACAGCCATCATCGGAGATGAAGTTTGGGTAGCAGGTATGGAGAATATCGGTAGCGGTGTATTCCAATCACAAGAGTACGGATTCATATACGGTATTTTCGATTCCATATTTAGCGCCGCGGGCTGGAACACGTTCGGGGAGGGGACCATGATGGCCGCTGATGGCTGGACTGGGGCAACGCCTTTAAGATTAGCAGCTACAGGAGGCTGGGAAAATGTGACTGCCAATTACAGTGTTTCCCAGATGTGGTGGGGTGTGATACCTGGATCCATAGGTGAAACCAGCAAGCCACTCATCATTATTGGTATGATCTTCCTGATGGTTACAAGGATCGCCGACTGGAGAATTATCGTAGGTGGATTATTGGGCTTCGTAGCTTGCGGTCTGTTTATTAATGGACTTGCACCCCCGGTTGATCAGATCACGGAGAATACGCCAGCTATTTTCAAGTTTATGGCTATTCCCTGGTATCACCAGATGATCATGGGGAGCTTCCTATTTGCCATTACATATATGGCTACGGATCCTGTTTCAGCTACGAGTACCGCTAGAGGTAAGTGGATATACGGCTTTTTGATCGCCTTCATTGGCCTGATTATTCGCGTGCTCAACCCCGCTTATCCAGAAGGATGGATGCTGTCTATCCTCTTGCTCAATACCTTTGCGCCACTCATTGACCACTACGTGTTTGCGGGCAATATGAAGCGCCGCTTAAAGCGCACAACCCAGATGGCTAAAGTACGCGAAGAGTTGATCACGGCTAAACAGCAAACAGGCTCAGAAATTCTGTCACCTCAAAACGCATAAACCCTAACTTTTGGAGACTTTCAATAGATCGTTTTCAAGGTATAAATTGTTATGATTTAGACTTGCGCAGGTGGATCGTTTTCACCGTAATCCGTCGACCTGCGGAAGTCTGCTTGACTACTCAAAGTAGACAAGTTCAAAAAAAGCAAAACCATGAGTACCAGATATGTCTACACCTTTGCGGGACTGATGACTCTTGTAGCTGCAGGCCTACTTGCAGGGCTTCGTGAGTCAACAGCTGAGATAGCCGCAAAAAATGAGGATATCTTCAACAAGCGAGCCATTCTCTCTGCGGTAGCTGATCCATTGGCAGCCCAGGGATTCAACGTGGGCGAACTGAGTGGAGACGATGTACTTAAGTTTTTCGAGGATAACGTAAGTAGCCTCGTTGTAAGCGCTGCAACTGGTGAGCAGATCGAAGGAATGACAGTAGACAGTGTAGACTACATCGTCGAGATGCGCAAGCCAGCTGAGGAGCGTCAACTACCTCTCTATCTTATGGATATAGGTGGTGATAACTACACGGTAATCTTCCTGCGTGGGAACGGACTGTGGGACGCCATCTGGGGCAATGTGGCTTTGTCACCAGACCTGAACACCATAGCGGGTGTAACATTTGACCACGCCGCTGAAACAGCTGGCCTTGGAGCCCGGATCAAAGACGATGCCAAGTGGGTCGCACAATGGCAAGGAGAACAGATCTACCGTAATGACGAATTGGTTGGTATCCGTGTAGTCAAAGGTGGAGCACTACCTGAAGATATACACGCCGTAGACGGCCTGACCGGAGCAACGATTACCGCCGACGGTGTGGAGGCCATGCTAGATCAAGGATTGGCCGCTTACAAGCCCTACTTAACTACCGCAAGAGAAACCAAGTAAAGAAAACCCTAGTCTAAACGATAAATCATGGCAGAAACAACCGCCCAAGCAGCTGCAGAAGTACCCGTAAAAAAGAAAGAAGCCACTTTCGCTTTCGGTAAGAAAGAACGGGTGCTGATCACAGACCCGCTACTGGATAATAATCCCATTACTATTCAGGTATTGGGTATTTGTTCGGCCCTAGCGGTAACCGCACAGGTCGTACCCTCTCTGGTTATGTCTGTAGCTGTAGTGTTCGTATGTGCATTTGCTAATCTGTTCACGTCTTTGCTTCGCAATGCCATTCCCAAGCAGATTCGCCTGATCGCTCAGCTGGTGATCATCGCTACTTTGGTAACCGTTGTAGAGCTTGTACTACGCGCAGCCTCTTATCCGGTATATCGATCGCTTTCAGTTTATATCGGACTGATCATCACCAACTGTATTGTAATGGGCCGCCTGGAAGCCTTTGCAATGGCACAGAAGCCCTGGAAGTCTTTTCTCGACGGAGTTGGAAACGGTCTCGGGTATGGCCTCATTTTGGTGGCAGTCGCTGTTGTTCGTGAATTCCTCAGTAATGGCACCCTGTTTACCGGTAGCTCAGTTGCCCTTAATATCATCGGTGACGGTACTGATTTTTGGATCAATACTACAGCCGAATCAGGTATTGGAACCTGGTTTTCCTGGTACCAGAATAATGGCTTAATGGCCCTTTCGGTATCGTCTATGTTCGTCATTGCTGTCTTCATTTGGATTCAGCGTGCGAAGAACCCCAAACTAGTCGATATCAGCTAACCGCAAACCGAAAGAAAGCTGGCTGCTTATCAGGCCGGCACAAACAAGAAACAAATGGGAGATTTTTTCAACATCTTCATCGAAACGGCCTTCATCGGCAACTTGGTTCTGGCTTACTTCCTGGGTATGTGCTCTTACCTGGCAGTATCCAAGTCACTGAGCACAGCTTTTGGTCTGGGGCTGGCGGTTATATTCGTTTTGGGTATTACCATGCCGATCAACTGGCTAATCTATAATTTCCTGCTCGTCAACTTTGAGCTGGAGTTCTTGCGCTTCATCATTTTCATATCGGTTATTGCCTCTATGGTACAACTGGTAGAGATGATCGTCGAGAAATTCAGTCCCAGTCTTTACGCAGCATTGGGTATCTTTCTACCACTGATCACCGTAAACTGCGCCATCTTAGGAGGGTCGCTATTTATGGTATCTCGTAACTACACCATGGGCCAGTCGATTGCGTTTGGTTTAGGTGGTGGTTTCGGATGGTTTTTGGCCATCATCGCGATTGCAGCCATTCGCGAGAAGATCAGATACAGTAACGTACCACCTGCCATGCGCGGACTAGGTATGGCCTTTCTATTGACCGGGCTGATGGGCCTGGCATTTTTAGGGCTATCGGGTATAGACCCGGCTATTTTCGGTGGTTGGAATCCATCAGAGTAAACACCTGTTCATTAAACCTGCAAAACTTAAAAATTAAGAATCATGGTAGTCCTTTGGGCAATCGTCATTTTTAGCGTCATCATCGCCTTACTGGTAGCTATGCTGCTGTTCGCACGCAAGAGACTCATCCCACAGGGTGAAGTCAAGATCGTAGTCAATGGCGATGAAGAAAATCCGCTAATGGTACAGCCGGGCTCTTCGCTCTTGAATGTACTTTCAGATAAATCTGTATTCCTTCCTTCTGCCTGTGGTGGCGGTGGTACCTGCGCTATGTGCGAGTGCCACATTGATGCTGGTGGCGGCGACGTACTGCCCACAGAACTCAACCACCTCACTCGCCGCGAAGTAGCCGAAAATCTGCGCCTGGCTTGTCAGGTTAAGGTTCGCTCAGATATGCAAATCCGCATTCCTGAAGAAATTTTCGGTATCAAGAAGTGGGAGTGTACCGTTAAGTCGAATTATAATGTGGCCTCTTTCATCAAGGAGTTTGTAGTAGAACTCCCTAAAGGAGAGACTATGGATTTTGAGTCTGGTGGTTATATACAGATTGATGTGCCGGTGGTAACTGTCGACTACAAGAACATGGACATCTCTGCTCATCCAGAGCACCACGGTGATGATCCCAATAAGTTCCAAAGTGAATGGGATAAGTTCGGTCTTTGGGATCTGAAGATGGTCAACGACGAAGAGCAATTCCGTGCCTACTCTATGGCCAACCACCCGGCTGAAGGTAACATCATCATGCTCAACATCCGTATTGCTACTCCACCTTGGGACAGGAAGAACAATGCCTGGATGGATGTAAACCCCGGAGTGTGTTCTAGCTATGTTTTCGATCAGAAGCCTGGCGATAAGGTGACTATTTCTGGACCGTATGGTGAGTTTTTCATCAAGCCAACCGAGAAGGAGATGGTATACATCGGTGGTGGTGCTGGTATGGCTCCATTGCGCTCGCACCTCTTTCACCTGTTCCACACCCTGAAGACAACCAATAGAAAGGTATCTTTCTGGTATGGTGGTCGTACGCGTCGCGAGCTGTTCTACATTGAGCAGTTCCGTGAAATCGAGAAAGAGTTTCCAAACTTCAGCTTCCATGTTGCCCTCGACAATCCACTGCCGGAGGACAACTGGCAAGTCAAAGAGAATATGGAAGCCGAAGGCGATGGTTTCAAAGGATATATCATGCCCGTTGTAATGGAGCAATATCTCAACAACCACCCTGAGCCTGAGGAGATCGAGTATTACTTCTGTGGTCCGCCGCTGATGAATGCTTCGGTTATCAAGGCCCTCGACGATTTAGGGGTTCCTGAAGAGAACATCGCTTTCGATGACTTTGGAGGATAAATTAAAAAGCCCTCGCTGCAGCAGTAGCGAGGGCTTTTTAATTTAATTAATGACAGCAACCCGCAGCCTCACCTTCTGTAGCCGTACAGTATCTGCCTCTTGATTCTTCAAACTGATTGCAACCGCGGTTATGCCGCTTGTTAGAGTTTACCGATAACCAAAAGTCGGTTGCTTCCTGATCTTCGTATTGATCAGAACTAAAATTCGGGGTATCATCAATTGGTAAGTCCGGAAAATTGTCAGGATATACCCAGACAGGAATCAGATCCTGTAATCCTGCGTGTTCCAAGGCAGATCGAAGTTGGATAGTATACTTGTTATCTGCGTCTCCTTCTTTAATTAAGATGATTGCTGGAGCCTTATTGGTCTGAAGTCCATACCAGAGCGCTTGCCCAATACTATTCTTCCATTTTGAGGCTCGTTCCACTTCAATTGCGTAAGTATTGGTAACTAAGTCCACTCGCCCACCCGTAACGGTGACTTCTGTTTGAGCTTGTAGATGGGCCGCCAGACTTCGTATATAATCAGCTTCGGATTGTGAAGCCAGCGAAACAGTAGTACTCAACAACAATAGGATGAGAAGGGATTGAGTAGTATAACTATACATATCGATTCAAACAGAAGCCAGAAGTAGCTTGTTTTCCGGTTATTGATGTCATTCGAGGAAGATCAAAATATCATTGCCTTATCTGGTGGCTGCCATTGGTGTACGGAAGGTATATTCGTCTCTTTGCGCGGGGTGATAGAAGTAGCGCAAGGTTGGATCAGGAGCGAGTCGCCTAATGATGCCTGGGCAGAAGGCATCGTGGCGCATTACGATCCTGATATAATCAGTACATCCGATATGATAGAGGTGCATTTGGAGACACATGCAGCTACGAGCAAACATTCGTTGCGGTGGAAATATCGGTCGGCCATCTACTATCGGACGGTACAGGAGGAAGAGGACTTCCGCAGGTCGTTGGCCCAACTCGCACCTCGGTTTGATCGCCCATTGATCACAGAGGTGCTTCCTTTTGTAGCTTTCAAGCTCAATCAGGAGGAATATCTCGATTATTATCGCCAAAATCCTGAAAAGCCCTTCTGCCAGCGTTACATCAGTCCTAAGCTGGAGAAGCTGAGACTCAAGAATCCAGGTTTGCTGAGTTAGGTAAAAATAAAGCGGCTCAAAACGCCTTTCCTCTCGTTTTGAGCCGCTAATAATATTTCAGAAGTGATTCAGATGGTTGGTTGCTGCTGAATCCTTCTGCTTGTTTTCTTACTTAAGTACGATCTCTTTTTCTTCGACCATCTTGCGCATGTTGATAAGTGCGTAGCGCATGCGGCCAAGTGCAGTATTGATACTGACCTGAGTAAGCTTGGCAATTTCCTTGAAGCTCATGTCGGCATAGTGGCGCAGAATGACTACTTCGCGCTGCTCGGGTGGGAGCGCATCAACCAGCTGACGGACTTTTTCGTGCGTCTGGCTGCGAATCATCGCTTGCTCGGCATTGGCCTCTGGCGATTGCAGTACGTCGAAGATGTTGAAAGTCTCCGTAGCACTGACCTGAGGGCGGCGCTTGTTGCGGCGGAAGGCATCGACACACATATTGTATGCGATTCGCATAGCCCACTGAAGGAACTTGCCTTCGTGGTTGTACTTGCCCTTGCGAAGGGTGTCGATGATTTTGATGAATACTTCTTGAAAGATATCCTCTGCTAAGGACTGATCCTTAACGAACAGATAAATAGAAGTATAAATTTTTTGCTGGTGACGATTGAGCAGCTCTTCGAAAGCGCGCTCAGTTCCCGACAAGTAAGATGTGATCAGTTGCTGATCGTTCAATTGCTTAACGTCCATGACTAACGTTTCCTTTTGGGATTTTATACGAATGTTTACTCTGTAAAGAGCGAATTAGTTAGTGTAGACGTGAAGACTTATAAGCAGGTCGAGATTTTATTAAAGACATGTGTCTTCCACTTGAAGACCATCCAAAGATAAGGGACTCTCCGGCGGAATGACAAGCCAAATGGCCTCAAAAAAATATTTTAAGCTAATCTTAAGACCAAATTAGAAGTGGTGATAAGCCCTTTGACCCCAATGTTTATTGGAGATTTTGGCAGGATGTCGCCTGACAGTCATTATTGTGCCTGCGGCCTAAATTTTTTACGAGATGCCCGAGCCCACAAGGTGTTTTCGTGGAAATCGACCGACCTGCGTAAGTCTAAAAGCAACAAAGGGTAGGGTGGTTGTTGCAGCCTATCTTTATACCGGAAACAAGCTTTTGCCTATTTACTAGATGTATCTAATGTGCTATGGATCATTCTTTACTCACCAAAGAGTTTAAGGCTCGGGCAATATACCACTGTCAGTGGAACCTGGAGCGTATAAATCGCTGCATAGCTCTTGTCGATGAAGAGGAACTGTGGCTAAGGTACAATGAGAACTCCTTGAGTCTGGGTAATCAACTGCTACACCTGGCAGGCAATCTGCGTCAGTGGATTGTACACTCGCTGGGCGGTTTGCCAGATGAGCGCGAGCGATCGGCAGAGTTTGCCGCAGAGGGGGGCATCGACAAGGCATCGCTAATGAAGAGATTGGAAAGTGTGGTCGGCTCCTGTGTAACCGCCATAGAGGGTTTGGGCGAAGCAGAGTTGTTGCGCATACGAGATGTGCAGGCATACACCCTCAGTGGAACTGCTGCGCTGCTTCATGCTGTAGAGCATTTCAGCTATCACACGGGCCAGATCATTCAGCTGACAAAACTCATAAAGAACCAATCGCTCGATTTTTACGGAGGTCAAGCGCTCGATACCACAAATTGAGGGTGAACTAGCAAGTCGCAAACAAGCTCTAACTTGTGATCATTAG
>JBCBVN010000018.1:0-23989 GCA_039817625.1 Bacteroidota bacterium
TATAAATAAATATTCTCACGATCCCCTCATATCCGTGAAGCTTTACATCATATAGGAAATGTTACAATTAGTTTGTTCATAGCTTTTCTACTAACCTCAGAGTATTATCTAAAACCTAACCCTATTTAACTGCTTTGTTGGCAGCGATTCTACATACTTCCCTCTAAGAGCTTTATCAAGGATTATCTACGATTACCTACTATGAGATTTGGTAGGATTTATCGGCTATGTTCATTACCCAATGAACAACACATCTAGTGATGATCCAATTCCCTTTTAGACCCTCTAAGCTGCCTTCGTATAAATATTTAGTCTGTGGCTTCTTCCTGTTCTTCTTCATGCTTTTCGCAGGTATTGACCTCCGAGCTGAAGGTGTATCTGACCTCATGGAGGAAGGAGACGATCCCGTCATGCTTCTGATAGGTCAAGACCAGTTTGGCGACTTTGCAGCTTATAATAGTCCCGAGTACAGCCGTTTGTATATACGGATAGCAGATCCAAACGAAATTGTATACCTCGGCTTGAGCGGCCAATACCGCTTTGACGGTACGCCTCAGGGTTTTGGTACCTACTACTACAGAATACGTAGAGCCTCAGATGGAGCAGTAGTCCATGGGCCAATAGCAGTCAACTTTTCTAATCAAAATCTCGATAACCTCCAGCAAGCAGAAATTGGCCCTGATGCCATTAACGCCGGCGGTTATCCCGTAACAGATAATTATACGTTTCAACCAGAGGAGGCCGGTGACTATTTTATAGAGTTTTCCAGTGTGAGCTATATCGGTTTCTGGGACATCACTGTAGCCAATAACGAGGAAGTCAAACCCGGTAGGATCTATTCCAAAAATTGGACATTCCGTGTTCCAGAGCCCAATCCAGAACTACCTGAATGCGTATGGGGAGGTGAACTCAATGCCGAGTTCTATTCCTACACTTCAGATGGTTTTGTGAGTCGAATCGACTTCAATAACAGTGGATTTAAGCCTCTTTCTTTCACACTGTCATTTAGTCGGACGGGGCCTGGTAGCACGGGAGACCCGCTCATTGACCGTATGTCGGTAGCCAATGAGAACTTGACCGGCACCAGCGCGGAGCACCTGATCTTCTTGTCAGAGCCAGACATCAATGAATTTCCAGACGGACTATGCGGTGATGTTACTATCGAAGATAACCTACAGTGTAGTGGAGATGAAGGCGGTTACTGTATTCCGGTAAGTGTGACAGCACCAGGTCAGGTAGAGCTCATACTCGATTTCAATGGTAACCAGACTTTTGACGATGGATTAGACGTCTTACTATTGCACACCTTTGAAGACGGCGACGAGTTAAGTGACTGCATTCAGTGGGATGGCCTGATGGGCGATGGTACCGCTCCGGATGCAGATGCTACGCTCGACGTTTCTGTCACATATACCCAGGGGGTACAACACTGGGGACTGTTTGATGGTGAATTCATGACCAATGGTTTTTGCGTAGAAACTGTTCGCCCGATTTGTGGCGAAGGTATTCCATCTATGCTCTACTATGATGATCGCAACATACCTGAAGATCCAGGAACGGGCGCACCCAAAGATGTGAGGACAGGCTGCCTATGCGAAACCTCAAACTGCAGAACCTGGACCAATTTCGACGCCATGACCGACGATTGTTCCGTTATAGATGACGATATAACAACAGGATATGGTGATAAAAGTACCCTGAATACCTGGTGGTTCGCCAGTATAAATAGCTCTGCTACCGTAAATATGCCGCTATTACTGGCCGAAGTAGAGGGACCTGATTACGAATTGTGCCCAGGAGAAAGTGCTCAGCTCGAACTGGTTTGGTACTCTCCTCAAAGTGTAGAACTCATAGAATGGTTTGGACCCGATGGTCCCATGGGTTCGGGAAGTGATCTGTTCATCATTAGCGCTGACCAACCAGGTGTATACCAGGCAACAGTTACAGATGTAGCAGGCTGCCAATTTACCGACGACTACTTACTACAATACATAGGCTGCGACATCAATGCTGTAGTGCTATCAATTGAGTGCGACGATAATGGCACAAATACCATTTTAACTGACGATACATTTATAGCTACCGTTCAGATAACCGGGACTGGTGACAACGGATGGAGCTCAGATTTTGAAAATTTATCTGGCAATTATGGGGAGACCATCGAATTGGGTCCTTACCTGATTATGGATGGTGATATCGATATCTTATTTCACGACAATACAAACACCTGCTGCGAATCTGCTGTAACCCTGGAAGCCCCCCTGCCATGTAGTGATGGTTGTGCCATAACGTCAACAGTCATTACAGATAACCGATGTGAGGACGGCGGTACTCCGCTCGATCCCAGTGATGATGTCTTCCTGTTTGATCTAAGCCTGACGGCTATAAATGGAGCAAGCTGGTCGGGTTCAGATGGATCTAGCGGAAATTATGATGAAACCTACACCTTCGGACCATATCCCATTGCAGATGGCCAGGTACAGATTGTGTTTACAGATGATGTAATGCCTGAATGTACCTCATCCATTACGGTCAATCCACCGAGTACGTGTTCTGATTCTTGCTATTTTATCCCTGAAGTATCGGAGGTTTACTGCGATGATTCGGGTACGCCAGCTAATCCATTTGATGATGTATTCTATTTCAATCTCGAGGTGGAGGGCGTGAATGCCAATAGTCTGGCTTTTGAGTTGGAAGGTCTTGGATTAGGTCTTTACGGCAGTGTGCAGACTTATGGCCCCTTCCTCATCTCCTCTGGAGACTTGTCATTGGATATCTGGGACGTGGGCGATGAGAGTTGCTCACAAACCTTATCCATTCCTGCCCCACCTTCGTGCTCTGATGAGTGTGGAGTCGTTATTGCAGATATTATTTCAAACTGCGATGATCTGGGTACACCCGAAGTAGAAGATGACATTTACTTCTACGAAATCTTGGTCAACTCGCTCAGCTCGGCCAACACCAGCTGGGTGGCCAACGATGGTTCTTCGGGGCCATATGGTGAATACGTCAGGTCGGTAGATATCCCCTATAGTTCAGCAGATCAGACTATTATTGTGACTGACGCTGGTACTAACATTTGCTCGGACTCTGCAATCTTCACCTTTCCTGAACTTACTTTTGATTGTCCGCCTTCGGTCAATACAGTTCCTATTCCAGCCTCTTTCCAAACCGTAAGAGGAACATTAGTACCCGGCCGCTTTTACTTTAACCAGGGTGAAGAGCTCAGTTGCTGGCTGGACGAAAACGAGCTGCAATCCGGAGGTAGAACCTATGACCGTTTTACCTTCAATAGACCTGATACGGTACTTGGAGAAGAGCCACAGCTATTCACCTTCTATCTGTTTACCGACATACCTGACGCAGGTACCGTAGGTGCTATTTTTCAAATAGATGATGAGGAACCCGTCGATTGCTGTGATCTGGTCAATCCCGGACCAGTCATGCGCTGGATGGAAAACGACCTGCAGCCTCCCTACATAGAAGAGACAGATCATCCTGAAGGACTACAACTGGCCCAGCAGTTTTCTCTACTCGTATATCCAGACAGGCCGTATACCGTAGTAACGACGACCTGGAATGCGGATGTAACGGGAACTTACGAGTGGTTGATCATCTCAATGACCGGAGAAAGATTAGTGATAGACAATCCGTTTGTAGAAGAAGCTATGGATGCGGAGCGCGGGGTTACATTTGACCTGCAGACCGTTCACTTGCCCTTGCTTTCTGATGCGGACTATAGCATGCAGTTATTCGGAATGCCAGAAGTTCAAGTAGGTTGCGGGTTAGTCAATCTGACTTTTGAAGATGTGACTTCTGGTAGCTGTGATACGGTCACACTAACGCGCAGATTCGATGCAGAAACCGTAGACAGTGTTTTGCAAGGAGTTTGTGTCCAGGAAATCGGCTTTGGTTACATGGGATTAGATGAAATTACCATGCCGCCTCAAGGGTTCCAGTTTAGCTGTACAGAATCCTTCCTGGCTCTCCCCAATGGCTATCCTGATCCTGCATTTACAGGCTATCCTTCTGTATACTACTTCGGTGAAAGTATTTTGCTTTCTGAAGGCGAATGGAGAGATTTCGTTGTAGCCTATGAAGATGAGGAGGTACAAAGACCTGACGGAGGGCTCAACGTATACCGTACCTGGACCATAGAAGATCTCTGTAAGGACCAGCTGATAACTTACACCCAGTTGTTCAAACTGGATGCTGCGGGCAACCCACAACTTGTTTGCCCAACATCCAATCACTATTGCCCCATCATAGAGGAAGACATCATGCTCTTCCCAACAGATACATTTGAATGTACAGCAGATGTGGTTCTGCCATTACCGGAATACGAAGACATTTGTGATACCACCGATTGGGTGATCACGACCTTTGTCTTCCAGATAGGAGAGAGCGGAGATACGATACCGGTAGCAACCATATCATTTGAAGATGAAGATCGCCTAATTGAGGATCTGCCCGTAGGCGATTACTTCATCGATTATATTGGTACTCTGCCCGATTACGAGGATCTCGAGCTGACTTGCCGCTTTAGAGTAGCAGATGTGTCAGAGCCAGTGGCCATCTGTCTGGGGTATATTGACTTGCCACTTACAGGTTCTGGTACAGCCAGGTTATTTGCCGATCAGGTCGATTGGTTTAGCTACGACAATTGTGGTATTGAGACTTACGAAGTGAGAAGGCAATACTATAGAGATCTGGATAGCTGCGAACAAACAGACACGCTATACTGGGGTGAATGGGGACCATTCGTTGAGTTCAGCTGCTGCGATGCCGGCTATCAGTATGATGTAGAGCTGCGGGTCATAGACTCTGCAGGCCTGATCAATTTCTGTACAGCTGAAGTCAATGTCTACGATGGCATCCGCCCATATTGTGTGGGCTTAGACAATCTTGATCTGACTTGCAATGACTTGCCTGATGGCTTCGATCCATTCGATACCACACAGCTTCGTTTGACCTTTGGCATGCCGGAAGTAATCGATAATTGCTCGGCCTATGCGGTAGAGCTAGATCCAATCGTAACGGGAGATGGCTGTACACCCAACGGAATAGTTAGAAGATTTCTGGCTGTAGATGAGTTTGGCAATGAAGCCTTCACCATTTTTACTCAGGTGATCATGATCGATCCTGTTCTGGATTACAGCATACTGTTCCCCAGAGATACAGAGACTGATTGTGTGTCCTTTGAAGATACGGTAGGGGTGTTTAACACCGCCTGCGACTCCATCACCATTTCCTTTGAGGATGTAGATATCGAAGTAGAGGGAGAAGAATGCCGCCATGTAGCACGTACATACACTGTGACCAACTGGTGTGAGTGGGATGGCGACTCTCCAGCCTTCGTTTTAAGCAGAGATGAGGAATGTGACTTCATAGAAGGAGATGAAGACCTCTGGGTTATTCGCCGACCAGATACGGTTTACCTAGATGCAAATAGCGATGAAACCGACAACTTCCCCGCTGCAGGCACCAGCGATGTTTTCTGTACCGGAGAAACTAATCCTGAGGGTTACTGGCGTATTGTTGAATCTACAGGACGTTGGCAGTATACCCAGCATATTCGCTATTTCGATACGCTGGCACCAGTAGTCGAGCTGTTTTTAGAAGATTCACTCATCATCGAAGATGATACTTGTGAGATAGAGGCCGATTTCATCATAAATCTTGCGGAAGCTTGCCCGTTTGGCCCAGCTGAATTTGAGCTGGCCTACGACATCGGAAATGATGGCACCATCGATGGCCAATACGACGGTCTGGAAAATTTTGATGGTGAATTGATTGGGGTGTACCCAGACTTCATCTACCGGGAGATATTCCCGATTGGAACGCACAGACTAGAACTTACGGCCTCCGACGCCTGCGGCAATACAGTGGTAGAGAGCCTGGTCTTCCAGGTGTATGATGGCTATGTTCCACCATTGACCTGCTACGATTACAGGTTGTACGAGTTGGAGCAGCTTGTAGAGCCTATAGATGTAGATGATGATGGTGAGGAAGAAGAAGCAGCTGTGGCCGTACAGGCAGAGGAACTGGGGAGCTGTCTCTTTGACGATTGCAGTGGAGAACTGACTTATAGCCTGAATAGAGTAGGGGAGACTCCAGACCCGGATCGCAGTTTCTTATTCCTGGATTGCGATGATCGCTACTCCGTAGAACTGGAAGTATATGTTTGGGATGCCGCCTTCAATCCCTTAAGTGTACAGCCAGACGGCAGCCTTGGAGGCAGGAACTGGCGCAGTTGCGTAGTAACGGTTTGGGTACAAGACCCAGACCTGGCTTGTGATCAATGTCTTGAAGAAGAAGGATTAATATTATCTGGCACAATTAGAAATAGCGCCGGACAAAGAATGGAAGGGGTGTCTGTTACTTTGGATGAATTATCCAGCACTATGAACACCAGTAGCAATGGAAGATACCAATTCCAACTTCCTGCGGGAAGCAGCGACGTTTTGAGAGCCTATAAAAATGACGATACTCAAGATGGGCTAAACACTTTGGATATGCTCATCTTGAATCGTCATATTTTAGGTGCACAATTGCTGACCACCCCCCACTTACTGATAGCTGCCGACATCAATAATGACGGTGAAATTAACATACTCGACATGCTGGAACTGCAGCGGGTTATTCTGAATGTTCAGGATGAATTTGCCAATAACTATTCCTGGCGATTTGTGTCTTCCGATTGGTCCGGAGAGTATCCACCTGCGGAAGTCCATATTGAGGATATGACGGCTTGCTTGTTCGATATCAATTTGACTGGAATTAAGATCGGTGATCTGGATGGAAGTCTGACGGCCACTCCTTCTATAGATGGACCAGTCAGTGCTCGCCTGCAAGAGTCGGTGGTAGCCAACGAGCGAGATCTGGTGAATGGTCAGCGAGCTGAAATTACTTTCAGGCTTCAAGATTTAAGCCGTTTCCAGGGTGGTCAACTCGGCTTCCAATGGGATGCAGATCGGTTGGAGGTCGAAGGCCTGAGTTCTTCGTCCCTGGCAGATCACAACTTCAATACCTCCAAGCTAGCCGACGGCCGACTCTGGTTCAACTGGGCGACGACTACAGGCGATGAGCTGGTGACTCTACAGCTAAAAGCTCGTGCCCGCCTGAATGTGCAGGATGAAATAAGCCTGATGACGACCGAGCTATGGGCTTCAAATGCCTACCGCTCAGACGAGCTAGAAGCTGTTCCTCTGGTGTTGAACTGGACAGATATCGCTGTGGACGATGAAGGTATAAATCCAGATTTAGTCGACCTGTCATCATCAGCAAATGAGCTCTTGGGCAACTTCCCGAATCCTGCAGCCAGCCAAACCGTGATCAGTCTGCGATTGGTAAATGATCAAATAGGGCGCCTGATCGTAGTTGATCAACTTGGGCGTCAATTGGCAGAGCGTAAGCTCGAATTAATCTCTGGCCTCAATGAGATCACTTTGGATGTTTCCAGCTGGACGAATGGCTGGTACGCCTATCGCATTGAGCTAGAAGATGGTGAGTTACACGGCCAAATCCTCAAGCAGGCTACCCGATAAAAAGAATGGTCAGCGCGCTAAGAGCACGCTGACCATCTTTGCATTCATGGGATTTTTCTTTGACAATGCTTAATTGCAAGTCGTGTCTTCGACCGACTGCCGTGCTTCTGCCAGTTGCATCTGGAACTCTCCCTGGTTCAAACCTGCGCAGTTCTCGTAACTTTCTATGACGTCCAGGTAATCGCGTAGCGTCTGGAGGTAGGCCTGGCAGTTTTCATCGGAAGGATCGCTGGTGAAAACATTGAGTGCTGCCACAATATCATCACCTGCTTCCGACAGGTCGTTGCTGTAGTTGACGACACAGTTTTCGTTAGTGTTTCCGCCATCATCGTCATTGCCTCCACAGCTGGAGACGGCGATTGTAGCGACAGCTAAGAGCAAAATAAAGAGCTTATTCATGATAAGAAGAATTGATTGTTTAAAAGTGATGGCTCAGAACTAAGTGTATAGCTTATGGCCTCTTCTTATCCATTAGTGAGATGGGATGACCATGTGTTACACAAAGTGTGATTGTTGAGAAAAGTAATAGTAAGATAGGTAATTTTTATGGCCCTGTCTGGTAGTCTATGATATCGGTAAGGTTGTTGTTAAATTAGGGCGGATAACTACTCCTAAACATTTCTTAGGCATCTGTGATGGACAAGCTATACTGTAATATAGATGGAAAGAGAAAGGCCGTTATGCTTGGCCTGGAAATGCCCTTGTCAGTACAATTGAAAAACGAAGCGATCAAAGAATCAGTTTGGCGAGAGAGAAAAGTGTACTTACTAAGTAGTGATCTAATTCTGACTCAGGCTGTAATCGAAGTGCCAATCCTAGGTAGGGAAGAGTCGTTTAGCTGGAAGGTTTGGACATCCATTCGTCAAGAGGAGTTTTTGAAGCATATGGATACAGACCTAGGCAAACCAAAAGATGAGTCCAGAGTGCTCTTTGCTGTGTTAGAAAGCGATTTGCCTTACTATTCTGAGGACACTAGAGGGTATAAATTGCTTTTTTCTTTCAATCGACTGGCCAGCGGTGGCCTTCCATTGGCGATAATAGATACGGAAAGTCAATTAAGGAAGGATCAAATGGACGGAGTGAGTTTCGAGCAGTTTCAAGGCTGGATGGAACTATTATATTCTGGTAATATGTTTAAGCTGGATTAAATACTCGATTGTAATACCGCCTTCTCCCATCTTCACAATCTACACCACCCGGATATAAACAAACCCACTCACATAGCTGCCTTCGTCTTCTACATACTTGAGCATCTTGGCATAGAAAGAATCAGCACCAATCGTTGCGCTATCGCCTATGATGACCAGTTGTTTGCGTGCGCGGGTCATGGCCACATTGATGCGCCGATAATCTTTTAGGAAACCGATTTCACCCTTGTCGTTTGAGCGGACCAGACTCAGGTAAACCAAATCTCTTTCCTGGCCCTGAAAACCATCGATGGTATCTATGGTCAGATCAAGCTCCTTGAATCGTTCCTCAGATTCGAAGAGCTCTCGGGCACGAACGACCTGCTCGCGGTACGGACTGATTAAGGCGATAGATGGCAAAGAAAACTCGGGTGGCGTACTGCCTACAAGCTCGATTAAGTGTTCAATAACCAGTTGTAACTCGTTCTCGTTGTAACGACTTTGAAAACGATTGTTGATCTTCTCTTCAAATCCGGTGCCTGCTGTGTCGATATAAGTGATAGACTCAGATAGCTCGTAATTAGGGAGGGTTTGCCTGGCTACCGAAGCATCCGCCTGAAGTCGGCCCTGATAAAAATGCTGATTGCTGAATCCCATGATTTTTTCGTTCATGCGATATTGGACCTCCAGCATGCAGGTAGCGTCAGGATGCCGTTCTATGCACTTTTCCAGCAGAGTAGTGGACAGCCCCGCCTTTTCTGCCTGACGCGATTTGACGGTGGGCGGGAGCTGAAAAGGATCTCCGGCAAGGATGACGCGTTCACTTTTGCTAATGGGAATCCAGCAGGCGGGCTCCAGAGCCTGAGCAGCTTCGTCTATGAGGCAGGTGCTAAACTTGTATCCCTCCAGAACATTGGAGGCTGAACCGACCAGGGTCGTAACGACAACTCGAGCCGAGGCAATGACATAGTCCAGTAAACGATCCTCCAACTGATTGGCCCAACTCGAGAGTTGCCCGGCATCGCGGTATAGCATGCCCTTTTCCCGCCCTCTCTGTTTTTGGGCTTTGCGACGCAGGTCTGCGGCCTCTCGTCTGAGCTTTTTGATTTGCTTGTTATCAGGTTGCTCGGCAAGCTGGGCTTCTAGCGTATGGCGCATGACCTCATCGTCTACGCGCGATAGGTTGCCTACCCGAACTAAGGGCACATTTTTTTCTGCCAATCTCACACAAATCAGGTCTGCGGCTGCATTACTTGGTGTGGCCACCAATAGCTGGTCTTCTCGCAAGATTAATTCTTGTATGGCCGCTACAAGAGTGGTTGTCTTTCCGGTGCCCGGTGGGCCGTGTACAATGGCCAGATCTTTTGAGGCTAGTATGTTGCTCAGTGCCTGGCCTTGAACCGTATTCAGACTTTTCATCTCAGGCGCCATCTGTGGCTTGACGGCAGAAGAAAATCGTGCTTTGCGCTCACCCATCAGAATGTCCCGAAGTTCGGCCAGTCGACTATCATCGGCCTTCATTACCTTTTCCAGCGCCCGATCCATCTCGCGGTAGCTGCGCTCGTCGAACATGAGATCAATGCCCAGCTGTCCACCATTGAGCCAGGTCGGATGGTCGCTACCTCCCAGAATGACTTTGATGCGACTGCTTTTGACATACTTTATCACGCCTGATCGACGCGGCCGATTGACATGAGCTTGTTCGGTAAACAGATCGACAGACATACCTGCCCTAAATCGATGTTCTTCTTCTCCACTGCGCTCTAAAATCACGAATGGCCGCTCGCCTACAGAGTATCCTTTCTTGACTACTTGTAGCGGATACCAACTCCAACCCTTCTGTACGCGCTTGCGTAAGGGCAATTTTTGGATGACCTCCAAGAAGAGCTTGCGTTCCTCCTGGCGTTCCAGCTCGACGAGCTTGCGCAGATGTTCTAATTCTTCTCGTTGTTTGGATTGCATGGATAAAATAGCCTGTCATCGGTCTATTGTCCGATGGTTAGATCAAACAGACTCGGGCGTAACGGGATTAGCTCAGATAGAGTTTAGATCAACCTAAGAGTTATCCCAAACTACTCAGGCTAATAGCAAAGGGCGAGTATCCAAAGCGACGCATTTTATCCATGATGGGGTCGATTTCTGATCGGCTGTTTTTTTGTCCAACGATCAGGCGGTATTGGGTTCCGCCAGATTGCTCTACGATGTTGACCAGTATGGGCTGACCAAACAGGCGTTCCGCTTTTTCCGCCTGGATCAATACATTGGCATAGTCTCTGAATGAACCGGCCTGCGCGCCCCAACCAACTGCAGCCTGAGCTTTTACAGAAAATCTGTACAAGCCTTTTCCAGATTGGGCACCGGTACTTACACTGCCTCCACTAGGATTTGTTGAGGTATTGGAGCCCGTACTGGTAGTCGTTCCACTTGGTTGTCTGCTTGGTTGCGTGCTTGGTGTAGAGGTGTTCTTCCCATCATCAAAGGGCAGGTCTATAGAAAAACCGCCGCCACTGCTACCACTGGTTCCGCTGCTGACTGTGCTGCCACCGCTTGTAGAGCTGCCACTACTGGGACTCGTGCTCACTCCTCCACTACTGGCACTGCCGGCACTTCTCATCCTGAAGGCTTCCGCCACAGCCTTATCGGCGTTGACTCGCCCATAACCATATCGGCGCGAATGCCCTCTGCTGTCGTAGTCGGAGCGGTTGCCAATCTTGTCGGCGGTACGCTCCAGTATACTTTTTACCTGAGATGACGTCAGATTGGGATTAGCGCTGAGTATCAGGGCACATATGCCAGCTACGAGGGGAGTAGCCGAACTGGTACCGCCGAAGTGCTTGTAGTTGGGGCCGCGATCTCTCCCGTCGGCGTAGTAGCGCAAGTGCGGTTGCACACCCTGTGCTCCTGGATCCCAGCTGGCCCGTGCAGCCAAAATAGGCCAACCCCCATCGCTGGGTGCAACCACACTCAACTCAGGGCCCCGGTTGCTGTACGAGGGATGGGTGTCGCTGCTGGTCGATGAACCAACCGCTATAACTCCGGGAATAGCTCCGTAGTAGTTGATGTAGTTCTGCCCTTCATTGCCCGCGGCAAAAACGACGACACATCCTTTTCCTCCCCGGCCTTGCTGCAAAGCCCGGCTTATGGCAGCGCGGTGCTGGCTATTGGGGCGGTACTGTGACTGGATTGTACCCCAGCTACAAGAGATTACATCAGCCCGGTTTCGGACGCAATGATCAAACATGCGGTCGGTCAGCCAGGCCGAGAAGGTAAGTCCGTGCAATGGCATAAGCCTGGCATTAGGTGCTGCGCCTACAATACCCGCTCCATTGGCCGAAGCCAGGGCAACACTGGATACCGGGGTGGCATGTTCGCCAAATCGCTGACCAGTGGGTATGCGGTTTGACCCATCGCTAATATTTAAAGGAGCCACAATCTTACCAGACAGATCTGGGTGACTCAGGTCAAATCCATTGTCGATTACGGCAATCGTGATGTTGCGAGATCCAAAATTTCCCAACCGTTCCCAGGCATCTTTGATCTTTGCATCTGCCCCGACTTTCAGTCTGAAATTGGGTACGTCAGGTACAAATCCGTTATTGTCTAGGTGCCATTGTTGTCCTAAGAGACCATCTCTGGGCATAGCCAGCGCGTACTGATCCAAAGGGACATCCAGGTCAGGAGTCACTTCATTGACCATTCCCAGTTGCTCCATTTCTGCAGCTACCTTCAGCGGGTTTCTACTTTGCGCAGTGACGCCGGCAACGACGGTGCCGTCATCGGCAACATTCAGTTTTTCAAGCTTGAAAGCGTCTAAAACAACCTGGCCTTCGGCCTCTCCGACACCTTCGGCAAATTTGATATACAGTATGCCTGTTGGGACGATTGGCCTGGCCTGGTCATCTCCGTCGGCGAAGTATACATGTGTCCCTACTTCAACTTGATTAGAAGCGCGAGCTTCATCCAGGGCGTTGTCTATGTTCTCCTTGTTCTTGAGGGTTACTAGCTCAAACCCGCCAAGCTGGGGCAATACTTCTGCGTCGACAGCGTCGGCTTTTCCCTCGATATTGGTTTTTAGGCCAACCAATTTTTTGGACTTCCGCAGGTGGATGCGCTGCTCGCCACTGTTTACTTCATACTTCTTCAAGGACAGGAGGTTTTATTTGCTGAAAGATAGCGAAAATATATATGTTTAATTCATCAGACCAGCTCCCTCAGCGTAATGACTTGGCTTATTCACCCACTATTGAATGAAGAAGTTTCAATGGTTTCATCCATCCAATCTGACCCTTCAATAGTCTAGTCCGCTACCATCATTGAGCCTGGCCACTATTCCCCAACCAAAGAAGTAGTTCGCAACCCCAATTAAAAGCTCGTTTTCTCCCTTTTTCAGAGGTAAATCAATTTGAGTATTTTCAATTGATGCTCGACCAGAAGGTTCTAGCATGGCAGGTGTATTATATGGGTTTCGACCAACGTAAAGAGGAGAACCATTTAGGTAAACATACACCTCGTCGCTAATGCCAAGATCTAATGTTCTATCCACGGGTTCTCCGGCTTTAATAGTAGCCTTTAACCATACTAGCCTGCGCTCACCTCTAGGCGTTTGGCCGAAAGGGCGACTTAGATTGATGAGTCCATGATGCTCTGCCTGAATGCCAGACCATTGGGTTTCACTTCCTGGTAAATCGGCTTCAACTGGTTCCCGGCCAAAGGGAAAGTCGATAGGATTGGTAACCTGCCAAGTTCTTAGATAGCGAATATCATTGTGCAAAGGATCGTAACCCATCCCGGCTGATAGACCGTCTACTTGGTCTGGGTTGATCTGAAGATTGGCGATCCAGCCTTTTCCATCGACACCAATACCGCCAGGACGATCAATGCCATCCAGAATGGGAATGTAAAGGGCGGGCCTTTCCATGTCATTTACATAAGCTAGCATCTGACGATCGCGTACAATCAGTTTTATATGATTCCACTTACCCTCGCCCAACATAGTGACTCCTGTTTGATAGGGAAAGCTTAAATCCCAATAGTTCACCCCGTCAATGACTGCTGCATATTGGAAACCTCCGCTCGATCGATGATTTCCGGCAAAGAATGCTCGTAGATAGACATGCTCTGAGTTGTTTTCATCTTGCTGGCGAAAGTAAAAACTCACAAATCTGGCACCCTCATCTATGGCCAGATCAAACTCTATGGTTCCGTTGTAAAATGAGCTGCCCTTAGCCTGGATTATGCTATTGCCTGTCGCATCTGCACCAGAATCGTTGAAGTACATAGATGGGTATCCTTCATGTACCTCAAAGCGGGCATCTCGGTTTTCAATGGCCCAGTCTTCGGATTGCATGGGCACCTCCTGGCTTTGACTAAAACTGAATGAAACAAAAGAAAAAATGCTAAAGGATAATATGAGGAGTCTTGTTGGGGTGATATTTATTTGTTGCTTCATGATTTGATTTCATTGTTGTCCGCCAAATGTCTGGGACATCCACTCATAAAATCCGAACAAAGCCGAGACAAACTCGTGCACGTTTGTGCAAGCTCATACACTTCGGTCACAGACCACTTCTGACGGACCTATCTTTGCAAAGCCATGTCGAAGGAAGACTTATTGGAAATATGCCGGCTTCAGATTGAGGATGCACTCTCTTGGGGACCCGTTGATGAATGGACCTCTGCAGACTTTGAATTATTAAGCCAGCAAATTCATAGCCAAACCGGAACTCTACTTAGCCCAACTACCCTTAAGCGATTGTGGGGACGTGTACGCTATCGAAGCTCTCCGAGTACAGCTACTTTGGATACGTTAGCCAAATATTTAGGTTATCCACATTGGCAGGCCTTCGCAGGTACAGTGTGTAAGCAAAGCAAAGAACGCCAGGTTGAGCAGCCGGTCGTTAGTAAGGGAGCAACACTACACTCGACTTGGGTAATCCCGGGCTTTCTTCAGCGCTTCATATGGCCTATTGCCTTATTCCTGGTGCTGGGTGTTTTGCTCTTGTCATTGGGTGATAGAAGTTCTGTAGATAGCACCGAGCATATTACGCTTAATAAGCTAGAGCTCAGCGATTTTCACTTCAGCTCAGAACCCATTAGCCTTGGAATTCCCAACTCTGTAATCTTTCATTATGATGCATCAGCAGCTCCATTAGATTCCGTTTTCATTCAGCAAAATTGGGATGAACGTCGCAGGGTGCAAGTAGGCCGAGATGGAGACGCTCATAGCTCGATATACTATATGCCGGGATTCTTTTTGGCCAAACTATTAGTCAGTGATCAGATAGTAGCTGAGCATGAGCTGCTCATACCATCTGACGGTTGGACAGTAGCTGTACAGCAAAATCCTATTCCGGTATACCTCAGTGAGCAAGAGGTGCTAAAGGACGGTAAATTGGCTGTGACAGCAAATCATCTGGAAGAATTAGGTCTGCAATTGCACCCTAAACCTCCAAAGTTGATGTATAGCACAGTTGGTCATTTTCCAGGTCTAGATGTGCACGACTTTAGATTTACAACCAGCATCAGGCAAACCTATGCGCTTGGAGCTGCGGCTTGCAGAAATATTCGCTTGTTGATTTTACTAAATGATAGTGCCATTATTCTACCATTAAGTCATGCGGGTTGTGTTGCAAATCTGGAATTATTTGCAGCCAATAAAAGATTTAGCGGATTTGATCACGATCTATCGACCTTTGGTATAGTAGATGATGATTGGATTGATGTATCCGTGGAAGGAAATACGGATTCGATTTCTATTTTTCTGAATGAAAAGCTTGCATGGCAAGGCCCTAATAGTAACAAGGATTACCAAATAATGGGGCTTCGATATGAATTTGAAGGTCTGGGAGAGATAAGATCTGCTGAATTGAGTGGGGGAGGAGAAGAATGGTCTGCCGATTTTTAATCGATTGCTTGACTAGGACAGTATCGGATGTACAGCCAATGGGGCGTGTAGCCGATCTACGTAAGTCTTCCTCAAAACATCCGCTTGCGTCTGAAATACCAGATTATACCAAGGCTCAATACTATAGAGACCAGGAAAATGATACCGATCGTGAATTGCTTTTGCTGATAGGGTAGGGGAACGTTCATACCATAGAAGGAAGCGATAACCATGGGTACCGTTAGTATGATAGTAATGAGCGTGAGCCGCTGAATGGTAATATTTAAATTGTTGGAAATAATGGAGCCGTAGGCGTCCATGGTTCCATTTAGTATGTTGGTGTATATGTTGGCCATTTCCAGGGCCTGTCCATTATCGATGATGATGTCCTCGAATAGATCGGAAAGGTCCTCGTCTTGTCTGATTCGCAGAAAATCAGTCCGCTTCATTTTCATCTTTAGCAGTTCATTGCCATTGAGCGCATTGATGAAGTAGACGAGAGATTTTTCTATACTGAGCAGCTGCATCAACTCCCTGTTCTTACTGGAATCGTATAGCTCTTGCTCGATGAGGTTGCGCTTGAGGTTGAGTTTTTTCAGGCAAGTCAGAAACCGAAATACCGTCTGCTCAAAAAACTTGAGCACAAAGTTGGCTTCGTCTTCTGGGTTGAAATTGCGCACTTTACCTTCCTTGAGGAGTTGCAACACATCGTTTTCTCTGGATGTGATGGTAATGACGTGCTCATCGGTCAGTATAATACCTACCGGTACGGTAACATAGGTCGATTCATTACCATCTATGTTTTGCTCATTAAGGGCAGGCGTATTGAGCACAATGAGGCGAACATCTTCCTCTCGTTCGTAACGCGAACGCTCATCGATATCGAGGGGGTCGAGCAAAAAGTCGATGGGCATCTCAAATTCCTGAGCCAAATTCTCCAGTTCGTCCTGCTCAAATGGTGGGGCTACATTGATCCAACAGCCAGCCTGGCGTTGCGCCAACTCGGTAAGGCGACCTTGTGTATGGCTGTAATACTGGATCATGCCGACAAATGTAATGCGAATTATGACGATATTTAATATGTCCATCAGGCAACCTTTTCAGGTGTCCTGCATCAAAGACTAGCATGTACGTCGACGAAGGCAAACTCATACGCGATCTCAAGCGAGGTAAGCGCAGCGCGCAGCAGTGGCTGTATGAGCGTGAGCGATTGCCTTTGTATCGCATGTGCCTGCGATATGCCAAGGATGCTCAGGAGGCTGAAGACTTCCTGCATGATGGCATGCTAAAAGCCTTGCAAGAAATTGATAAGTATCGCGCCGAAGGTGCCCTGGGTGGGTGGGTGCGCCGCGTAGTACTCAATCAAATATTACAAGAGCTGAGGCGCAGACCCAAGTTGGTCAGTGATGAAATGGCACCTGACCGTATTGAACATGCAGACAGTCAGCTAGATGAAGATTTAGATGAAATCAGCAGTGCTGAGCTTCATCGGCTCATTTGTCAGCTGCCCACCGGCTACCGTACGGTGTTCAACCTCTACTATGTTGAGGGACTCGGACATCGCGACATTGCAGCCCAACTGCAAATAAGTGAAGGAAGCAGCAAATCGCAACTTTACAAGGCGCGTATCCACCTGCGGAAGTCCATCATTAAAAAGTACCCCAGTTACCAATATCGAACCTCCTGATGTATGGCTGAAAAATTACCGAACGACAGCTCCTGGTCGCGTCGACTAGCTGATTGGGAGAAAGGGCCAGAAGGGCCCGCACCAGGCCCAGAACTTTGGGATCGGCTCGATCAGTCTTTGCCTGAACGAAGGCGCAGACCATTAGTCCTTTGGTGGATAGTTGGTATTGCCTTTCTAGTCGGGATTGTAGGTGGAACCTATATGTTAGTCCCCGCTGCTACGAGTGAGCTGCCAAAATCTATGGGGGAAGTAGCTGGTTTAGAGCGTATATCTACTGTCGATGCCGAGAGCAGTACTCATGAGCCAGGGCCAACTGTTGTGGCTGAAGACATCTCCAATAATCCGCCTTCCGAACCAGCCAACCCACAGCTGAGTGATTTGAAGGCCATCGACAACGACACAGAAACTCGTGATGAACAAGTTGCGAATACGATTGAACGTCCATCTGCACATTCGACTGATCATGGAACCGAGCGCTCACTCACCACCCCTTCAGGTATTATCCGAGAGGAGGCACCCGCTTTATTGTCGGAGCGGAGAGATGAGGAGCCAGCTGCCGCTACATCTGCTGTTCGCATCGGTTCGACAAGCCTTCTGCAAGCGCCCAAAATAACTGGCCTTCAGGTCAATTCTTTGAGCGCTATTGATAAATCTATCGATGCAGGTAATTCGTTGGATACCTATCTACAAGGGGAATTGATAAACCCTGCTTTCAGTCAGAAAAGGCGGTTGCGATTTCTGATTGGTTTTCAGGCAGCCTTTCATCAACCAGAGGTGCGTGTACAACTGCCGGCCAATACCGTTACAGCTCAAAGTATAACAAACTCCTTAGCCAGCTCGTGGGGTTTGCGATTCAGGCTAGAATTGAACGATAGATGGGGCTTGACAACGGGTTTTAATTGTGGTCGCGAATCGAGTGAGCACAGGCTTTCTCTGTTGCGCATTTACAGGCCAGAGACAGAGGTGCTGGATGCTAATGGCAATGCACGTACGACATATGTGGCTGACTTCGCCACGGATTATTCCAAAGCGGACACTGAAATTGAAATCATCAGGCCAGCAGGGGTCGAGCTACCCGCCAACTTTTGGCTGCGACTGGGTATTCGCGCCTTAGAACGAGTGAAGACAACGAGTATTCCTTTGCTGGTTACCTATGATCAGCCTATCGGAAATTGGCTGAGACTCAGAATAGGAACAGGGATTGCCTGGAACCGCCAGACAGTTAGTTTAGAAATACAGAGTCGACTGTCGGACCCCCGGGGGTTAAATCTGGTCAGTTCCAGAATCAGAAGTAGTGAGCAATTTTTAGATGACCAATTCTGGACCGGGCAATTGCAAACCGGACTTGTGATTCGGCCCTGGAAGAATATTGAAATTGGTGTTTCTCCCCAATTTACCGCCTCCTTGTCTTCGTTGGGAGAAGATAGAAATCTGTCTACTAATTTTCAGCGTTTTTCTATGATTGGAGAATTCTATTATCGATTTTAAGAAAAAAAATTATTTCATTAAAGCAACCTTTTAGAATCCATCGCATCAAAAAAACAAAAAACCAGATAATGAAGAACTTATTTTTTATTTCCCTTCTGATCATAGGTTTGTCTGCTTGTAACCGCGATGCGAATGACGAGCCAGCCGAACTGAATGATGATCAATTAATCGAAAATATGGCGGTTTCGGTCGAGGCTCGAGAAGTTGAACCTGAGACCCTGCCCGCTGAAATTGTTGAGGATATTTCTCTCAATTATTTCGAAACTTTTCTGGAAATCGCAGAGGAGGTCCCTGGCCAGGGTTATATCGCCTATTTGGCCGATGGCAATATTCTCTACTACGATATGAGTGGCCGCACGCTCGAGTATCGCGGAGATCCGGAGAACAGCTCTGTGTTTCAGGGCAGGCATCCGCATGGGCGTTGTTTCCGTAGACTAGTGCGCTTCGGCCGTATGCTACCTCCCGCAGAACTGTCTGAGACCGTTGAGACCTACATTGCAGAAAACTATCCAGATGAAACCATCAGAAGCGCCAAAGCATTTGGCGATACCACTCTGGTACTCATTACCGGACCCACAGTCCTTGCTTTCGATGGCAATGATGAGTTCCTTGGTGAGCGCAATCCGCTAGACCACTGCTCAGACAGATGTGGCCCAGTGCGCGCAGAAACACTTGTTACCATCCGTGATTTTATCAACACCAATTTTCCAAACGTAGAGCCTAGAACTTATTGCCGCAGGCTGACCAGAATTTTTGTTCTGGTTCGCAGGGAAAGTGGAGCTCGATCCATACTAATATTTAATACTAGTGGTGAATTAATAGGAATTAGGTTTTAATTATTTCGAGGTGAGTGGCTTGCTGCTCACCTCGTTTTTATTTGAATAAGATTACCTAGGAATTTAAAATAAATTCCTAGGTAATTTTTTATTTCAATAAGTAATTTAATTCTCCTTTGTCCAGTAGTAGTTTTCCGCTTTTTCCAATAATGTCTTCTGCGAGTTGAGTTTTTTTAGCCTGTAATTTTAATATTTTTTCTTCGATGGTGTCCTTGCTAATGAATTTTCTGGCTATTACTCTTTCGGTGCGTCCTATTCGATGCGCCCGGGCTATAGCTTGCTGTTCGGTAGTTGGGTTCCACCAGGGGTCGAGTACAAATACATAGTCAGCGGCTGTGAGATTCAGTCCTGTTCCACCACTTTTAATAGAAATAAAAAATGCCCGAACGTTTGGATCGTTCTGAAAGCGATCAACTTCTTTCGCTCTATCTTTAGAAGATACTTGTCCGCTGATCCAGGCGTATGGTTGGTTGGTCTTTTCCAATTCGGCTTTAAATAACTCCAAGTGAGTCACGAAGCTGGAAAAAAACAAAGCCTTATGTCCCGACTTGTAGACCTGATCCCACTGTTCTATGACCTCGGTGAATTTGCCACTACCCTTAGCATATTCGCTACTCAGTAGTACGGGGTGATTGGCCAGCTGTCTAAGTCGGGTAAGTGTGCGCACGACCAGCATGCGATATTGGCCATCGGCTGGTTTGTAGTTCTTGAGCAAAGCATTGCGCGCAGCCGACTTTTCTTTTTCGTATCGCCGTCTTTGCTCGTTGGTCATGTCGCAGAGGTAGTGCTGTAAGTGGAGGTCGGGTAGATCTTTGGCTACTTCCTCTTTGGTGCGCCGGAGTAGATAGGGCTGCACCAACTTCCGCAGTTGTGCTTTTTTGGCTTCATCATCTTTTCGCTCAATCGGTAGGATAAATTCCTTTTTGAAGAAGTTGTAGGATCGAAGCAGGCCCGGGTTGATAAATTGCATTTGCGACCATAGGTCAGAGAGGGAGTTTTCAATGGGCGTGCCACTCAGGCTGATCCTATGGCTGGCATTTAAGCTATTTAGGGCTTTGAATGCCTTACTCTGTCTATTCTTGATCTGCTGACTTTCGTCGAGAATGATGTAGGTGAACTCCATTTCACGCAGCAGATCCTGATCGCGATTGGCTGTCTGATAAGTTGTGAGGATAACGTCAAAACGACTTAGCACGCGTACATCTTTTTGCCGTTTTGCCCCTACGTGATGGACCGTGTTCAGAGATGGCGCAAACTTTTCTATTTCCGCAGCCCAGTTATATACCAGAGAAGCTGGAAGCACAATCAGCGCTCTTAGTGGCTGGAGGAATTCCTCGTCGGCCTGAGCAAACAAGCCGAGTTGGGTGTTTCCCTGGTTTTCCGTTGGTGACTCGGCAGCCTGGCCACCAGCTACATCTTGCCGATTAGCTTTTGCATATAGTAGGACGGCTATGGTTTGAAGAGTCTTACCCAAACCCATATCATCGGCCAGGCAAGCTCCAAGGCCCTGATGATGATGTTGGATTAGCCACTTCACGCCTTCTAATTGGTATGGTCGCAGGCTGGCTTTTAAATCAGAATCGGGTTGATAAGATTCTGCAATTTCACGAGCAGCTTCCGGGTCTGCCCCATCCAGCTCAAAATTGTCTAGTAGGGTATAGTGACTTCTGGCTAATCGGGCTTCATTGTCTGCGATGGTCACGAACTCAGACAACTCTCCATATTGGGTAAGCCATTCTTCCGGGATCAGGAAATGGGTGCCGTTGGGAAGTGGGTACAAGCGTTCTCGCCTTTTGATGTATTTGACCAGCCTGGCGAAGGGTATGGTGTATTCGCCTACGATGATTTCCCCTTTGAGATCAAACCAGTCATTTTCTTCACTGACCCCAAGGGTGAGTGCCGGTGCATGGGGGTATATGGTATGCTCACCTACCTGGGCCCCTGCCAGGTCAAATCCCGCTTCCAGCAATTGAGACCAATGGGTAAGTAGCCAGCTCAGACCTGCGTAAGCCTCACTATGAACAGGCGTATCGCTGGGGTGAAAAAACTGAGTGCCATCTACAGCTTTAAGTCCGAGCCTCTTCAAGCGATCCAGATATACGCGTTCTCCTTCGGGGTTTCTTTGCAATCGAATAATAGACACCTCCTCGCCTTCCGTGTCAAGTAGCGTGCGTTCTTCCTTTTGTTCGTTCCATCCGAATTCGGCATGGCCATAATCCATTTTAGGATAGAGATAGTACCGATCCTCTAGCGGGTGATTGACCAATTCCAGGCGGCATGCTTTTAGTTCGTTGTGCTGTTCGACGGCGAATCCTTCGGCTTCTATCTCTACTTTGCTAACCACCCGTGCTATAAATCTTCTGAAATAGCTATTTGCTTGCTGGGCAGGTATAGTTACTTCGTCTTTAGTGATGAAGGGTTTGATCACAAATCCATTCAGATGCCCTAGCCGCACGAGTTGCTTGTCTATGATCAGCCATCCCGGTGCAGGATGATTGGTTACGGCTATGACCTTGTGATCTCTGATTTGTAGCTCTTCGTCTTTGGTATTCTTGAGCTTTAGCCGGTATTTAACGCCAGCGTCTGTTTTGACAAATGATAGAAGAGGCTGCAACATACTTGGCTGGGGTGTCAGCTCGTATTCTTTGACCAGGACTCGTCTTTCCAGCTCAAGAGCGACGGGGTAGTTGTTCTCCAGGCAAAGGTTCAATAGTTCATTGAGCCGCTGGTGCACGTATTTAAGGAGTGCTGCTCTTCCCTCCTTGTTCGTCAGGGCATTGAGTTGGTTAAGGGGCGTAGGTTTTCTGGCTTTTGGCGCTTTAAGAGCTGTTTCAATAGCTTCAACTTGCAATTCATCGACCAGCTGAAAGCTTCTTAGTCGAGGCTGATCCAAAGGAAGGTCAAAGGCCTTGATGGTTTCATCGGTTGCTTTTTGTCTGACGTGAGCGAGAAGACCGGCTTCATCTCTGCTAACTATATAGGCTGTAGGTAAGTATAGACCAGTTTCGACTTCAACTAGATTGTAAACAATGTCGTTGGCTACTAACTCTTCAGTGGTATTCATTGGGCGATTTGGGGTAAAAAGCTAAATTAGTGAAAATGGAATTACTCGGTCTGGGTTCGAGTTATCTCTCCTTGAGTACCTTTACTCATATGCACCTTTTAGACCATATACTCATCTTTTGTCTATTGGTTCTGCTGCCTGCTCGTTCGCTATGGGCAGGCCGACAAGCAGGAGGGGGGCTACCTGCTAGCTTTACGCACGAAGCAAAGATGGTTTTGTACTATGGCAACAGCGCTTTGCTATGGATGTTGGCAGCTGCTGTGGGGCTGGTGTGCTGGTTTTATGGTAGACCTGCTCGGGAGATAGGGTTGCAATGGGGAGAAACTCCTTACAGCGGTATGGCCCAAGCTTTAGTGCTCTTGTTTTTGGTGCTGTATATCTTAGATGTGTTTGCAGAAGTCGGTAAGCTTTCTAAAAAGGAGGTAGAACGGGCAAAAGCTATTCCCACACTTCCTGCTTTTCTTCCATCCACAGGGCGAGAATTCATTCACTACTCCTTTTTGGCGCTATCTGCTGGCCTGGCTGAGGAGATTGTATATCGAGGATACTGTATTAGCTACTTACAGGCGATCATCGGTGATGAAGATTGGTGGCAGCTTGCTCTGATATTGCTGCTGCCGGCACTTGCTTTCGGCATGGGACATATCTATCAGGGGTGGCAGGCAGTGGTCAAAATTGTGATTATGGCCACCTTGTTTGGGGCCATATTTTGGTTGAGTTCCTCGCTTTGGGTCCTTATGTTGCTACACGTAGCTGTCGATTTGGTTGGGGGCTTATTGGGCTGGAATATTCTTCGTGACAAGCCTGTCTAAAAAAAATGCCCTGTATAGCTTGTAAGCGTGCAGAGATGGGCGTATCTTTGCACCCGCTTCGGAAAAATTAGTTGTGTTTGTCACAGCTATTGAGGCTTTCCAAGGCTCTGTAGCTCAACTGGATAGAGCACCTGACTACGGATCAGGAGGTTTAAGGTTCGAATCCTTACAGAGTCACAGATTTTTGTAAGTTTTGTGTTGTTAAAAAGAGGTTTAAGGTTTGAACTTTCTCACGCGCAGCGTAATCCTTACAGAGTCACTATATAAATGATCAAAGATGTCAAAGGTCTGTACGCTAACCGGTAAGCGCCCAATCAGTGGCAACAATGTCTCGCACTCCAACCGCAAGACCAAGCGCCGTTTCGTGCCGAACATTCAGAAAAAGCGTTTCTACATCGCTGAAGCTGATAAGTGGGTTACTCTGAAAGTATCTACTTCTGCCATGCGCACCATCAATAAGATTGGTCTGGTTGCATATCTGAAGAAGTAGATACTTTCAGAGTAACCCACTTATCAGCTTCAGCGATGTAGAAACGCTTTTTCTG
>JBCBVN010000019.1:0-23947 GCA_039817625.1 Bacteroidota bacterium
CCCAGGATCGGTTGTAGCAACTCCCGATCCTGGGTGATAAGCCTGCCTCACTAGCCCAAGCGCTCTTGATGGTCATGTTGATTTATGCTGTAGCCTGGTGGATGTATAAAAAACGGATCATCATCAAATTATAGGATATACACTGCTGCGGTTGGTATAACTCTCGACGGTACAAATCATCTATATTTGTACGACTATGAAAAACTATTGGTTCGGCTTTGGTAGTGCGCTGGCTTGTCTGCTGATATTAACGCTATTTCTAAGCTACACGAGCAACTCTGATGAGGAGGGAGGCAACCGCCCCCACTACGGTGAGGGCTATGATCCTGCGGAAGTCCAAAATGAAGATGCCCGGCAGTTGCCACAAATCGTACGTGCAGCTCCTCTTGAAGACATGAGGTTGTGTGGTGAGCTGCTCTCTATGGAAAACTTTGATCTCAGAGAACGCCTGGATCGCGAACTGCTGCGCAATGTATATTGGCATTCGAGTACCCTACTGATCTTAAAACAGAGCAGACGCTACTTTCCCACCATTGAGCGAATACTAGCAGAAGAGGGTGTTCCCGACGATTTAAAATACCTGGCTGTAGCTGAAAGTGCGCTGAGAAATGCTACCAGCCCTGCAGGAGCCAAGGGAATTTGGCAGTTTATGCCCGCCACGGCCCGCGAATACGATTTGGAAGTGACCAGCACCGTAGACGAGCGATACCATCTGGAGAAAGCGACTCGAGCCGCCTGCCAATATTTACGTCGCTATCACGATCGCTTCGATGATTGGCTACTCACCATGGCCGCCTATAATATGGGGCCAGGTGGCTTGTCGGGGCAAATGGAAAAGCAAGGCGGCGAGTCCTTTTTCGACCTCAACCTGAGTGAAGAAACCAATGCTTACATCTTCCGAATTGCCGCTTTCAAAGCCATATTCGAAAATCCACGAGCTTACGGATTTTATCTGAATGAAGAGGATTACTACCCACCTTTGAATGATTACCGAACGGAAGAAGTCACAGAGACCATCAACAATTTAGGTGACTGGGCTAGCGAGCAAGGGGTCAGCTACCGAATGCTCAAAGTCTACAACCCCTGGTTGGTAGATAGCCGCCTGGCTGTAGGCAGAGATCAGGTGTATCAGATTAAGGTACCCGAAAACTAAGTATGCCTATAAAATCAACGCTGCTTCGCCCCATTGCCCGCTATATTGCCAGAGGGGTAAAAAAACGAGCTGGCCGCGCTCTGAGCGAGCAAGGACGCATTTTCCAAGCATTAATCAATCAGGCAAAAGCCACTGCTTTCGGTCAGGACCATCGTTTTGACACCATTCATACCTATGATGATTTTCGGGCCAGGGTTCCCTTGCGTGATTATGAGGCGCTGCGCCCATACGTAGAGCGCATCAAAGCCGGAGAGCACGATATTTTGTGGCCAGGAAAACCCCGCTATTTCGCCAAAACCAGCGGCACAACTTCGGGAGTTAAGTACATCCCCATTACCAAAGACAGCTTACCCAACCACTTCGGCTCTGCTCGCGATGCTGTATTCTGCTATGTAGCCGAAACCGGACGAGCTTCTTTTGTAGATGGGAAGCAAATATTCCTGAGCGGCAGCCCCGAAATGGAAGAAGTAGGTGGAATTCCAACCGGGCGACTATCGGGCATTAGCAATCATCTAGTACCAGCATGGCTCAAGCGAAGCCAGATGCCCAGTTATGAAACCAATTGCATAGACGACTGGGATACCAAGGTTGATGCCATTGTTAAAGAAACCAAAGAGGCAGACCTCCGATTGATTAGTGGTATCCCGCCCTGGGTACAGATGTACTACGAGCGATTGTTGGTCGAGACTGGCAAAAAAAATGTGCGCCAAGTGCTGCCCAATTTCGAACTCTTCGTGTATGGCGGAGTCAACTTCGAACCCTATCGGGCGGCCCTGGAGCAATTGACCGGCGGTCCCATACCCAGTATCGAGACCTACCCCGCCAGCGAAGGTTTCATCGCTTACCAAGACAGCCAAACAGAGCCCGGATTATTGCTCAACACCAGCAGTGGTATCTTTTTTGAGTTTGTCAGAGCTGAGGATATTTTTCAGGAATCGCCGCTTAGGTTTAGACTTTCGCAGGTGGAAACCGGTGTCAATTACGCCATCATCATAAATTCTAACGCCGGCTTATGGGGTTATAAAATCGGTGACACCATAGAATTTGTTAGCCTGAATCCTTATCGCATACGAGTAACCGGGCGCACCAAACACTTCATCTCGGCTTTTGGTGAGCACGTCATTGGTAAAGAAGTAGAAACGGCTCTTCGCGAAGTAGCGCCACGCCACCGGGTAAGTGTCCGGGAATTTACCGTAGCCCCACAAGTCAATCCACCAGAAGGTGGCCTACCCTACCACGAGTGGCTCATCGAATACGAACAACCACCAACAGATGCAGCTGCGTTTGCCAGGGATCTTGATGCCGCTATGGTTGGCCAAAACATATACTACCAGGATCTCATAGATGGAGGCATACTCAAGCCATTGGTCGTCACGCCTTTACCCGCAGGAGCATTTCGCAACTACATGGCCAGTCAGGGCAAACTGGGTGGTCAAAACAAGGTGCCAAGATTGAGTGACGATCGGAAGATTGCCGACAAGTTGACGACAGCCTAATTTTTGTTTAATTGATTAAACAAAATAAAATAAAATTCGTTCATTCTAATAAACAAAATGCTGCCTCCTAAATTATTAGCCCGGAGCGAAGCGGTCTTAGAGCATGTCCCCAAAACGTATCAAAGAAAGCTCACACAAGAAGTTGACTGGAATGACCCGCTTAACGCGATTATAGGGCCCAGAGGGGTCGGTAAAACCACTCTGCTGGCGCAACAGCTTTCGCAACTTAATTTACCTCCGACCAAAGCCCTCTATCTTGATCTTGGAGACATCCTTTTTTCAGACAATAGCCTTATTGACCTAGCTGAGACTTTCATGGATCAAGGTGGTCAGTACCTCTATCTAGACGAGGTGCATCGATATCCTAGAAACTGGGCTGGAGAGATCAAGTCCGTATATGATTATTATCGTCAAAACTTAAAGATTGTCTTCTCGGGGTCTTCTATTTTAAAAATCCTCAACCGAAGCGCTGATTTGAGTCGTCGAGTTCAATATCACCATTTACCCGGTCTCAGTTTTCGTGAATATCTATTACTAAATGAGGGCATAAATCTTGAGGCCATAGACCTTGGGGTACTACTAAAAGAGCATTTAGAAATAGCCTTTGAATATAAAAAACAGCTACCTCAGCATTTTCTGGGTCTTTTCCAGGATTATCTTCGATTTGGCTACTATGCTTTTACCATTGAAGGAAGAGCAGGTTACCAAAATAGAGTCAACGCAATGGTACAACTTGTATTGACTAACGATATCCCTTACGCCACAGAGAGTCGGTCGGCACACGCTAATAAATTGTCGCGTTTACTTCAGGCAATTGCCTCGTCTGTGCCGTTCAAGCCAAACATCACAAAACTGGCGGAACGAGTAGAATTAAGTAGAGTGACTGTACTTGAGTATCTTCAGTTGTTACAAAGAGCCAATCTCATTCAGCTACTATCAAACGATGGGAAAGGGGTATCTACCTTATCAAAGCCCGACAAGATATATCTTGATAATACCAACCTCGTATACGTTTTAGCACCAAATTCTGCTGAAATAGGAACGGTAAGGGAGACTTTCTTTTTTAATCAGTTGAATTACCTAAGAAGTAGATCTCTAAGCTTTCAACCTGAAGTAGTGCTACCTAAGAAGGGCGATTTTATCTACCGATACCAAGGTGACCAATACATTTTTGAAGTTGGGGGTCCAAACAAGGCCGCAGATCAAATAGGTCGGGATCCTAATCACTTTACAGTTGTCGATGCAAAAAGTAGCTCAACGCCTCATCGAGTTCCCTTGTGGCTCTTTGGCTTCATGTATTAAAAACCTAATTTTACCTGCATGGACATAGCCCTTCTCACTCGTGGCCCTGGCTTGTACAGCACTCGCAGACTAGCCGAAGCGGCAAAAGATCGCGGGCATCGCATCGACATGATCGATCATACCCGATGCGCCCTGCTGCTCGACAAGAGTGGCGCCCGACTGATGATGAACGGGCGTTTTCATGAGATTCCAGATGTTATTATTCCCAGGATCGGAGCTAGTGTAACCGCCATGGGGGCTGCTGTCATTGACCAATTTGAGTTGATGGATATTCCGAGCTTGACTTCCGCCAGTGGTCTACGATTGGCGAGGGATAAATGGAGATGCCAGCAGCTCCTGACAGCCGCGGGTATTGATTGCCCGGCTACTCTTCTTTGCACAGACCCGGCAGAAGCACGTCGATGTGCCCGCATCCTGGGGAAATACCCATTGGTCGTCAAAATGCTGGAGGGAACTCATGGCATAGGAGTGGCCCTCGTACACAACAGATATCAACTAGAGCATACCTGTGAGGGCTTTTTAACCTTTCACCCTCAGGTCTTAATCCAGGAATACATTCAGGAAGCAAGTGGAAGTGACTTACGCATTTTTGTGGTTGGCGATCAAATAGTAGCCGCTATGGAACGCCAAGCCAGACGAGGCGAGTTTAGAGCCAATATGCACCTGGGAGCCACGGCCAGAGAGGCCGAACTGAGTGAAGAAGAATGCGCCCTGGCCCTGGATGTGGTACAACTTCTGGGGCTGGAGATTGCTGGTGTAGACATCCTCCGGTCCAGACGCGGCCCTTTAGTGATGGAAGTAAATGCCAGCCCCGGCCTGGAAGGTATAGAAACAGCTACCGGTGTAGATATAGCCGGAGCTATAATTGAGCTGGCTGAAGAAAAAGGCCGTATGTCCCTATCTGCTTAATCAACAAGATGACGACCATAGAATCGAGCGAACAAGAGCAAAAACTCACCATAGGTAAAACCGAGTTACTACCCGGACAAAACGCGTTGATCAAACTGCCGGCCGGGCAATTACCCAGTGGAAACAAAGTTGAAATACAAGCCCATGTATACCGCGGATTGAGGCCCGGGCCAACGGTCCTTTTACTGGCAGGAGTACACGGCGATGAGATCAATGGAGTGGAAATTGTAAGAAAGTGCGTCCACGATAAGTACTTTGAAGAGCTAATGGCAGGGACGGTCATTGCTATACCACTTCTGAATGTTTTTGGATTCAACAATTTTAGCAGAGATGTTCCTGACGGTAAAGATGTGAATCGGGCTTTCCCCGGAACTTCAAGCGGGTCACTAGCTGCCCGTGTAGCTCATGTGCTGCATAAAAATATCCTGCCACATATCGACTTTGGAATAGACTTCCACACTGGCGGCAGAGGCACCTACAATTTTCCCCAACTGCGATATACCCCTGGCGACGACAAAGCTCTTGAGATAGCCCAGGCCTTTGGCAGCCCACTGATCGTGGCATCTAAAGCTCCGAGCAAATCGCTTCGAAAGACGGCCAAATCAACCTACGATTTACCCATCCTCACCTATGAGGGAGGAGAGAACCAACGCTACGACGGTTTGTCCATTCAAACCGGAATAAATGGCATCAAGCGACTGCTGGCCGGCAAACTCATGTTGGGTGGAACGGCCATACCCGAAGCACCACAAACCATTCGCGTAACCGAGAGCCGATGGACGCGCGCCGAGCGAGCAGGTTTGTTTCAGTGGTTCAAATCGAGCGGGAACCGGGTGCGTAAGGGTGAGCCCATAGGGGTTATTTCTGATCCGCAAGGACAACTGCCCAACCAACGCATTCTTTCTAAGAAGGATGGGTACATTATAGGTCATGCCAATGCGGCTGTCGTCAGCCAGGGCGACGCCCTATTTCACATCGGCAAAGAAGAATAAAAGACATACAACCCCCAACCGCCAGATTCGCTCTTTAATGTATCTTCGAAGACGGACCCAAATCATAGGAATGAATTTTCGCCTATGCAGACAATTACAGCCCGCATGACGGAAACAGAACTCGTTGCTGCTTGCAAGCGAGGTGAAAGACTGGCTCAAAAAGAGCTGTATGATCGCTATTGCCGGGCTATGTACACTGCATGCTATCGGATCACCAAAGATTTTGAATTAGCCAATGATGCCCTACAAGAAGCTTTTATTAAAATCTTTCAAAAGCTTCACACTTTTCGCGCAGAGAGCAGCCTGGGCGCATGGATAAAGGTGATAGTGGTCAGGACTGCTTTAGCCAAAATCAAGAAAGAAGCCCAGCATGAAGAGTTACCACCCAATTTTAACGACCAGCGGATAGACTGGGGCCACAATGCGCTCGATGTAGAATATCTGGAAAAAGCTATTCAGCGATTGCCAGATGGCTACAGAGCTGTATTCGTCTTAATCGAAGTAGAAGGATATAGCCACAAAGAAGTTGCAGACATGTTGAGCATAAGTGTCGGCACCAGTAAAAGTCAGCTGTTCTATGCCAAGAAAAAACTACGCCAATACCTGAGCCAGGAAGTATGAAAGAACTCAATAGGGAACGACTACGGGAAGCTTTAAACCGCTTGCCCAGCTATGATCCTCCTAAGGGAATCTGGAGTGCAGTGATCTCTAGCTTTAAGACTGTCCAGCAGCAGGGCGTCAGCCTACCCGAATACAGCCCACCCAGCCATGTTTGGAACAGCATTAATCAGCGACTCGATCAGTCGAATGGTCAACAGGTTAGGATCAAGAAACTCAGGTTCTGGCTGAGTAGAGCTGCGGCTATCCTCCTGCTGTTCACCGTCGGCTATTGGAGTGCTACTTACGAGCAGGGTCCTTCTATTGCTATAAAAGAAAGCGTAGAGCAAGCCCCTATTCGCCCTACGTTTGCCACTTTTCAGGATGATGATGAGCAGAGCTTTCAAAGTATGCTCAGAGAGCTCGAACAGATGAACGAACCCGTCATGAACCAGCTGAGATACGAATTGGAAGAGCTCACCTCGGCCAAATACGAGGTCGAGGCTATGCTGGTCAGCTATGGCCAGGATGCTCAGGTCATGAACAAGCTAGCTGATATTGAAAGAGAACGTTCTGCCGTGTACCGGCAAATTCTCGCTGGCAGATAACGATTGAGATTAAAGTATCCCGTATATGTCTCGCATACTGCTGCTTCTTCTTTTTGGACTTCCGCAGGTCGCTACACTGCTGGTAGCCCAAGAACGTCCGCTCCAGGATTTACAAGTCGTCACCAAAACCATTGAAGACAACTATGCCTACACACCAGGTATGGAAGTTGCCGTAGAAGGAGAAAAAGCAGAAATTTTTGTAGAAACCTGGGATAGAGCCGAGATCAATGTCAGGCTTGAAATGGTGGCCAAACACCCTCAAATAGAAGTAGCGAGGGAAGAAATTGAAAACTTGATCTTCATCACCACCAGGGAAGGCGATAAAATATATCTGCGCAATAAAAGAGTTGACCCATCCAAAAGGCCGGAAAGCGAACTATACGTCTACTACTACATCACCCTACCCGAAGAATGCCCCGTATACTTAAAAAGTCACTTCGGAGCGGCCAACATCAGCAATCTCAGAAACAGGTTGAGAATTTTTGGAGAGTACACCCAGATCAATATCAACAATGTGGAAGGCATGATGGACATCAATACTCGCTTTGGCGACATCCTGGGCGAGCGCCTGGATGGCAATGTATTCATCACTGCCAGAAGGTCAGATGTCGAACTGTATGACATCGGGGGCAATTTCACCATCAACTCCCAGTATGGCGAGCTGCGTGTCAGCCCAAACAGTCAGCTCACCGATCTACAGATCAACGCGGATCGTTCAGATGTTTATCTGATCGACCCTGATGGCAGGCCCCTGTCCTACAGCTTATCATCAACTTACGGAGAAATGATATTGCCTGACGAGGTGCCCGTGACTGAACTGGAAAGCAATGATGGTATCAGCAGAGTACGTATAGAGAGTGGCCGTGAAGTACACGGAGAGATCAAGGTTAGTGTTTCCTTCGGTTCTCTTGTACTCGAAAAGCAAGAGCGGGCCTTGCAAAATGGAAGGCGAAGATTCTAAGAGCCTTCGATTATCCGCTTCTTCATCGCCTTGAATTCCTTGTCGGTGATGATGTTTTGTTCCTTCATTTCTGCCAACCGCTGAAGCTCATCGAGCGCTTGTTTAGCCTCAGTAGATGTATTGGTATCAGAAGTAGGCTCGGCGTGGTCTGTTGGACCTTGATCGGCGACTTCGGCCGTTTCAGCTTCTGATTTTGGTGCCTGCTCTGCCGCATCTTCTTCACTTTTCCACTGCTTAGCAATGCTCTTGCCCTTCTCAAATTGTTCGTGGTAGACCTTGCGCAATCGCTCTGTATCAAAATCGAGAATGGTCCCTCCAGTGCTGAAATGCTTTTTAAACACCTGGCCCAACGCGTAGGTACTTGCTCCATTGATGACGGCGACCGTGATGCCACCAATGACCGTACCTACACCAGGCACCAATTTGATGAGTGACCTGGCTCCTGCCCGTGCCATAGTGCTCGTTGTAAGGCTACTAACTATAGCTTTGCCTTGTGATTCTGCAAAATCCAAGCCATACACTTTACACAAAGATCGAATCATATCGAGCTGTAAAGCCGAAACAGCAAAAACATCAGCTACGGGTAGTGGAATGACATAACTGGCCCCCATAGACCAGATAACGTGATTTCTAATCACGGTATCGGCGTGGCGATCATTGTCAGGAGTGTTAAACGGATTCATAACAGACTTTTTGAGCTGCTTTAAAGCAAATTCACCTACTTTCTTGCCGGTCATGGTTTTAGTATTTGGGTTAGTTATCCATAGAAACGGCTAAATGCATCATGAAGTTAAGTCAAGATGGAAGTAATACAGCTAATCATCGATGAACTGGAGCAAATTATAGACTAAGTAGGATGATGGGATGGGTGGATGATGGGATGTGAGGATGGGTGGATGAGAACAGAATCACAGCTTAGCAGCGGGGGCCACCTCTGGTGTAGCGAATTGCCCCGCCAGAAATTTGAAGTGCCCGGTTATGCCAATCATAGCTGCATTGTCTGTACAATACTCGAATCGAGGCAAGTAAACCGTGTATCCACTCTCTTCGGCCAGCTCGTTGAGGGCGGTTCTCAAGCCGCTGTTCGCACTTACTCCACCTGCTATGGCCAAATGCTTTATTCCGGTCTGAACAGCAGCTGTGGTCAGTTTATCGATCAAGATCTGAACAATAGTCTGCTGGACTGAAGCACAAATATTGGCCAGTTCCCTTTTTACAAAATCCGGATCAGCCCGCTTGCGCTTTTGGAGATCGTAAAGTATGCTGGTTTTCAGTCCGCTAAAGCTAAAATCCAGATTCTCTATCTGGGGTCGTGCAAACTCATATATCGGTTTACCTGTTTTGGCCAATTGATCAATTTGTGGGCCGGCAGGATAGCTCAAGCCCAACAGTTTTCCTGTTTTATCGAAAGCCTCTCCGGCGGCATCGTCAATGGTTCGACCTATGATTTCCTGATCCAGATGGCTGCGCACCAAAGTAATCTGCGTATGCCCACCAGAAACGGTCAAACATAAAAACGGAAAAGGCGGAAAGGGAGGTTCTGCATAATGCGCTAGCACATGGGCCATCATGTGATCTACCTCAATTAAAGGTAAGTTTCTAGCCATGGCAAATCCCTTGGCAAAACTAACTCCCACCATAAGTGAACCGATCAAACCTGGCCCTCTAGTAAAAGCCACAGCATCGATGTCTTCCACGGTCAGACCAGATTCCTCTATAGCTACTGAGACAACAGGTAGTATATTTTGCTGATGAGCCCGACTAGCGTGCTCGGGTACCACACCGCCGTATTTTTTGTGTACATCCTGGCTTGCAGTCAGGTTGCTCAATACGAGACCATCTCTGACAACAGCCGCAGAAGTGTCGTCACAACTGGATTCTATAGCCAAAATTACTGCCATATAACATTGTTTAGTCGACAACTACGCCCACCATTAGTCATAAATGACGCATCTTTTTTATTATTGCGAAAACTAATTCAGACCGATGCGAAAAATCTTCAACGCCGTATTCCTTCTTTTGGCAATTTTCATCGGCTTTTTGCTATATCAAAGCATAAAAGAGCCCATTGCGTTCAAAAACGATCGAGAAGTTCGCGAAGACGCCGTTAAAGAACGTCTAAAAGACATTCGAACGGTACAGGAGATGTTCCAAGATGTGACTGGCAAATATGCCCACACCTTCGATACTCTCGAATCCGTTGTCAGAACGGACACGTTCACCCGAATCCGAGTGATGGGTGACCCTGACGATCCTACTTTCACCGGCGAAATAACCTTTGACACCATCCGCACACGCGCGGTTATTGACTCCGTCAATGCACTGGGCATCAATTTGGACAATCTCAGGTTTGTCCCTTTTGGCGAAGACGAAGCCACCTTCAATATCGAAGCTAAGGTGATCGATTATGAAAACACACGCCAACCTGTTGTTCAGGTAGGTACGACTTACGATGTTTTCATGGGCCGCTACGATGCCAGATTCAAGCGCTATGACAACAAGTATGATCCCAACCAAGTCATCAAATTCGGAGACTTGACAAAACCTAGTGTTTCAGGTTCTTGGGACTAGTCAAATACAATATAACAGAGCGTGATTTCGACCGAACGAAATCCGATCAATACGAGCTGTCCATACTTTTTGGTGTGGACAGCTTTGCGTATTTGATCCGCCAGGAGCAAAGTCGACGAATTCTGGCCTTTAGGTCCGTAGAGCTTCCCAAAAGCAATGGAGACTATAGCCAAAAGATGTTGCGCGCTGTTCAGGAAGACGATATTCTAAGACTCAACTTGATTCGCCAGCTGCATATCGCCTGGATGAGTCCTGTATGTAGTCTTGTACCAGAAAGGCTTTACAACCCTGAAGCGAAGAGCACTTATCTAAAGCACCTGACAGAGCTTCCATCCGATTTTGAATGTCTGGCAGATCAGCTGCCACAGCTAGACACCAGACTGGTCTATGGAATGCCCGTAAACAAGAGGGATGCAATTGTACGACGGTTTTCACCCCGGGCAGAACACCATATATCTACTAGCCTGATCACAGAATGGGCAAAGACTCCCGGCGCTCAGAATGACAGAGTTGTTTTTGCCCATTTCAGAGACAGTAGAGTTTTAATTGCGTGTTTTGAGCAAGGCCAGATTAAATTCTTCAACACGTTCGGATACCAGGATGCCAAGGATGCTTTGTACTTCGTCATCTTAGCTTATCGCCAATGCGTTTGGTCTCCTATTAAGATTCCGCTCTACCTCAGTGGCGAGTTGACAGAAGACTCGGCCGTATACCGACAGCTGTATCGGTTTGTAAAGACACTCTCCTTTTACCACTCCAGTAGCCTTCAGATTCAGGCTGTAGGTCCGGCCTTAAAGTCCGTTCCCAGCTATGTGTTTGCGGACTTACTTTCTATTGGCCGCGTTTAGATCCCAACGATATGCGAATTATTGGGGGTCGATTTAAAGGGCGCAGGTTTCATCCTCCGGCAGACAAGTGGCCAACCAGACCAACCACTGACTATGCCAAAGAGGGCCTATTCAATATTTTACAGAACAGGCTGGACTTCAGTTCCATCAAGGTATTGGACCTTTTTGGAGGTACCGGTAGTCACGATTACGAATTCATTAGTCGAGGATGCCTAGATGTCACTTACGTTGATCGACACAAACCAGCCGTACGTTTTGTACGACAAACGGCTGAGAAACTCCAAATTGAAGATCATTTGAAGATTTTTCAAATGGATGTTTTTCAATTTATCCAGCGGAAACCAGATTCGGGCTTCGACTATATTTTTGCAGGCCCACCCTATCCGCTCGTTCGAATTCCGGAGCTCCCTGATTTAGTATTGAATGCTGGCTTACTGGCCGATGGAGGCCTATTCGTACTGGAGCACAACCCTCAGCACGATTTCAGCGATGATCCCAGATGTACGGAGGTACGAACGTATGGTACAACCCACTTTGCTTTTTTTCAGGAAGAACAGTAGTCCACTGAAAGCAGCATGGGGAACCCAACGCTTGTGTATACGATGGCCGACCAGCGGAAGTCTAGAACAAGGTATAGGATACCAAGTACTCTCTAGAGCTTAGAACAGGGGAACTCTAAACCCACCGTTTATCCCGATGCTTCGCTGGCTGATATCGACCTCATCGTCATCAGACAGATTAGACAGGCTGCCTATGTATCGAACTTCTGCAAAGAAGTTACCGAGCGTCACGCCTGCTGCAGCTGCTACGCTCAGCTCGCTACGCTTGATCCTATCTGCATCGAAATCAATATCGCGTTCGTCGCCATTCTCATCAATGGTTCCACTGATGGCGTAGTTGAGAAATGGCCCAGCACCCACATAAAAGCCGATGGGTTGATCAACCCCAAAATTGAGTTTAACCAGTCCACCTATGTCTAAATAGGCCAGACTCGTCTCGATCTGGTCATTGCTAATGACCGTAGAAGTCAAACTATAGCCACGGCCCATGTAATTAATTTCGGGCTGGACGGTCAAAAACTCTGTCCCGATGGGCAGATCGACGTATAAGCCGAGCATAAGATTGCCCTCATCACCGGTTTCCACCTCCAGATTGTTGATGTCTACCGATGCGCTGGTAAAGTTGTAGCCGCCCCTAATCCCAAAATACTGGGCTTGTATTGTTGTGAAGGACATGCAGATTATGCATGCAATAATGGAGGTCCTCATAGTTGAATCAGTTTTTGGTTAGCTATAAGCGCTCTTGCAGGCTGGGAATGCCAAGTCCGCCGACCAATCGATTAGAATGACAGGCCGACATTGAGCCCCAGGCTGCGCTGACGAATTTCATCAAGTGCGGGCTCTGCCTGATCAGACAGGCTTCCGTAGTATCGTATTTCTACGAATAGCTTTCCAAAGTTAACCCCTCCTACCCCTGCGAGCAAGAGTTCGTTTCGTCTCAGTCTCTGGGTATCAAAGTCTATATCTTCATCGTTGATCTGCCCACTTACGGCAAAGCTCAGGAAGGGGCCAGCACCTACATAAAAGCCGAGAGGCGAATTGTGCCCGATATTGAGTCTGACCAGGCCGCCTGCATCGATGTAGGCAAAGGAAGCTTCAATCTCTCCAGAGCTAGGATTAGTTCCCTCTCCACTGGCATCTAGATCATAAGCACGGCCCATATAATTGACCTCGGGCTGAACGGTAATGAAACTGCCCAACAGGGGTATGTTGTAAAAAATGCCAGCCATGAATCGCCCCTTGTCTCCACCTGTAGAAATGGATGGATCATCAAAATCTACGCTAGCGTTGGTGAAGTTGTATCCGGCCCGGACACCGAATTGAGCGTGGGCCGTAGCCGTAGTCAGGCATAAGGCAAGAACTATAAAAAATGATTTAGTTTTCATTGGTTGGTTGTTTTAGAGGATTAGGGGTGCATGTGTATATGCCTGATGGCATTGAGATGGTTACACCCCTACGCGAATAGTTTTCGAGCATTCTCGAGGTCCTCGGGCGTGTCTATGCCGATTCCTTGGTGTGTGGTCAATGCAACTCTAATTTCAAAGCCTTCCTGTAACCAGCGAAGTTGTTCGAGTTTTTCTGCTTGCTCGAGGGAAGAAACGGGAATACGGGTTATGGCTGTTAGCGTTTCTCTGTTGAAACCGTACAGGCCGAGGTGTTGGTAGTGTAATCCTTTTTGAACCCACTCCTCACGCGCAGTATCGCGTAAAAATGGAATGGGGCTGCGGCTGAAATAGAGCGCTCTGCCGTCTTTGGCCAATACAAGCTTGACGAGTTGTTCTGAGAAAATGGCCTGGGTCGAATCAATTTGTCGTGCCAGGGTAGCAATTTGTGCGCCTTGATTGAGCAGCGCAATAATATCCTCTAACTGATCAGGCTGGACAAAGGGCTCATCTCCTTGCACGTTCAGGACATAATCGTATTCAGGCAGTTGGGCACTGACCTCTGCGATACGATCGGTGCCACTTTGGTGAGTAGTAGATGTCATGAGGCAGTCTCCGCCCAGCTCCTGTACGCGTGACTGGATGCGCAAATCATCTGTCGCCACTACTACCCGGTCTATACTTGAGCAGCCAGAGACCGCTTCATAAACACGCCAGATTAGTGGCTGGCCACCGAGGTCGACTAATGGCTTGGCTGGTAGCCGAGTGCTCGCGTATCGAGCAGGTATGACTGCTAGGACGGACACAAGCCTTAGCTGTTATTCTGGTTGAACGGCCAGATTCCTCCGCCTCCGTTTTGCTCGCGGTCCTTCTTTCTGCGCTCACGCCGACGTTGGCGTTGCCGTTTATTTCGCTCTCGATTATTGGCTCGTTCGGTCTGACGGTCCCAAATATCATTTCTCTTGGAAATGACATAGCGGACGGAGATGCCCGTTTGAAGAACCGGGCCTGTACTACGGCCTCGAAGGTTGACTGCGGGGCGTATATCGTAGCTGATATTGGTGCGGCCAATGGTGATTTCTGCACCGACAATTCCCGTCAGTCCCCAAGGGTTTTGGTATGGTTGGGTTGTTTCGGGATCCAACTCATTGGTCCACCCAAAGTGAATGCCTCCTCCCATGAATATATTTAGTCTTCGGGTGAGAAAGGGATGATGCTTTCGTCCCAGAAAAGTAAGGCGACCTTCATCTCGGCGCGTACTCTGCTGAATCACGGTTTCCAGGGTAAAGTTCTTGTGAACTTGTGGCACTCGAAAAAGGATACTGGCTCCCCATTCCGTTCCCAGGCGTAGCCCTGCTGACAAATCGTAGGATTGCCCACTTAAAAAGCAAGGCAAGGCAATAACTAATAGCAGAAAATTTCTTTTCATGGCCTATCAAACGCAGATCAAGGCTGCATTCGTCTTATTGCATGTATTAAATTTTTTATAAGGCGTCACTTCCTCAAGTAATTCATATTGCTGTAAACTAAGCAATACCGCCGCGCATTAGAGCATTTAATGCATAGAATTCTGTAAAACCAACCAGATGATGAACATTCGATTACTAGCTTTTTTTATCCTGCTAAGTCAGGGTCTATCTGCTCAGGTGGAGCCCGAGTTTGCCTTATCATTCGATGCAATTACCAGCAATGTTGAGCGGCCAGTTGATATCACCTACGCCCCCGGAGATGCTGACCGGCTTTTCATTCTCGAGCAACCGGGCCGTATCCGTGTATACGACCTGGTCAATGAGCAACTACTGCCTACGCCCTACCTGGATATCGAAAGTATCGTTAGAGATCAGGGAAATGAACAAGGACTACTCGGCCTGGCATTTCACCCGGATTTCATGACCAATGGCACCTTTTTCGTCAATTATACCAGGATGCCTACTTCGGGTATTGCATCGGGGTCGACTATAGTAGAGAAGTACGTAATCGATGATCCAACAGCAAATACCGGCGCCATTAGTCAGGGTGAATATTTAGTTATAGAACAGCCTTTTAGCAACCACAATGGCGGCTGTATCAAATTCGGGCCAGATGGCTATTTGTACATTGGAACGGGCGATGGTGGTTCTGCTGGTGACCCGGAAGATACGGCACAAGACCCCGGGTCTTTGCTGGGTAAAATGCTGCGCATAGATGTTGACTTTGTTGGTGGAGCGATTTATGGTATACCAGCGGACAATCCGTTTTCGGGTGGAGATACATTAAGAGAAATTTGGTCTATGGGCTTGAGAAACCCATGGCGATTCAGCTTTGACCGAGAGACTGGTGATCTATACATCGGTGATGTTGGCCAAGATGCTAGGGAAGAGATCAATTTTGAGCCTGCCGATTCACCAGGTGGTCTTGATTATGGGTGGGACTGCCGAGAAGGCGATTTGCCTTACTCTGGTTTTGGTAGCAGCTCTGACGATTGTGATCCAGGCGATGTCTATGAAGAACCCATTGCTGCCTTGCCTCATAATCAGGTTGTCAGCATCACGGGTGGGTTGGTCTATCGCGGAGAGGATTATCCATCTATGGAAGGCTGGTATATCTGTGCTGATTTAACTAGAAATTGGTTCTTGCTCAAGCGAGACGAAGATGGTGACTGGTCGCAGCACCAAGTATTCATTTCAGACATATCTGTACCTGTAGCTTTTGGCGAAGACGCTTCAGGCGAAATTTATGTTGCTGACTTGAATGGAGCTGTTTATCGGATTGAAGCTACATCGACTTCTTCTACGAATCTGGTTGAAGGAGACCCTGAGCAGCTGGCTGTATTCCCCAATCCAGCATCTGAACTCGTACAGATCAGGCTGGAAAGTGACCGACCTGCGGAAGTCCAAATTAAAATATTCGACCTACAGGGCAAGCTGGTTCGCAGCCAAAGATGGCCTGACGCGCCCGCTGATTTCCAGACCGATTGGGTGACTTCAGATTTGGCTAGTGGTGTGTATCAATTGCAATTGATCAGAGGAAACACCTCCTGGTCTCGACAGCTGGTCATCAGGTAAGTCCTATTCCAAAAGGCTGAGCAGCCAAGACTTTTCTGTGCAAGGCTCGGTATTTTGAATATCCTGGTAAAGGCGATCGCGCACTTTACTCTTGCCAGGGCCGAGCCTTGCTACTCTGGATGCCAGACTGAAAATATTTTGGTAGTTGTCGCGATGATAGCCCAGTTTGCGCCGACGCATATACGCCCGGGAAGACCGCAAATGTGCTTCGATCAGGCTGTAGGCATCTTTGGCAAAATATACTTTGAGCTGAAACACGCGAGCTGTCAGCTGGTGATATGGATCTTGATAATCTGCTGTCTGTAAATAAGCCAGGGTCGCATCATAGTCGCCCGTCAGCCAGGCGATGCGCGCACGTGATAACGAGCTAATTTCTTGTCTCCATTGAGGATGCAGACGAGACTCATACTTATCGATAAACTCTCTGGTCCATTTCAGCTCTCCCAATCTAAGGGCAACTCCTACGATATTATTAAACGTCCTCTGGCCGAGTCTACCTCCTTCTAGAAGGGTATTAGTTTGTAAGCCATAGCGATACAATTCCAGTGTATCCTTCAGATAACTAGCTTGCCCGGCATTGCTCTCCCTCAAACTGTGGTTGATCGTCAGGAGCAACAAGTTCTGATGGTCTGCATGTGGAAAACTCGACCCGTACTCCATCAATCCGACGCGCAATTCCTCGTATGCTGATCTAGCCATCTCGGCATCAGACAAATACATCTGAGCAACCAGATAAAATAGGCGGATACCCGGCTGATTGGCATAGTACGGGCTTTTTGCCCTTTGGAGGATACCCGATAAAAGAGGGAGTTCAATCTCACGTCCTTGAATGCGTTTATAGGCTAGTGAAATACAAGCCTGGCGCAGGGAAAGGGCCAGTACGTAACCCTCCAGGCTAGTCTCCTGCTCTTGCAAATTATATTGATGCCCTCTGGTTTCTCCAGATGTATCTATCTTATATTGCATCTGTTGGTGCCTGTAGGCATATCGGTACCTATCCAGACCTGACGAGTGATCCGTTTTGTAGCGATTTAGGCGGGTGCGTAAATGCGGATAGAGACCCGCTTCTTCATACGCATCCAACAGGTGCCGCTGTTGCTCGGCTGGCCTTGACCGCCGGTAGTCAAATACTAGGTAGTCTTCCAGCGCAGATAACAATCTATGCCGCAGTCGACGCCAGGCCAAATCCGAAAAGTTGTGATTGGGAAACAGCTTATTCCAATAGGCTTCTGGTTGCAATTGGATAGATAATTCGTGCATAGACTCCACCAATAAGCCGAATAACTGGCTGACTTCGGGTCGCTTGTTGTGCACTTCGCAAGCTAGCCAATGAGTGGCCTCGCGGCGCTGGCGAGCAGAAAGGTGAAGAATGAGTTGATAAAGGAGGTCTGTTTTTATAGTAAGAATATTTATATGTGATTGACAAAATTTGCTTACTCGTATATATACAAATTTACAATTTTGCATAAAAACCTTGAATTTCCCCCAAAGCACACACTACCCACCAACTAAAAACCCAGAACAAACTGCCAAATTTTTGCTTGCCTTCCTCTAAAATTACCTGCATCATTGTATCGATCAAAAATCCCAATCTCATGTTCGTACGCTTCTGCTTAGTTCTCGTATGTTCTTTTTTTGTACTTCCGCAGGTCGGTCACTCCGAAAATCTACCGGGTGCCTGCGCTGTATCTATACAACTGGTCAGTGTAGAATGCTTGCCCGGTGATCCCAACACCAGTGCTGATGATCAATTTATAGTAACGACTAATGTGCTTGGTGTGGAGGGTGCTGCAGGTTTTGTCAGCCCACCATTTTATCCCAGCTTGACTCCGTTTGCTACTAATATAGTCTTTGGACCCTATCCGGCTACAGAAGGTGCTGTAACCATCGTAGTTGCCGATGCCGAAAACCCCGATTGTACCGATGAAATTACAGTTACTCCGCCAGAGGGATGTGGTGAGGAAGAGTGTTTCATCAACTTAGTTGATGTCGAATATATCATTGGAGACGCCTCTTATCTTATAGAAGTGACTATCCAGGGCAATGGCCCCTTTGGGTGGGTAGCAGATAATAATCAAGACGGCGACTTCGGCGATCGGGTACAGTTTGGTCCATTTGTATGCGGTGAAGACCCGAACCTCAATATCCGAGATGTCGAACAACCCAACGCTTGCTTTGCCGAGCTTTTGGCACCGCCCAACGGATGCTTAGATTGCTTCATCGAAATCACCGACACCTCGCATGTGATCATTGATGGCCAGTTTTTCCTGGAGCTGACCGTTATGGGTACTAATGCATCTTCCGACGGATGGTATTCAAACATCAATTTTGAAGGCCCCTATAATGAACCTGTACTTATTGGACCCCTAAACTGCCTTTTGGGGATCACCCTCTTTGTCGCCGACCAGGAAGATAATACTTGCTCTGATCAAATTGTGGTTATTCCTCCAACCGCAGCCTGCGACCCCAACTGTATCCTGGTATTTAACCTGATAGACTACATTATAGATACTGACTCTGACTCTTTTTCCGTCGTTGCTTTCATAGACGCTTCAAATAGTACAACATGGCAATCTAGTGAAGGTCAAACCGGACCTACTCTCGAAGAAGTTATAATCGGTCCATTCGCCTGTGGTGAAGATGTAGAGGTCACTTTTACCGATGCCAATGGAGGCAACTGCGAAGACATAGTCACCATACCTTCTCCTGAGGAATGTGGAAACAGTAACTGCAGCATCGAGCTGGAAGACATCTTTTATACCTACAATGATGACGGCACCTACCTAGTCACCGCAACGGTAACCGGTAGTGGAGATGTCAGTCAACACTGGACTAGTATCAACTTGAATAGTCTTGTTGGAGAATATAATGTGCCCACTACTTTCGGGCCTTTTGATTGCAATCAAACCGTGAACTTCACCTTAATTGACGAAGTCAATGAGGAGTGTTTTAATGACTTTACTTTCATCCAAACAGACGAGTGCGAGTTGGCTGCATGTAATAGTTTAGATCTCTCCGCATCAATCCAAGAGATTACTTACGATGATGGAGGTACTCCAAATGATCCCTTTGACGATACTTGGTATGTCATTATTATCGCAACAGCAAACAATAACTCAGGAACGTATACAACCAATTTCCCTGGACTTGTAGGCACCTATGGGCAACCACTAACCCTTGGTCCAATACTGTGCGAAACTGACCCGGTGAGTATCCTAATTCAGGATAGTACAAATCCTTCCTGTACTGTCACACTCCATCCAGATATTCCATCAAATTGTATTCCGAACAACTGCGCCTTAACCGTATCTCAAATTGAGTATCTCAATTGCTCCAACAACGGAAATGATTACTGCATATCCTTTGTAGTTGAAGATGGCGGTACCGGTAGTCCAAACGGCTGGATAACCGAAAATGGTAGCAGTGGTCAATATGGACAGCCAGCGAACCTCGATGTGCTTTGTGCCAACACGCCCTCGCTTCTGACCATCATCGATGCTGATGACCCAAACTGTATATTCACCATAGAGCTAGACCCGCCAGCAAACGTATGTAGTAACAGCTGCGAACTTACTGCACAACTGGAATCTGTAGTGTGCTCTGATGATGGGCAGTTTTATACCGCTACCATTTCTTTCACAGGTGTGGAGGGCGATGTATTTATTACCCAAGGAGGTATATTTTCTAGTGGCGAGCCATTTGTAATTCAGGGCATTCCAACCTTCATGTCTCCAACGTTCACCATCCGCAGTTTAGAGGATCCTTTCTGTGAGGTGGAGGTAGCTGTGCAAGCTCCCGATTGCGAGGGTTGCTCCATAGGCTTTGAACTCAGTGACCCCATTTATGATGATGGTGGTACACCTGCCAACACTGCAGATGACACCTATACTATAGATGTGATAGTCCTGGGCGAATTTGGTTCAGGAAGCTGGATCACCCCAAATGGCCTGACAGGTCAATATGGTGTTTCTACCCCATTTATTTTCTCTTGCGCTGACGAAACGCCCATGATCGAAGTCTTTGATGCTGAGGATGAGACCTGCTCCGCATCTATAGATTTGACTGGTTTCTTTACCTGCCCAGATATAGATTCTTGCAATGCGCTAACACTAGACATATTATTTGAAGAAGTTGAGTGCAATGAACTAGCTCCTATTTCAATAAATATCTCAGGCTTGACGCCACCATATTTCTTCACTATATATGACGATGCAGACCTAACCTCGATTTATAGTCAAGACACATTTTCAACAGATACCTCTTATACCATTGACCTGCCAGAGGGCTATTATGTATTTAGTCTTACTGACGAAAATGGATGTGAACATATCATCGAATTCTTCCACACTCCTCAGCCCAATTTTGGTGTATCGCTATTCTACGCTGCCGATGAAGAATGTGGAACTACAGGTACTATCTATTATCCTGGTTTAGGCCAACCATTTAGTTGTAGCGATGGGCTGCAGAATGGCGACGAAACTGGCGTTGACTGTGGAGGAATCTGCGCTCCTTGCAATTTTGAGGGCCTGATCATTGACATACAAGATAACCATGGCCCAATTGGAACAGAGGTGTGTCTAGATGTTACGGCACGAAACTTCATTGACATTGCATCCTTTCAATTTGGCTTATCGTATTATGATTTTGCCCTAGATTTCACTGGCTTCATTCCAAACAGCTCTTTACCCGGTCTAAATGTGACTGATTCTCCAGGTGGCAACCTAGTTATAACCTGGAGTAGTACAGACTTTGAAGGGGTAAATCTCGACGATGAAGAGGTCTTACTGAGTATTTGTTTTGAAAATACTTACGGAGGTGCCTCTAGAATTGAGCTTTCAAATTTCACTACTAATCAGTTTTTCGATAGTGAAGAGAATCTTTTAGCTTTTTCTTCAATACCGGGCATATTTTATGTAGCAGATTTTGACTGGATGTGGATTCTTCCTAACGGAGAAGTAGTTGAGACAAACACTATTAGTCTACCTGTCGATAATCAACCAGGCACCTATTTATTGTTGATGACGGATTCCAACACAGGCTGTGTAGATACCGCAGAAATCACCTTGGATCCCAGCCTCTTTCTAGGTTGTGTATCAGTAACGGGCACACTTTGGGCCGATGAAGGAAGCTGTGCCTTAGAAGGCGGTGAAATACCCGTGCCTGGTTGGGCGGTGCAGATTTACAGTTCCGATGGAAACTTTGTGACCTATGTCATCACGGATGAAAATGGCAACTGGTCTGCTGAGCTTCCGCCTGGCGATTACTTTGCAGAGCCGTCTCCATTCCAGCCAGATTTGTATGCCAGCTGTGACCCAGCTGTAGGCTTTACGGTAGCCAACACCATTCCACACGTAGATGTGCTCATGCCGTATGTCGAAGAGTGCGTCATCATGTACACCCATGTGTCTGTAGGTCCGCTAAGGGTCTGCGAACAGCAAAGTGTACAGGTATTCTATTGTAATGATGGGCCAGTAGTGGCTGAAAATGCCCAAATCGAAGTGACCTTCGACGAATTACTCTCGGTGGAGCAAGTATCGATTCCACCTGCGCAAGTCTTTAACCAAACCTACGTCTTCGACCTGGGTGACCTGGCTCCATTTGAATGCGGAACCATAGAATTTACCATTATGGTGGCTTGCGATGTGGAGCTCGGACAAAGCCAATGCGTAGAAGTCATTGCTTCGCCAAATGCACCATGCCCAACACCCGATGGATCATGGTCTGGTGCCACAGTCGAAGTAGAAGTCGCCTGCGACGAAGAGGAGGGCGTGAGCTTCCGTATCGAAAATACCGGCATGGGCGACATGAGTGTGCCGCTCGAATACATGGTCATAGAGGATGTGATCATGATGATGGGCAACCCCGTAATCAGCGATCCACTAGAAGACGGTGAAGTAATTGATATTGAACTCCCTGCCGATGGAACCTCCTACATTGTCTGGGCCAACCAGGAGCCTGGCAGTCCTGGCGCGTTGATGCCCATTGCGAGTATAGAGGGCTGTGGTACCGATGAAAATGGGGAGTTTACCACCGGTGTAATCAATCAGTTTGCTACCAGCCCTCCCGATTTAGATTGGTACAGATTGGTGTGTAGGCCAATCACGGGTAGCTTTGATCCCAATGCCAAGGTCGGCTACCCACTCGGATATGGTGATGAAAACCTCATTGAGCCGGGCACCAGATTGACCTATGACCTATATTTCCAAAACACCGGAAACGACTTTGCCAATAGGGTGGTCTTAGTCGATAGTCTGGCTGAGGAATTAGACTTAGGCACCATAAGGCTAGGCGGGTCCTCTCACCCATACACCTATACCATCGATGAAAATCGAGTGCTGACCATAATATTTGATGACATCATGCTACCAGATAGTACAAGCGACCCTATCGGTAGCCAGGGTGTGGTCCAGTTCAGCATTGATCACTTACCCGATCTGCCACTAGGTACCATTATCGAAAATGAAGTTGATATTTACTTCGACTTCAATGCACCGATCACGACCAACCGCACCCATCACAAACTCGATAGAGAGTTCTTACCGACCGATGTAGAGGAGCCCATTAATGACCTACCTTTTTGGTACGTCTACCCCAATCCAACAGCCAACTGGCTCTGGATTGACTTCCCGCTACAATACCGGGAGCTTGACCGAATTGAGATGATTGCCACTGATCTTTTGGGGCGTGAAGTTCTGCGTGCAGAATTGCTTCAGGGCCAAGTCATCAATCTCAAAGTACTACCAGCGGCAACCTACTTACTTCGCTTTCAGGATGATGATGGCAGAGTACTTGGCAAGGCAGAGTTAATTAAACATTAAAGTCGGACAGCCTGGATAGGAAGCTTTTCAGGTGAATGATATATCCTTTAGATTTGTAAAACACGTAGAAGGCACAGGCTAGACAGTCTGTGCCTTTTTTCCGACTCATATTTCATCGGAAAGGTTGTTCAAACGCCCTTTCTACAAATACCAACCAATGAGCAAGTATTTTTTCGCCTTACTAGCCATAGCTATAGTGCCCTTTACAGGCTGTGGCAATGATGACGATAGTGACGGCAGCACTCAAAATCAATTCACCTTCAACGGTACCAGCTACAATATTGCTAATGGCTTCCTGGAAGAATTTGGTAGTAACGGAAATGGATCCTTTGACTGGGATGTATACCTGGTATCTTCTGGCATATCTGTCAGTGGTGCTGATCTTACCGGAACCGGTGACCTTGTATACTTAGACCTAAATACAGACTCTTCAGAAGGCTTAGTGGAAGGAACTTATAACTTTTCGAACGACAGAGACAATCTAACTATCGTAGACGGAACAGTAGGTGTGGATTTCGATCTCTCTGGCGGTGGCGGCACTTTTGCTGCCGTGACTGGCGGCACAGTGACCGTGGACATCGATGGTAATCAAACTACGATTAGCTTTAATCTGACCACTAATTCTGGTGGAAACCTGACTGGCAACTGGAGAGGTACGTTGCAAAGATTCTAAAAGGAAACGAAACGCCAGACTTCAACAAAAGAG
>JBCBVN010000020.1:0-16093 GCA_039817625.1 Bacteroidota bacterium
ATTCAAGAAGATGGTAAGTCACTAGGAGTCCTTTCTATCCACCTTCGATAAGATTGCCCCAATTAACTATCAGGCTGTGTAGATTTTCAGTTCCTGCAAGCGTATTCTGGCACCACCTCATTCCATTCTAGATGACTATATCCATCTAAAAAAAGTATGCCGAGTCATGCGAAGCACAACTCGGCACACAGAAAAAACGTCGATCAGAATAGTTCTTTAGAATTGGGCCGCTTCAGTGCTACCCGCCATGGCTACTGTGCTTGAAGCGCCTTGCTGGACTGTATTCTGCACAGCATCGAAATAGGCAGTACCTACAAAAGCTTGATGTTTGACAGCGGCAAAGCCCTGGTCTTGTAGGGCAAATTCTCTTTGCTGCAATTCTGAGTAGCCAGCCATACCTCTTTGTCTGTATGCCTGAGATAACTCAAACATAGAGGTGTTGAGTGCATGAAAACCGGCCAGTGTTATGAACTGAAATTTATAGCCCATTTCTGCTATGTCCTCTCGAAAAGTGCGCATCTGTGCTTCTGTGAGCTTAGCAGCCCAATTGAAGGAGGGTGAGCAGTTGTAAGCCAGCATTTTGCCTGGATATTCGGCATGAATGGCTTCAGCAAAAGTCCTGGCTTGATCCAGATCGGGATGAGAAGTCTCCAGCCAAATCAAGTCGGCGTAGGGCGCATAGGCCAATCCGCGAGCTATGCCCTGCTCCAAGCCCGCTTTTACGTAGAAAAAGCCTTCTGTAGATCGCTCCCCGGTAACGAAAGATTGATCTCGTGGATCTATATCGGAGGTAAGTAGGTTAGCTGCGTCGGCATCTGTTCGCGCTATGAGTACGGTAGGCACATTGCAAACATCTGCTGCGAGGCGAGCGGCTACTAATTTGTTGATGGCCTCTTGAGTGGGGACTAATACCTTCCCACCTAAATGCCCGCACTTTTTTGCACTGGACAATTGGTCTTCAAAATGTGCTGCTGCTGCTCCGGCCTCTATCAGTGATTTCATCAGCTCGAAGGCATTCAAATTACCTCCAAAGCCTGCCTCGGCATCTGCAATGATGGGAACGAGCCAATCGATTCTGCCCGTCTGTGATACACTTTGGATTTGGTCGCGACGAAGTAGGGCGTTGTTGATTCGCTTCACAACCATTGGAACAGAATTGGCTGGATACAAACTCTGGTCGGGGTACATCTCACCAGCCAGGTTAGCGTCGGCGGCTACTTGCCATCCACTCAGATAGATGGCTGATAAACCAGCAGCTACTTCCTGAATGGCTTGATTGCCCGTCAATGCGCCCAAACCTGCTACAAAGTCCTTTTTTTGGAGGTCATTCCAGAATCTCTCCGCACCCCTTCGAGCAAGCGAGTGTTCAATGGCTATCGAACCGCGCAGTTTGACAACTTCCTCTGCGGTATAGGGCCTTTTAATGCCGGCCCAGCGAGGGTTCGTTGCCCAATCGGTTTTTATTTGTTGTATGGTGGTGGTTGTGGTCATGATAAAGGAGTGGTGTGCAGCTAAAGGCCCCTTAGGACTTTACTCTAGCAGCGAGTTAAGTGATTCGGTTGGAAGAGATGTGTTTAGAACTGGATCAATCCATTCAGATCTCTGAGTATGCGGGGAGCGTTAGAAAGTCGTAAAAGGCCTCGGCGTAGATGAGCCGCTTAAACAGCGTTGTCGCGGAGTCGAACTTCCCATTTTCGAAGGCATCAACACCAACGTATTCTTGTATTTTTTCCAGCTCCTCTGCTATGAGCGATTCCACCCATTCCGGAGTAATGATTTGGCCGGAACTGGTTTTTGCTCTTGCTTTTAACCATTGCCAAAGCTGCGTTCGGGATATTTCTGCAGTCGCAGCATCTTCCATCAGGTGATATATGGCAGCCGCCCCATTTCCTCTGAGCCAACTCTCTACATAGAGTATGCCTACATTGATGTTCTGCCTGACACCTGCTTCCGTGATGGTACCCTCTGGAACGGCCAGCAGGTCTTTGGCTTCATAATTCGTTGGTGCCTTGGGGATATCGATCTGATGAGCTGTTGGCATAAATTGATCGAAAACCTCCATGGCAACAGCTACCAGGGCCGGATGAGCTACCCATGTGCCATCGTGACCATTCTGGACTTCCAGAAGTTTGTCTTGCCTTACTTTTTCCAGGGCGCGCTCATTGGCAGCAGGGTCGTTTTTAATGGGAATTTGTGCGGCCATTCCACCCATCGCATGAACACCTCGCTTGTGGCATGTTTTGATAACCAGTCTGGAGTAAGCGCTCATAAATGGGGTGGTCATACCTACTTGAGCCCGATCTGGAAGAATAAACCCTGGAAGATTTCTGAATTTCTTGATGTAGGAAAAGATATAGTCCCATCGACCGCAATTCAGGCCAGCCGAGTGTTGTCTCAGCTCGTAGAGGATTTCATCCATTTCGAAAGCCGCTAAAATGGTCTCGATTAATACCGTAGCTTTTATGGTCCCTACCGGAATATCCAGATATTCTTGTGCGAAGAGGAAAACATCGTTCCACAGGCGTGCCTCCAGATGTGATTCGAGCTTGGGTAGATAGAAGTATGGTCCACTGCCATTGTCCACCAGTTGCTTAGCATTGTGAAAGAAGTACAAACCAAAGTCAAACAATGAGCCACTGATAGGCTCGCCTTCAATATGCAGATGGCGCTCATTCAGGTGCCATCCACGAGGTCTCACCATTAGAGTGGCAGTCTCTTCATTTAAGAGGTAATATTTTTCCTTTTTGGGATTGAAAAAATTGATGGTGCCCCTTACTGCATCTTGCAGATTGATTTGCCCGTTCAGACAATTTTCCCAATTGGGTGTGTTGCTGTCTTCGAAGTCAGCCATGAATACCCTTGCACCAGAATTCAACGCATTAATGATCATTTTTCGATCAACTGGCCCCGTTATTTCCACCCGGCGATCCATCAAATCTGCTGGAATAGGTGCAACTTTCCAGTCCGACTGGCGTATCTCAGCGGTTTCAGGAAGGAAATCCGGTAAGACGCCGAGATCTATTTGTTCTTGTCGCTCCACTCTCTCTTCAAGGAGCGCTTTCCGCCGCTTATTGAATTTTAGGTGCAGGTCCGTAAGAAACTGGATGGCAGCAGGCGTTAATATGGTTTCAAACTCTGGAGTCAGATGGCCTTTTATTTCAAACTGACCAAGCTGTGGGGTGGCTAAAGCTGTATTCATGATAGATGGTATTTAGACTTGCGAAGTAGGGTGGCTATCCCATTCTTTCCGTTACCAAATTAGTAGCAAAACGAGATTAGCGGAAATTCCGCTAAAAAATAAATTTCCTCTTTTTGTGCTATTTTACGGCCGCTATGTTGGAGGAAAAAGAGCGTATCAGACTGATTTTTGCTTTGAAAATCAAGTATTTGCGAGTCAAGAACGACTTTAGCTACCATCGTTTATCCGATGCCACAGGGCTTAGTAAGTCCTATTTGCACGATATCGAGAAGGGGCGGAAGTATCCCAAAATCGATAAAATCAATGCGCTGGCCGCTGCATTCGGGGTAACCTATGACGACTTGGTTTCGACTGCGGCACCTGGAAAAATCAAACCAATTGTAGATCTGCTGAATTCCGACTTTCTCAAGGCCTTTCCCTTAGAGTTATTCGGTCTGGACCTATATCGCTTGTTCGATCTTTTTTCTTCCACTCCAGACAAAATCAATGCTTTTATAAGCACGATAATTAAGATTACTCGCAACTATCAATTGACCAATGAGCACTTCTACGCAGTAGCCTTGCGATCTTATCAGGAGATGCACGACAATTATTTTCCCGAGCTCGAGCAGGCTGCCAAAGAATTTAAAAATCGTCATCAGCTGAAGGAAGAGGTAACCCCCGCGATGCTAGAGCGCATACTACTGGAAGCGTATCATATACAAACAGATGAGGAGGTGTTGTCTACAAGCCAGGACTTACAGCCACTCCGTTCTTACTTCAGCGATGAAAAGCGAATCTTGTATCTGAATAGTGGCTTTAGCGAGGCTCAGCAGAATTTTCTGTTGGGTCGGGAAATCGCTTTTCAGGAGCTAGCAATGAAGGAGCGACCATATATGACTCGCCTTCTGGATGTGCGCAGTTTTGAGCAGTTGCTGAATAATTTTCGGGCCTCCTATTTCGCCGTTGCCCTGCTAGCCGATGAAAATGCACTAGCGAAAGAGGTGGGAAAGATTTTCGAGGCAAAGGATTGGAATGAGGCTTCGTTCTTAAACTTGAGCGAACAATTTGGTTTGACCTCCGAGATGCTTTTTCAGCGCCTGACCAATATTCTACCCAAGCACTTTGGCATCAGAGATCTATTCTTTCTAAGACTTAGATCAGATGAAGATTTGAGGCAGTGTGATCTGACAAAGGAATTGCACCTTTCGCAGTTACATAGTCCTTATGGCAACTTGAGAGAAGAACACTACTGCCGGAGGTGGAACTCTATACAAGTTATTAAAAAGCTGAAATCTCAAAGTACGCATAAGGCGATCATGGATGTGCAAATTTCAGAATACTGGGAATCTGAGAGGTCTTATGTATGTATTTCAGCAGCCCATCCTGATGGCGCTAATCCCGAGAAGGGCGTGAGTCTGACACTCGGAATGCTGTTAACCGATCAGTTGAAGGAGCAACTGAAATTCCTACAGTCCGGTGAGGTAAAGCGGGAGACTGTAAATACAACTTGCGAGCGCTGTTCTGTTCCAGACTGCGAATCGCGAATGAAAGCGCCCATCGTCCTGGATCAGGAAGCCGCCAGATTCCAACTACAGGAAGCCATAGTTAGGCTTGAAAGCTGAGCTGTGCTACCCTCCGATAGGTCCGAGCTCCACCCCTTCGCTGTAGGCCATCTTGATGCCGCTTTCTGAGAGTGCCTGCTTGACCCGTTGATGTACGTCGAAGGACGCATCCCAGTATTGATCAGGATTTACGAATGGGCGTACGCCCACCAGGACATTGTGGGTGTCAAACCCCTCGATGCCGACCATAGCCTCCGGTTCTTCTAATGTGTAGGGAGAGGCCTGGACGGCGTCAAAAAGAATCTTTCGAATGCGTGGGAAGTTTTCCTCGTAAGCCATGAGCAGGTGTACTTCGAGGCGAATGTGCCCTTTGGAGGTGTAGTTGGTCACTACGTTTTCGATGACTTGCCCGTTGGGTACGATCAGGGTCTTCTGGCCTGGGGTTATTAAGATGGTATTGAATATCTGTATCTCATCCACCTTGCCGAAGAAGTCGTCGATTTGTACCCAGTCTCCGATTTTGTAAGGCCGGAAAATGAGAATGATGATGCCTGCGGCAAAGTTACCGAGGCTTCCCTGCAAGGCTAAACCAACGGCAAAGCTGGCGGCGGCCAATACAGCTACAAACCCAGTTACGTCTACACCGAGAACGCCCGCAACGGTAAATATGAGTAAGACCTTCAAGGCTACTCCAATGATGGAGCGTAAAAAAGGGACAATAGTCTCATCTACACCTGCACGCTGAATGGCCGTGGCGGCTAGTTTGACGATTTTGTTAATGACGCGAAAGCCAATGAGTAGCAAAACAATGGCCAGAGCTACTTTGGGCGCGTACTCAATGACCATATTCACAATAGTCTCGAAATATCCGCCGGCTGTTTGTTCGTCTCCCATAGGGCTGAGTTGTAGATTTGTGGTTTTCGTATTAAGACAGGTTGCAAAAATAACCAATAGCGATATATGCTTCCATTTCCAGTAAAAGCCAGCGGAATTACCCACCTGACCGACGCCAGATATTTTGCGGCCTGGTATGTAGACTGTGTTGGCTTTCCGTTAGATGGTCCAAGTGCAGTAACAGGCCACGAGCTGGCAGCTATGCGTGGATGGATAGAAGGGCCTAAAGTACTGGCAGAGCTTCAAGAGTTGGATGTCGAGCTCTCTAACCTGATGGATGGATTGTTTCAGTATGGCCTGATCGGAGGCCCGAATCCCATCAATGGATTACAATTTCTACTGACCGATCCGACTAGCGGTACCTTGGGAGGTAACCGACCTGCGGAAGTCCAAAAAATACTATCGACCCACGAGTTAGAAGCCTGGCTGGAAATACCGGTCGCCCACTATCAGGGCAGTGAAGAGCTGGAGGAAATTTTGAAGACCTGGGCACCTCATGCAGACGGCCTTGTGCTCAACTTGTCGAGTGGTGGAATTGGTTTGGATGACCTGCTGAATGGCTATGGTGCAAGTGTGGAGCAGGTGAGCCGATGGGGTCAGCAATGCACGATGTATCTGGATCTACCGATAACTGAAGGAGAATTGGCCCTGTGGCAGTCCAAGGTCGAGCATGCGGGTCTGGTACTGCGTGGTAGTGAAGAAGAACAAGTCGGCGTAAAAAGCTTTGAGGAACTCGACGAGATCTTCGAAGCCCTGGTCGACTAGTGACTAATTCGTTAAGGTTTTTCTAAAAATCGAGGTATCGCCATTACCTTGTTATTTTTGCTTGTGCGTTTTTTTGTTGTCCCGTTATTGTTGGTCGAATTGATGAGTGGCTCAGCTGTACTTGCTCAGCAGTACAGTCCTGTCACACAGGCATTTTCTTATGAAGATGGATTGGGGGGAGAGGCCGTAAATGCTATCGTTCAAGATCGATATGGTTTCATTTGGGTTGGGGCATTCAGTGGTTTGCATCGATTTGATGGACACAATTTTATCTCCTTTCCTGCCAATGTATTAGATAGTTGTGCGCTGAGCAATAACGTAGTGACTGACCTACTAGAAGATGCCGACGGCCAACTGTGGGTAGCTACTAAAAGTGGGCTCAATAGACTAAATCGCCGTGACGGTTGCTTTGATCGGTGGTTTCACGATCCGCTAAGGCCAGGATCGCTGCCCGATAATGACATCACCCATCTTTGGTTGGATAAACAAGCCAGGCTTTGCCTATCTACTCCTAATCAGCTTGTTGCTTTTGATGCCCGGAATAATCAGTTTACAGAACTGGATATCAAAGGGCCAGTCTATGCCAGCTTGCATCTGGATTCAGATGAAATGCTCCTGGCCGGGAGGGAGGGCCTGACGATTCAACAGTCTGATAATAGCTTGAGGGAGATCCCTTTCGCCAATCGAGATCTTCAGTCACCCATCCATGATGTATTGATCAAAGGCGATACGATATGGGCAGCTACCGAGCGCGGACTATTTTATGTCTTGCCTGGTGATAGTAGCTTAAGCCGAGCCTATGGTACCGGCCATCCACTACATGATTTATTCATACTGAGCTTGCAGTTCTACGAGGGCCATATCTGGATTGCCAGCCGCGGTGCAGGCATTTTTACTATAAACGGGAGGGGAGAAATAGCAGATGAATTTGTGGTAGATCAGTCTCAGCCATTCTCCATATCGGACATGCACAGCCGCGTCTTTTGCGCGGATCAGCAAGGAAATTTATGGGTAGGGCACTACTCCGGAATAGATCGATTTTTGACTCAGGGCAGGCCATTTACACTGTATAAGTCAAGGCAGTCTCCCAATAAGTCTAGCTCGACACTCGAAATGGCCGTCACATCTGACCACCGCGTCATATTCTATGACCGATGGACTGGACTTATGCGGTCAAACGCCATTGGGGAAATGGCCGTGCGATTAGACTTTCCGCCAAATGAGTATTGGGTTGGCAGAGACCTCGGCAATATTTATGTTGATAGGTCGGGTATGGTTTGGTTGCCGCGCAGCTACGATGGTGTATATCGATACCAACCAGCAACCAATCAAGTTTTACCACCCATTCAGTCTGATCGCATATCTGCCGCAGGCCTTAATGACATCATCCAGGATCCTGTCTCTGACCACATTTACTGGCTGGCTACATCTGATGGTTTGTGCAGATACAATGCGATCACCTCCGCCATGGACTGGTATGATCCTGCAAATGGACCAAATGGATTGGATGACCCTCTGATAATAGCTCTGGAGGCCGAATCGAATGGACGAATATGGATGGCTGGTGGAAGTTATTACAATGCTCGAATTGGATGTTTTGATCCGGGAGATGACGGGTTTCGCTTCTTTGACTACGAGCTTGGAAATGAAGAAAAGGCTGGTGGAGGTAGGGTAAAGCAGTTGGCTTTCGACGATGAAGGGACCTTGTGGGTGGCTGCTGGCCAGGGGCTGATCGAAATTGCTACCGACCAATTTCAGGTCAAGCTTCACACACAGTTGGGCGGAGAAAAGATCGGTGTGCTGGAGAGCATTGTCATTTCGCATGATGGTCAGTTGTGGCTGGCTGCCTCCGACTATTTGATCCGATATGATCCTCTGACTGAGCGGTCGCGTCGATTTCAGTGCTCGGCAATCGAACAGTTCACGAACAGTAATGCAGCGGCGGGGAGCGATGGTACTCTGTACTTTGGGGGTAAAAATGGCATCATTGCCTTTCACCCAGACGAGATTTTGGAAACCCCTCAATTTCCGCCCCTGATACTAGACGAGCTGTTGGTGAATGGAGAGCTATACTCGGGTCCCTCTATCCCTGCGGAAACTCAAGAAATTACGCTGGCACCAGATGAACAGCTGCTCACACTAAAATTTGTAGGACTCAGCTTCGAATCTACCCGCCCCATACAGTATGCCTACAAGTTGAGTGGAATACAAAGGGAGTGGCAAAGCTTGGGCGAGCAGCGCTCGTTGAGCTTCTCGAAGCTCAAGCCAGGATCTTATGAGCTGGATTTGCGCACCGACGATGGCGAAGGCAATTGGAACCCGGCTAGCCGAAGGATTCGCATTATGGTGCAGCCAGCCTGGCATCAAACCTGGATGGCAACGATCTGCTTTTGGTTACTTGGAATAGCCGTCCTTGGGGGAATGATCTTCCTGTTTTTCCGCCGCCGACTGGAGAGGCGAGAGCGCGAACATTTGCTGGCACTAGATCAGCTGAAAACGCGCTTTTATACCAATCTGACTCATGAATTTCGTACGCCACTCACCCTGCTGCTAGGCCCGGCCAACCGCATAAAAAAACGAAGTCAGGAGCTTTCGGATACGCTACTCGAAAAAGAAGCCGATCGCATCGATACGCAAGGCCGTCGGCTATTGGGCCTGGTCAATAATTTGCTGGAGGTGCGCTCCTTAGAACTCGGTCAAAAACAGGTCAATCTCGAACCCACATTGGTTACTGGCTTTCTCACCCAAATAGCAGAAGCCTTTAGAAGGCAAGTTGAGGAACAGGGCGGCCGACTTGTCATTGAGACCAATTGGCCCGATGAAAAACCCATCGAAGTAGATCGGGAAAAGATGACCAGTATACTCGTCAATTTACTGGACAATGCCAGAAAATACGGCCCTGAAGATGGGCAGATTACGCTGCGTATAGACAAGAGAGAAGACCACTGGCGTATGAGTGTTATTGACCAGGGACCGGGGATTTCAGCGGCGGAGCAGACTAAAATTTTTGACCGTTTTTATCGAGCTGAAGACACCACCGTAACGGGCTCTGGTATCGGACTTGCATTGGTCAAAGAGCTCTGCGATTTGCTGGGTGCCAGGATTGAAGCTAAAGTGACTATTGGCCGAGGAACCTGCATGTTTATTGATTTTGGACTTCCGCAGGTGGATAGTTCCCCTCATGACCCTTGGGAGATAGGTGCTACAGCTAAGCTGATTCCAACTCCTTCACAACAAGATGGTGGCGAAGAAACATCTTTGCCCGCCTCCCTCCAAGATCAGTCACTCACCTTGCTTCTTGCAGAAGACGATCCCAATGTAGCAGAGTACGTAGCAGAGTGCCTCAAGGAGTACCAACTGCTTTTTGCAAAAGATGGGCAGGAAGCTATCGATATGGCGACCCAAAATGTACCCGACCTCATCGTTAGCGACGTCATGATGCCCGTTATGGATGGTTACATCATGACCGACAAACTGAAAGGCGATAAAATAACCAGTCATATTCCAATACTGCTGCTCACCGCCAAGTACAGAGACGAAGAGCGCAAGAAAGGCTACCGGTTTGGAGCAGATGCCTATCTCGCCAAGCCTTTTGATGAAGAGGAACTTCGCCTGCGCTTACGCAATCTGATGCTACAGCGCGAACGGATCAGGGCTTTCTACCAGAATGCCAGCAAGCAAGAGGATTTCAAACCGGAAGATCAAGGTCCAGAAGATGTTTTTATTCAAGAGGTATTTGAGCTGATTGACCAGGAACGGAGTAACCACGCGCTGAATGTAGACTGGTTAGCAACCAGGTTGTTGATGAGTCGTACCCAACTACACAGGAAGTTGACAGCGGTCTGTGGGCTGGCGCCAGGCAAGCTTATACAAAAGCGCAGGCTCGTCTGGGCCGAGTCTCGACTCACTCATACACAGCTCGATGTATCTGAAATAGCCTATGCCGCAGGCTTCAACGATCCGGCTTACTTCAGCCGTGCTTTTAAACAGGCTTATGGCCACAGCCCCAGTAATTACAGGCAACAATCGCGTTGATGGTACGCGAGTCCAAGTATTTGCAACAATAGTCCAATAGCATAAAATCGATTGGGAAGACCTTGTAGACACAAGTTTTCTGAAAATCGATTTTGTATGCAATTCCCTAAATACCACAATCTAAGACCTGCCTATCTCTTTTCATATTTTATACTGGCTTTGGGTCTTATAATCTCTGGCTCGCTGAGGGCACAACCTATTCAAATCAATGTTATAGTCCCCAATCCACCGCCAATTTATTGGGAAGCTTTCCTCGAATTTGAAGCTGATATTCGGGTGATCCTGACGAATATTAGCCAGCGAGCTCACGAGCTTAAGCTGGTACCTGAGCTTACTGGCGATAATGGAATAGAAGTGGCGTTTGAACCAGGCTTCCAGCCAATGAATCCCATCTTGATCGCACCGGGCCAAACGGTGACGCTTACTTACCAGGATTTACGGGCCATTTTCGGCACACCGACTGAAGCTGATATAGCCTTGAGCGGCATTAGCTGGGATCGTCTTTATGAATCGGAAACCATACCTGAGGGTACGTATACCCTCTGCGTTGAGGCTCGTGATTTTGTAACCGAGCAGCCGCTTAGTAATAACTTCGGCTGTGATGTTTTTTTCGTTCAGCAGCAACCGCCACCCTATATCATAAGCCCTTTTGATGGGGAAGAGGTGCCGGCTACTGAGCCCCAATTTGTCAACTTTCTCTGGTCGGCTACTGGTATACCGGGTCGTACGCGCTACCGTTTTTCTCTCTATGATCTCGATGAGTTGGGCTTGAATAATCCCAATGACGCCCTACTCTTACCGGGTGTTCAGCCATATCTGGAAGTCGATGATTTGATGGCCAATTTATTGCCCTACGACCTTAGCTTTCCCCCTTTAAACCCCGGGCGGCAATATGCGGTACAAGTGACGGCCTACGATCCGATGGGACAGACCATTTTTGCCCAGGGAGGACAGAGTGAGCTACATCAGTTCACCTACGTACCCTCACTTATTTTTCAACCGCCAAATACGGTACTGATAGCTGAAGTGGATGACAATGATGATCCGCCACCACCCCCTCCTCCCAACAATTATCAGAATCCCAACGAGGCAGAGCCACAACTTGTCATGGGCATGGCTTGTAACCCTATGGACCTGCCCGAAAATCAGGCGCCCTATCCAGGTACCTTAGGACCAGGAGTCAATGTTCAGGTTGGTCCCTTCGTCATGGAAATACTGACGGGTGGTGGTACAAGCCCGATTTCCGGAACCGGACGAATAGAGATTCCCGAGCTACAAGCCAGTGTGCGGGTTGAATTTTTTGGCCTTGACGTCAATGCATCAGCAGAAGCCTATCAGGCCCAGGATGTGCTTAGAGCGATAGACGGTAGTGGACTAATTCCGAGTAGCCTGACTGAGAATCTGGATCAAGACAATTTTCTGCCAGGAGACTTAAGCGAATCATTGGCTCAGCAGATAGCCGATCAGCTTGCGAATGAGGGCAACTGGCTGAATCCAAACTCGAGCAATGGCAACCAGGCTCGACTTTTACCAATCGGCTTTCAGGCCGGCGGAATGGAACTGATGCTGACAGGCATGGAGTTTGGGCCACAGGGAGCACTTATGTCCATTGTGGCGAAGGTAGACCTGCCGGAAGCTCAGGGCAGTCGCTCGCTGCTGTTTGTGGGCAAGAATATTTGTCTGGGAACAGAAAATCTGGGCCAGGACGCCGATTTGTATTTGGCCGAGGATCAGGCTTTTGCGTTGAGCACAGGGACCGACCTCATCTTCAGAGGCGGAGAAGATGCCACAAGTATCTCCTGGAATTCGGATGGCATCTCGCAATTCTCTGTCGATGCCATTTTGCAATTTGATCAAAATCTGGTGGCCACACAGGGGCAAGCGCTGGAAGCTTCATTTACAGCAGATGTTTCCGACTACCAAGACTGGACAGCGAGTGTTAGTCTGAATCAAGAGGAATGGTCGATACCTGGTCTGGACAATTTTGAACTCTCTTTAGCCGAGGGTCAAATTGTATATGATCATTCTTATACCAACTCTGTAGGTGGTTTTAATCTGCCCGATGAGCACCCTCTGGCGGGCAATGAAGATTTGTGGCAAGGCATCTATGTACCTGGTTTAGATTTTTCTTTCCCATCTGGAATTGATGCCTCGGTGGCCATTGAAGATATTCTGCTGGAAGCTGAGGGGATTTGGATGGACGTGGATGTAGAAGGTAATTTGCTCGATATAGATGATGGTAGCATCGGCGGGTGGGCACTCGGTATCGATGGCTTAACCCTGGATGTGAGGGCAAGTAGTCTGGAAGCTGCAGGCTTTAGTGGCAGTATCCGAGTTCCGATATCAGATCAAACACTTTCCTTCACGGCGCCCATCGGTGCCGGAGGAGACTTCGATTTTGCCATTGATCTGGGGAGCGAACTAGAAGTTGATATGTGGGTCGCTCAGCTGCAATTGATGGAAAACTCTACCATTGGAGTCGTACAAGAAGGCAATAGCTGGATTCCCACAGCCCAACTTCACGGCCAAATTTCCATAGGCTGGGACCAGGGAGATGATCTGGACGATTCGGCCGTGCAAGACTTTAGCCTGCCGGGGATCAATTTTGAAAATTTTGTAATCACGAGTCAGAATGGATCACCACATTTGGCGAGTGGAACCTTCGGTTTGGATTTGGAAGATCAGCCCCAGGGCGGCCTTGCCAACTTCCCGCTACAGCTCGTAACCGATGATCCCGATTACGACCCCATCGAGTTGATAATCAACGAAGGAGAAGTTGGTCTTCGGTTCAATATTGGATTAAAGCTAACTGAAATAGCCAACGGCTTTGATGGTAGTACAGCCTTTACCTTATTCGGGAACTGGAGTGAGGGACAAAACCGATTTATATATGATCGGACGGAAATCAACAATGTCAGTATCGATGCGGACATGGGAGTCCTGAGCCTTAATGGAGATGTCGATTTCTATAGTGGAGATGAAGAGTATGGAGATGGTTTTGCCAGTGATATAGAAATTATGATCAATCCGATCAACTTCATGACGCAAATGCAACTGCAGGTTGGTAGAATGGTCGATCCAGATCCCTATCGCTACTTCATGATAGACGTACTGGTTGGTCTACCTGATCCGGGTATACAGTTGGGAACAACGCCCCTGTCGATCTATGGCTTTGGTGGTGGTTTTTTCCTCAATATGGATCGTCAGCTGGATTTGGATGAACCCCTGACTATGAATGATGTGCCCAATGCACCCGACTTTGGGTCGTCACTCGGGCAGGGAGGTAGTGGGGCCGTCTACGTACCTGATCAAGATCGGTTCGGGTTTAATGCCAAAGTCATTATAGGCCTTTCAGGCACTCAGCGAGCGATGAATGCCGATCTCGAATTTGGTATGGAGATCAGCCAGGAGTTTGGCGTGTCCCAGATGTGGATGGAGGGCAATGTCTACGTCATGCAGGATATGACTGACCGCGATGGCGGGGCGTTGATTCATGGATCTGCGCTATTGGATCTGAATTTTGAAGATCAGGAGTATCTGTTTGCTGGTGGACTTAGTTTGGATTTGCTCGGCTTCATAAGTGTAGATATACCCCTGGAAGCATATTATGGGGCAGCGCCTGGAGAAGCAAATAACCCATGGCACTTTTACCTGGGTTCCTGGACACCAGATGTCTATCCACAAGACGATGAAGCTCGCTTCCGAATCGAGAGTGAATTCGATTTTGTAGTTGGGCAGATTCAGGCGGGTATCGACGGCTACTTTATGATGGGCAACGACCTGCCCTCGGGTTTGCCACGCCTGCCACAGGAAGTAGAAGACATCTTCGCATCCAGCAATTTGGTGACGCCCCAAAATGGACCCCTGCCTGGCCAGACTACATCTGGGTTTGCCTTTGGCCTGGGAACCTACTTCAGCCTGGACTTCAAAGCGGCCATATTCAAATTAGATGTTGCTTATGGTATGGGGGGAGACCTCATTCTAAAAGACCTGAATGGACAAGAATGCTCTCAAGATAATTTCGGCCTCAATAATTGGTATGCCAATGGGCAGGCCTATGCGTATCTGGGCGTGGAGGGCTCAGTAGAGGGCAAGCTATTTGGCAAGGTCAGAAAATTCACTTTTGCGGCTATTGATGCTGCGGCTGTTTTGCAATTTGCTGGCCCAAAGCCCACCTGGATGAAAGGGCAAGTCGCCTTGAGTGGAGAAGCACTCGGTGGGCTTATTAAGTTTAATACCTCAGTCCAGTTCGAGCATGGTGAACAGGTGGTATGCTCGGGAGAGGGCGGTGGAATTTTTGACGATATCCCCATCGTCTCCGATTTCGATCCGGTTGACGGGGCCAATGGTCAGTCGATCTTTACCAATCCTCAGGTAGCCTTCAACTTTCCAGAGGGCGTCTTCGCCATCGAAGAGCCCGGAGAAGGTATGGACAACCCAGTGATCACCCGCTACTATGGGTACGAGATTACCAGTTTCAAAGTGTGGACGAAGGAGCAAGGCCAGGGCGGCTACAGCATACATCCTGGAGGGACAGGCCTGCCTCAGTACGAAGAAGACGGCTACTCTTGCCTATATGATCTGCCGGAGCAGCTTCCCGAGTTTTCTGACGTTCGCATGGAAATCAAAGTGCGTGGCGTACGCTACACCAATGCCAACGGGAATAATGTCGATGAATACTACGACACCCAAACCTATGAGACCAGTTTTAAAGTAGCTGCTGCGCCAGATTATGTATTGCCGGGCAGTATAGACGACGGGCGTCCGTTCCCCTTGCAGCGCTACTATCTGGAGGGCGAGAGTCAGGCGGGTTTTGTCGATTTCTGGCACGAGCAGGCCAACGACTTGTTCAGGTCGAGCCCTAAGCCTACCGATGGGCTGAATGAAGCCGGTAATTATCAATACCGGGTGCGCTTTATAGATGTAGCAGCGGAGACCCACCACGATGTTATTCCGCAGTCCATGAACACCCAGGCGGGTGGAGGCATCACCTTCCAGATCCCGAATGGCTTTTTGCAGCCAGAAACCATTTACGAGCTTCAGGTAGTTCGGATTTTTATCCCGCCAGGTGGAAACAACAGCTCAACCAATACTGAAGTGGAGATGGTGGCCCTGGACTTAGATAATGGAGGTGACGGTCCTGGTGGGGGTGGTCCGGGCAATATGACGCTCAATATCATGCCACAGCAAAGTCAAGGACAAGGTGGCGGAAATATGGGACTACAGACAATGGCCTTCGTGAATTTAGGCGACCAACAAAGTAATTCTGGGGGTAGTGGTCAATTCTTAAACGTAGCTCCTCCGCCTGCGCCAACGCCTATTCCATACCCCAACTTGTCCATTCAATCGCCCGACGATGATGACAATCCCGGATTTGAAGGCCCCAATCAATGGCTAAATCCTGGAGGAAACATAGGAGGTATCGAGCGGGAGTCTCGACGGCTGTTGGAGCGAAATAGGGTAGAAGAGCCAGTGACTAAAAACCTGATGGTCAATCCCATTTATTTCAGAACCTCAAAATTCAGGACTAAGGCAGAGAAACTCAATCAGGTCAGTGTGTATCAGCCAGCACAAACACCTACTCGGGAAGTCCTTTTGAATACCGACGATCTGTATGGCTATGGCGAGTTTGTAGGACAGGCTTACATTGATCTGC
>JBCBVN010000020.1:16103-23592 GCA_039817625.1 Bacteroidota bacterium
GTATATCTTACTTGATAGTGAGGAGAGCTTTGATCGATTTGAGACACAGTACTGGCAATTCTATTATCAGGTCACTGATGGGCCGTACGTCTATGCTCAACCTACGCCCACTAAATACCGACCCGACTTTGAGTTTACAGGGCGAGAGAATAACTGGGCTTCTCAAGTCTTCTACGGCAACTCCGGATTATTCGAACCTCCATTTGCCAATAGCGATAATGCCTGGTGTGGAGAGAGCCTGTATCATCCAGACGATCAAAATTCGCACATCGATGGTCCGCTGGCTGGATATGGTAACCTAAATGCACCCCTCCACCCATTTGGAATACATACCTGGTTTGTTTACCAATATGCAAATCCGGGTGGTCCTTATGAGCAATTCCTCGATGCGCGCAGGTACAAGGATGATGCACCTTACGGTCGTCGCATTGGTCGTGAATTTGGTCCACCCACCCCCAATTTATACGATTATAGCCAGCCGATGATCGAGTTTACCCAGTGGAGCAAATTCGGATTCTTGCCATCTGGCCTGAATGGGGTCAGCGTACAGAATACCCACGTTATGCTAACTGGCGCTGAGGTAAATGATGCTCGTCCCGAAGAGCCCCCTTCTAACGGTGGTGGTGGAAATCCGGGCTTTACCCTCAACGGTGGCTTCATCATGAATGGTGGTGGAAACTCAGGAGGTGGAGTAAATCCCAATCTGCCTGGAGGGAATGGCCAGGTGCAGGTGGGCAATGCCGGTTACATCGCGCTCACGGACTTTACAGAGTGGGTCACGTTCAAAGACTACAGCTTGTTCAGACAGCTCGTAGATGATGGAGTCAGCGAGCTTATGATCATGAGCGAAACGGATGCTGATGGCCTCTTTGTCTCTGAGGTAGATTGCTCAGATGATCTTGGACCCCTTCCCAACGAGCCAGGATTTGAAACTATGCAAGGCCAGAATTTTGGGCCCAGCTACAATTTTTATCTCCACTACTATCTGCCCATCAGAGCTTACTTCAAGCAGTGGCAAAACATCGATTACTTCCCTTACCCAGTGCGACCTGCCGGTGAACGATTCTTCAGAATAGAGGACCAGAACTTCAGTTGCCAACTTCCCAAAGTCAATTAAAATGAACGTACAACCTATTATCAATCAAAGCTTATTCAGGCAACCTATTAGCCTGATACTTACGAGTATGGTATTCGCGGTTTTTGTGGGGAGTGTCCGACCTGCGGAAGTCCATATCCAGACAATGGGATTTGCTGAAGCTACCGAGGTGTTGACGACAGATAGTATTTACCTGACCGCCCGGCCACATGGAGATAGTGTGGTCTTGCGATGGGCGCCGAGTAGCTACATAGCCTGGCGTAAAATGCAGGCCAGAGGCGTAGTGGTACAAAGACGCATCGCCGGGCGCGGTGATTTTGCACCCTTGCACCAGGAGCGCATTCGCCACTACGAACTTGCAGAGTTTGAGTCTTTCAGTGATACAGACAACCCTCATGTAGTAGCAGTAGCCGAGGCGCTACACGGGGAAGCCGAAATATCGACCAATGCTGAAGAAGGGCCGATGGGCCAGGCAAAAGATCGATTGACAGAACAGGACCAACGATACTTTCTGGCTGTACTTAATGCAGATCTATCGGTAGAAGCGGCGACGGCCCTGGGTTGGCGGTTGGTGGATCGAAATGTACAAGCCGGGATGATCTATGAATACCGCGTCATCCTGGCCCCAACGGAAGAAGTTGAGGCAGAGGAGCTGAACTGCGATCCGATTCGGGTTAGATCCAGCGATCCATATCCCTTCGGGCCGGTATATGGCCTGGAGATCGATGAAGGTGACCATCAGCTGCGACTGCGTTGGCCGACAGGCATTAATTCCAGCCGCTACATAGCCTACTATCTGGAAATCAGTGATGACGGCACCAATTTTTCCAGAGAGCCACAATGGCCACTGGTGAAAGTGGCTGAGTCGGATTACTTCTTTCACGAGTTGAGACTCGATGAAAATTACCAGGCGCGCTACTACAGACTGCGTGGCATCAACTCGTTTGCTGAGGTAAGCGAGCCTACGGAACCCATCACCGCACAAGGTGTCGACAAAAGGGCGCCGTCTCCTGTTCAGGCAGTCAGTGCTACAGACCGCGAGGATGGGAGTTGGCTGATCGAGTGGACGCCCGCCATGGAAGCTACACCGGACCTGGATGGCTATGTCGTGACCCGAGGACGTAGTTATACCAGTGAATTCGAGCCCATCCACGAACGACTTATTCCCGCAGGAACAACTCGTTTTGTAGATGAAACGCCATTGCCCTACACGCCCAATTACTACCAGGTGCATAGTGTGGATACCAGCGGCAACATTAGTCCCGGACCCATTGGACTGGGATATTGGAACGACACAGACCCACCCGAAGCGCCTACGGGTTTGAGTGGTAAAATTGATAGCCTGGGCAATGTGTTTCTCATCTGGGAGCCCGGTGAAGAACCCGACTTACACGGATATCGTGTGTATGTGAGCCATGCTCGCGACCGCGAATTTTTGCAGGTGAGCCACGATATCGTCAGACAAAACTACTTTTTCGATTCTACTCGCCTGGAGGTACTTAACGAGACCGTTTACTATCGGCTGGTAGCGCTCGACAACAACTTCAATCCATCTGCTTATGGTGAGATCGTAGCCTTGCAAAGGCCCGACAAAGTGCCACCGACTGCTGCGGTTTTCACCGACTACAGCGCCCGTGGAAGTCAGATAGCACTGAGCTGGCGCCCCAGCAGCAGCCCTGATCTTACGGAGCAAAGTCTCTGGCGGCAGGCCGGTGATGGCGATTGGGAGAGGGTTGCCGAAATGGCCAGTTCGATCAATAGTACGGTCGATTCTACGACGACACCAAGAACTGCCTATACCTACCGAATCAGGTCTACAGACGATGCGGGGCTATTTGTGGATTCCAGGCCCATTCAAATACGCTCAGGGCAGGCGAGTTCGCGCGGCGAAGTCATTAGTGTTTGGACCTGCCTGCCCGCGGCAGGCAGGCAGACTTCCGCAGCTGATCCTCCATGCTCAAACGATGGAGACATGCCCATGCTTCACTGGTCTATCCCGACCCAGGCTAGCGAAACCATAGTCTACTACGCCCAAGGCGAGCGTGGCATGACGCCTATGCGTCGGCTTGCTGCTCCTCAGTCATCGTGGACCATGCTGGCCAACCAAAGCCCCGACGATAAATGGGCTGTGCAAGTGGTATACCAGGACGGAAGTCGGTCCGGAATATTTGAATTGAGATGATTCTTGAAGCCATTCTTTCGAAGATTATTCCAATCTAAAACTCATGTTCATGCGCTCACTTTTCATTTGTTTATCTTTTCTGACTGCCCTTGGACTGGCGGGCCAGGATTTGCAAAACCTGACCAACCGCCAAGCTGCTCAAGTTTCTGGTAGCCTTCAGTTTGGGATGCAGTTTTATCGGGCCGAGGGCTTGCCTTCCAGGGCCAACCCATTTCAGGTGACCGCCAACGGCAATCTCAATATTCAGCTACTGGAAGAGTTCAATATTCCTATTAGCTGGGCCATCGGGCGCCAGCGACCCAATATTAGAGGACCTGTTTTTAGTCAGTTTGGGCTATCGCCCAGATACAAGTCCCTTACGGTCCATGCAGGTTACCGCAACTTGAATTTTGGAAGATTTACCCTCAATAACCACACCTTTCTAGGGGGTGGAGTAGAAGTGCAGTCGGGCAAGCTCCGCCTGGCAGGTATGTACGGTCGCTTGCGCCAGGGTGTGCGAGAAGTATCTGAAGATATCGACCTTTTTACGCGTCAGCCACTATACAATCGAATGGCCTGGGGTGGCCGCATCGGATTTGGAACCGATGAGAGTCACTTCGATATCACCTACTTTCGGGCAGAAGACCGAGACCTCAATTTGGACGCTGATCAGCTCGATAGCCTGGACCTGCCGCCACCTGCCGAAAATATCGTTTTGGGGATCGATTTTAAACAGCGCATCGGGCAAAATTTTAATCTCTTTCTCGAAGCAGCTGGCTCGGGCTTCAATCGCAACCTCAACTCAGAAGAGCTGCCCATCAACGAAGCTCCGGTCTCTAGCCTGATCGAGCCATTGTTTACCGCTCGCTTTTCCAATCAGGCAGGGCTGGCCATTCGGGGAGGGTTTAAATACCGATTGCGCGCCTTCAATATCGGTGCGGAGTACGAGCGTATCGATCCGGGATTTGAGAGTATGGGCACTTACTTTCTCAATGGCGATTGGGAAAACTACCGCATCAATAGTGGCTTCGGATTATTCCGCAACCGGGTACGACTTCAGGGTAGTCTGGGTATACAGCGCAATAACCTCTACGAGCAGCGCCTGGAAACCAACCGGCGGGTAATAGGTGCAGGCAATTTGCTGTGGCAAGGCGGAGACAACTGGGGCTTGAGTATGCAGTATAGCAACTTTAGCCAGGATCAAAGGCCCTCTGCATTGATCGTGCTCAACGATACCCTCCGCATCGCTTCCACTACGGAAAACATCGGTGGTAGCTGGTACCTCAGTACGAGTAGTAGCGATGGAGCCAGCGGAAACTGGTTGGTCACCCTCAACTTGCAGCGCACCGACAATGATAACCCGCTCAATGAAGGCTTCACCCAAATCAATACCTTGTTTTCTACTTTGGGTTACACCCATCGCTTTCCCAACCAGAAAACCCAGCTCAGTGGCAATGTCAACTTCAACCGCATCGAGCTGGCTGTACAGCCGACATCTTCCTACGGCATTACGCTTGGTGTACAACACCAGCTGGCAGAAGACAAGCTGAGGCTTTCGGCTTCCAATACCTTCAATCGCAATCTGGTCAATGGCGAGGCCGATGGCCTGAGTAACGTCCTGCGGGCCAATATGACCTGGTCATTAAACGAAATTCATCAGCTGACTGCCGGCTTCTCCTGGCTGGAACGCAACAGCGACCTCGGCTTCGGTTTCCGCGAGCAACGACTTCAGCTTGGATACGGGATGAGGTTTAGGCCTAGGCGGAAGTCTGAGGAGGAGTAAGAAGGGATGGGCAAGCGATACAGACTTCAGCATACCTATGGGCTTTTGCGCGAATGCAAATCGTAGAAATTGGAAAGCAAGCCACCTGTATGAGTACGCCCCCCATAGGGGAAGCATATTAAGTTGACAGAAGGAAGGTAGCCTATGGCCAATTTGTATGGGTGACGGAAAGTAATAGCGCTTAAATTTTCAGTTGGATTAGAAGGAAGCTCTATTATGGCCGTCATGTATCTTGCTTGTGCGAAAAGCCCGGTCAATCAATCAGGTCAGTAAGTGTAAGTGCATCGTAGCTGCTGTCTTCATTTTTGGGTGTAAAGACATAAGCCTGCTTGGCCTCAACAACCTGATCGGTATCGTCGTAAAGCACGGGCAGCCCATTGGTCGACGGCTTTACGTGTCGCATAACATCATAGACAGAAGGAATAGTTCCCAGATAGTCTACAAATACAGGCATTTTATCTGCCAGATAATCAGTATTGTACCTGGCGCTGCTCACTTTGCCAGGTAGTGGGGCATCGAGGTAGATGATCTGCCGAGTAGTCGAATCTAGGATGCATACGTAGTTGGTCAGGGCATTTCCCGTTACCTTAAAAACAAACTGACTGCGGCTCGGCTCGATCAGCTTACCCGATACGGGCTCTTCGCCTACTTGTAGCAAGCCCATGACTTCATCGGCCCGGTCAAAGGGAATACGCGAATAGGAAAGTATATTCCAAACGGCATAGCGAACGCCTTTTTCGACCAACTGATCTAGGTAAAGATCGATGATTTGGCCGGCTTTTCCCGCTGCGTTATGTGTATTCACCGGATCTCCCGAGAATATAGCTGCAGGATTCATTTGGTTTGTTGAATTCCAGGCAATCGTACCTACTGGCGACCAGTCTTCACGGAAAAAATTCCAACCATTGTCCATCCAGCAGGTGCGACCAGGGGAAACCCAGTAGGTGGCTGAGCGAATGAATTTGATGTTGCTGGCCAGGGGAAAAACCGTACCCGATCCGTAGGGTAAGGCTCCATCGGCATTATTAGTTGGCAGCTTGATCCACTTCGTGCGCTCGTCGAGCTGCACGCCTTGCGGAAATTTTTCGTTCATGCGCAGGCTGATCTCGTGCTCCAGCAGATGTACCAGTGCTTGCCGCTCTGATTCGGGCAACCTGTGGTCAGCATCCTTTTCCAGGATCTGTATCTTGTTCCAGCTACCTTTGGGCGCCACGGCCCAGGCATCGATTTCATTATACCTTTCCAACACCTTGAGTAATCTGAGCAGATTGTTCAGGGGAAGCTGGTCGACTATCTGGCCAAAGGCTTTTACGGAATCGGTTTCAAACAGCCTGACCATATGTGCCAGCCTGCGTGCAAAATCGCCGGGGCGGGATTGCAGCAAATTCAGCACCCCCTTGTCTTTTGATACAATGAGCATTTCTACCTGCCCATTGAAGGTGCGCATCAGTTTGCCGTTGCGCAATCTATTGGCTACCTGTACCACTTCCGGGAATGCCTTTTCATATTCGCCAATATGCAGGGCGTGGAGCGCGCGCTTCCACTTGTTGCGGTGGCGCACCAAACCTTCTTCCAGATCGCCAACTTCCGAAAGCATCCGCACGATTTGCCGACGCTGGCTACGCGGCAAAGACACAAATTTAGTATTCGTTTTCAGACTGATATCGCCCTGCGACAAGCCCGCATAAAAGCGCAGCACATCGGTCGTAGTATCGATGCGCACCTCCTGACCAGCCTGCATACCAGCCAGGCCCGCGAAGATCATATTCTCCTTGAAAGGCACTTCTGACAAGTTCAGGGCATAGCCATTTGCTGCGAACCACTCGATTTCTTCCCGCTCAGTAGGGATCCATACTTTAGACTTCCGCAGGTGGGATGTTAAGATGCCCTCCAGGCTGCCTTCACTTGCTGGCCTCAATATTTTGATGTCAACCTCTTCAAATAGGGTCGGTCGGTCTTTCGGTGCTTCCCGCATCGTTTCCTTGGGTACACCCAGGTACATCAGGATTTGCTTGAACCAGTACTCAACCTCGTCCATGGCCAGCACCTCCTCCGGGAAGTTCTGGTATACGATGCTGTCACCGATATTTCGATCTTCTCCAGATTCCGATTTGAGACTCGGTTCCAGCTTGGCCCACCAGCTTTTGAGGGTTTCGAGATCACACTGCTCTAGCTGTGCCAGCCCCTCGCGATCGGGCGCATAGCCGTAGTAGGCCAAGTTAGATAAGCAGGTGGCCTGCGCGCGGCGGTATGCCGTGGTGGGTTCTTTCGTTTCCCCGCTCGTCTGTGGCCAAACAACCAGTTGCTGGCGAAGGAGAATGGTGGTGGTGGTGAGTTTGGCAGTTTTGGTGGTGATGATGATGCTGGTGGTGGTGGTGTTTTTTTTTTTTTTTTTTTTATTCTTTTTTATGCTTCAATATGTTGTTGTTGTCTTTTTTTTTATTTTATT